>JAEUML010000227.1 GCA_016792785.1 Alphaproteobacteria bacterium
GGCCTGGGCGCATTCGAGTGCCACCGCCTTGGTGAACAATCTCACGCCGCCCTTTGTCGCGCAGTAGCCGCTCAAGCCCGCGATGCCCTTGAGGCCCGCAACCGACGACACGTTGACGATCGATCCGCCGCCGGCAGCCGCCATCAATGGCAATGCAGCTTTCGTTCCTAAGAAAACGCCATCGAGATTGATCGCCATCTGCCTGCGCCATGTCTGCAGCGGCATGTCGAGCAGCGGCATCGCGATGCAGACCCCGGCATTGTTGACCAGCACGTGGAGCGCGCCGAATTCGCGCCTCACCCAGTCCATTGCCGAGATCCAGCCCGGCTCTTCCGCCACGTCAAGGCGCCGGAACCGCGCGACACCCTTGGCGCGCTCGATCTCGGCGCAGGTCTCCGTGCCCCCATGCTCGTCGAGATCGGCGACGACGACCATGGCGCCCTCGGCGGCAAGCGCGACCGCGCACGCGCGCCCAATCCCGCTCGCTCCGCCCGTGACAAGGCACACCTTGTTCTCAAGTCTTTGCATGAGTGCTCCGTTCGAATGCCCCCAGCATACCGCAAAGAAAAAGCGGCGAACGCCGAAACCTGGCGTCCGCCGCTTTCGCGTTCAGAGGTCCAGCGGGCGCTACTTGCCGAACTTCACGCCGACGCGCAGCCCGACTGTGCGTGGCGGGTAGTAGACGTAGTTGTCGGGCTGCAGCAATTGCTGACCGAGCGAGATCGACTGCAGGCCGTCGTTTGAGATCACGTCCTCGTCCTCGAGATTCTTGACGAAGGCGTCCACACGCCACATCTCGGAAGGATCCGTCCACGTCAGACGCAGGTCGGTGCGGCTGTAAGGTCCCTGCCGCGCCAGATCGATGTTGTCGGGCAGGAAGAAAACCTCGCCCGACCAGAAGAGGTCGGCGCGCGGCGTGAACGTGCCGATGGATGTCACGAACGCATACTCAAGTCCCAGGTTCACCGTGTAGGGCGGCGTCTGGTTCAGCGAATTTCCGGCGAAATCGCACTGACCGCCAGGTAGAGTGCAGAAAGCCGGCGGAATTCCGAAACGCCCGTCCTGGGTGATGTACTCTTCGTACTCCGCGTCGGTGAACGTCGCCGTCAGATCGAGGCGCAGATTCTCGACCGGAATGGCGACCGCTTCGATTTCGAGACCGCGCGCCCGCGCCGAGCCCGCATTGTCCAGCCGCGACGCGCCGGCGCTTTGGATGAAGACCTGAAGATCGGTGATGTCGGCGTGATAGGCGGCCACGTTCAACTGCAGGCGGCGGTCGAACCAGTTCGACTTGAACCCAGTTTCATACGACCAGACGCTTTCAGGGTTGTAGACCTGAGCAAGCCCGATGATGTTGCCACCGGAAAGATAACCGCGCGACGCCGACGCATAAGCCATGAAGTCGTCGCTGAACTGATACTGCAATCCGAACTTGCCGGTCACCGCCGTCCAACTCTTGTCGAACGGTCCGGATGCAATAGTCGAAAAGCCGAAGAATGACGGCAACTGGTACTGGAAGAAGTTGAAACCCGACTTGTTGTCGTCGATGTAGCGCAAGCCCGCCGAAATCGTAAGCGGGATGTCCATCGACGTCTTGGCGAGGTTCAGGTCGACTTGCCCGAACGATGCCCAGGACTTCGTCTTCTGCGTGCCGTAGCTCGAGAAGATGAAATTGTCGAAGTAACCAACCCCAAATATCGGGTCCGGAATCGCCGGCGTGATCGAGAAGTCGTCGTTGAGCCCCGTGTCTTCGTATTCGAAGTCTTCGTAGTTGCGCGCCCAGAAATAATAGAGCCCGCCGATCCACTGCACCGGCGACTCGGCGTCGTTCGACGCCAAGCGCAGTTCGCTCGAAAACTGCTCGTTGTCCATGATCCAGCGTCGGCCGATCGCCAGGGGCAGATCGGAACCGTCGCCGTCGCTCGTCTGGCTGACGTCGCTCGACGCATAGCCATTGACGAAGGTCAGAGTCGCCCAATCCATGTCCCAGTTCAGCGTCGCGGAGTAAAGTTCCACCACATTCGATGCAACCTCCGCCGCGTCGCGGCAGAACACGCGCGGATTGAACTTGGCCTTCGTGCTGAAGTCGCACGCTGAGCCTGGTGTGATCGGCGTAGGCCCTGTCATGAAGCGCGTCGGCGTCTGCCACCACGCGGTATTTGAAGCCGCGAGGCCGTCGGAATCGAGACGGCTCGCCGACAGTTGCAGATCGACTGTGGGGGAGAACACGAAATAGAGCTGCCCGCGCAGCATATACATGTCTTCGGCGTCTTGGTTGTGGGTCGCCGTGGGCTTTGTCGACAAGTTCGTGGCGTAGGGATCATGTTCCGACGAAACGGCGGTGATGCGGCCCATCACCTTGAATTCGCCTTCGTCGATCAGCGCGCCTGTCGCATAGCCGCGGAAGATGCGCGCGGAGTAGTCGCCGATCAGCGCGTCGAAGCCCGCCGAGAATTCGTCGCTGGGTTTGCGCGTGATCACGTTGACCGACCCGCCGACGGAGTTACGGCCATAGAGCGTGCCTTGCGGGCCGCGCAGGACTTCGATGCGTTCGATGTCGTAGAACTCGGGATCGACGGCCGTCGTGCGCTGCAGATAGATGCCGTCGACGCTGTAGGCTACAGGCGCTTCGCCGCCGTTCGTCGTGTTTTGGCTGCCGAGGCCGCGCATCGTGATGACGTTCTCGCCGCCGGTGACGCCCGCGCCGAAGCGAAGCGATGGAACGCGCGCGCCCAAGTCCTCGAAGCTCTGGATGCTGCGGGATTCGAGTTGGTCGCCGCCAATCGCGGTGATCGCCACCGGAACTTTCTGCACGTTCTCTTTGCGCCGTTGCGCTGTCACGACGACCTTTTCGATCTGGCCGGCTTTCGCTTCCTCTTCCTTGACGGCGTCCGCCGCGAAGGAAGCGTTCGACATGACGGTTGCAGAAGCCGCCGCCAAGAGAAGCACGCGCAAAGGCATATGGTGCATGAGTTCCCCCCGAATAGCACGCCGTCGGCAGACGCCTCCCCGAACCGGCCTCCAAACATAACACGTGTTACAATATCCGCAACGAAAGCGTTTCAGCCTTCGATGCTGCGCTGCACACGTTCGCAGAAATCGATGATCTGCTGCGTCGCCGCCGCAGCCTCGGGCAGCAGTGGATAGAACATGTGCCAGACGTGGATCATTTCCGGCCACACGCTGATCTCCGCGCGAACGCCCTGCGTAATCGCGTGTTCGCACAAGCGCAGTGCGTCGTCGAGCAACACCTCTTCGCCCGCCACGTGAATGAGCAGCGGCGGCAAGCCTCTGAGGTCCGCGAAAAGCGGCGATGCGCGCGGCGAGCGCGCGTCGGATCCGGCCAAATACACCTCGGCCATCTCCCGCAAACTTCGTCGCGTAAGCAACGGATCGTGCGCGGCGTGAACGTCGAAGCTGGCGGCGCTGCAGGTCAAATCGGTCCAAGGGCTGATGGCAACCGCGCCGGCGGGCATGGGCAAACCGGCGTCGCGCGCCGCAGCCAGCATGGCCACGGCAAGCCCGCCGCCCGCGGACTCTCCGCCGACCAAGATGTTCGCGGCCGGAGTGGTTTCGAGCAGTGCACCATAGGCCGCCACCGCATCGTCGAGCGCGGCGGGGAAGGGTGCTTCGGGGGCCAGACGATAGTCCACGCTGACAACGCACATTTTGCGCGACAGCGCCAATTGCGTGGTCAGCGCGCGCGACAACGCCGGCGAACCCATCACATAGCCGCCACCATGAAAGTGCAGGAAGACGGGGCTTCCCGGTGCCCCGTCCGCTCTCACCCATTCGCAGGCGATGCCTCCGAGGGAGCCCGCTTCGATCCGCACATTGGGTGGCGTCACGAACGCGTCGGCGAACTTCGCGCTCTGCGCCCGACGCTCCTGCCACGGCGTGTCGGGGCCGCCA
>JAEUML010000239.1 GCA_016792785.1 Alphaproteobacteria bacterium
ATCCTCACGCTTTATCTGAACCGCATCTATCTGGGCTCGGGCGCTTACGGCGTCGACGCGGCCGCGCGCGAGTATTTCGACAAGTCCGTGCGCGACGTGACGCTGCCCGAAGCTGCGATGCTGGCGGCGCTGACCCGCGCACCCTCGCGCTATTCGCCGGACGCAAACCTAAAGGTCGCCCAGCAGCGCGCCGGCATGGTCGTCGACCTGATGCTCGAAGCGGGCCAGATCAACGAGGAACAGGCGAAGAAGGCGAAAGAGAACCCCGCCAAACCCGTGCTGCGCGAGGGCGTCGAAAGCGCAAACTATTTCGCCGACTTCGTGATGGACCAACTCACCAAGCTCGACATCCGCCCGAACCAGGACCTCGTCGTCCGCACCACGATCGACACGCGCCTGCAGACCGTCGCGCAAAAGACGATCACCGCCGTGCTGGAAAAGGACGGCAAAGGCCGCGCCGTCACGCAAGGTGCGCTCGTCGCGATGGAACCGTCGGGCGCGATCCGCAGCATCGTCGGCGGCAAGGACTACACGCAATCCACATTCAACCGCTCGTACCAAGCGCGCCGCCAGCCCGGCTCGTCGTTCAAGCCGTTCGTTTATCTCGCAGCGCTCGAACACGGATTGACGCCCGACGATATTCGCGAGGATGCGCCCTACGAGAACCGCGGCTGGTCGCCGGAGAACTATGACGGTTCGTACTTGGGTGAAATCACGCTGCGCGAAGCGCTGGCGAAATCGATCAACACGGTCGCCGTGCGCGTCGCCGACGAAGTGGGCCGGCGCAAGATCATCGCCGTCGCGCAGCGCTTAGGTATCCAATCGCCGCTCGAGCCGAACCGCTCGCTGCCGCTCGGCACATCGGAAGTGACGCTGTTCGAGATGACGCGCGCCTTTGCCGCCTTCGCGAACAAGGGCAACCGCGTCGACCCCTATGTCATCCTCGATGTGAAAACCACAGACGGCACCGTCCTCTATCAATACCGCCCGGCGCCGCCCATTCCGGTGATGAACCGGCGCTCGCTCGAAGAAATGAACCAGATGCTGTTCGAGGTCATCCAGACCGGCACCGGACAGCGCGGTGATCTCGACCCGCGCCAGGCCGCCGCGAAAACCGGCACGAGCCAGGAATGGCGCGATGCATGGTTCGTCGGCTACACGGCCGACTTCGTCGCCGGCGTCTGGCTCGGCAACGACGACAACACGTCGATGCAAAAGGTCGTGGGCGGCAGCCTGCCCGCCTCCATCTGGAAGAACTATATGGTGGCCGCGCACCGCAACGTGCCCGCGCACAGCCTGCCAGGCATCGACATGTACGGCGGCTACGACACCGCCGACGGCGAAAACACTGAGGAAGACGATCCCTGGATCGAGCGCGGCAACGACCGCGACCCCAGAAGCCGCGACCGCAGTGTTGTCGAAGACTTCTTCGACAGCATCTTCGGCGCCGACGAAATGGCGCTTCCGCCGCCGCCCCCGCCGCCAATGCCGCCGCGCTATGTCCCGCAGGCCGCACCCGTCGCGCCCGCAGAGGTGGAGCAGCCGGAAGAAGAGGCCAGCGCCGCTGAAGAGGCCGCGCGCGAACTCGCCTCTCGCGAACCAGAACCGGAAGCCCCGCCGCGCCCCGCACCGCGGCCGGTGGAACGCCCGGCACCCACACCCGCGCCCGAACCGGAAGGCCCCTATCGCCAACCGGAACCCGACCCCGACGCGGAGTCGCCGTTCTAACTGAGCGCCAAATTAGAGAGCTACCGCCCCACAGAGGGGGCGGTAGCGCGCTAATCTAAGCCGCCGACTCAACCGCAGCTTCGTCATGCTCTAGCGCCCGCTGTTTCCGCGCGTCTAAAGTCGCGCATGGGATTCGTTTTGCGTTTGCTGGGCGCGTTGGTCGTCGCGGTCGTGCTGGGCTTGGGCTCGGCCTATCTGTCCGTGCGTCCCGGTTTCGGCGGTGAGATCGTCAATGGCCCGTGGTCGACCAGCCTGACGACAGGCGGCGCTGACGCCGACATGTATACGCGCGCCAGCGTCGCGATCGGCGGCCTGCTCGCGCTGAACAAGGACGAGACGATCTACTACAACGCCACCACCGACAGCGCGGGCGAGACGCTGAACGGCGCCTGCACCTATCGCGTCGAAGGCCGCGATCCCGATGCGCGCTGGTGGAGCATCACGGTCTACGCGAAGGACCACTTCTTGGTCGACACGTCGACGCGCCGATGGTCGGTCACCAAGAACAGTGTCGTGCGCTCAGCCGACGGCGCCTTCGTCGTGCGCCTCTCCCAGACCGAGGAGCCGAACAACTGGATCGCGACCGCGGCCGACGGATTCCAGTTGACGCTGCGCCTCTATCATCCGGCGGCCTCCGTGAAGGACGATCCCGCGACCGTAGCCTTGCCCGCGATCGTGAAGGAGGCATGCTCATGATCGCGCGCCTTCTTGGCTGGACCGTGTTCACGCTTGCAGTTGCCGCCGGCATCCATGTGGCAGCCGTCGCCTATGCGCCGCAGTTCATCATGTGGCGTGCGATGGCGGCGACGATCGGCAAAGGCGTGAACACGATCACGCACGGCGAGCGCGCGACCGCCGCCGCGCGCCGCATCGTCAAGCCCAGCCCCGATCTTCTCTACTCGACCTGCGTCTACGACGTGTCGCGAAACCCAGTGAGGATCACGACCGCCGCGCCCACCGACACGTATTGGTCCGTCGCCTTCTACGCCGCGAACACGGACAATTTCTTCGTGCTGAACGACACGCAGACCGGAGGCAAACCCGCGTCGATCGTCCTCATCGGCAAAGGCCAGATCGTGCCCCCACAGCCGGAGGGGACGATCACCGTGTCCGCGCCGACGACGACGGGCATCGTGCTGTTCCGCACGCTCGTCAACGACGACGCACGCGAGTCCGAATTGGATCGCCAGCGCCGCGCCGCGGACTGCGCACCGCTGCGCTAGCCGCGCCCCACGACCCTGGGCTAAGGTCCGCCGCCGTCACACGAGACCGTCCCCATGCTCCCCTTCACCCGCCGCGCCGCGCTCATCGTCCTGGCAAGCCTCGCTGCCACCCCGGCCTATGCGACAAAGCCAGCGCCCAAGCCTGCGCTCGTGAAAGTCACGTTCGTCACCGACTGGAAGGCGCAGGCCGAACACGGCGGCTTCTATCAGGCAAAGGCGCTGGGCCTCTATGAGAAGGTGGGCCTCGACGTCACGATCAAACAGGGCGGCCCGGCCGTGAACACGCCGCAGCTGATCGCGGCCGGCGCCGTCGACTTCGCGATGGGCTCGAACCACTTTCAACCCCTGAACCTCGTCGCCGCCGGCGCCGACGCGATGGCCGTCGCCGCGATCTTCCAAAAGGACCCGCAGGTCCTGATCACCCATCCGCGCGACGACGTGAAGACGCTGGCCGACATGAAGGGCAAGCCCGTCATGATCTCCGACGCCACGATCTCGACGTGGTGGATTTGGGCGCGCGCGCGTTACGGCTTCGACGACAAACAGATCAGGAAATACACGTTCAACCTCGCCCCGTTCCTGTCCGATCCGAAGGCGATCCAACAAGGCTACGTCACGTCGGAACCCTTCACGATCGAAACCCAGGGCAAGATCAAGCCGAAGGTCTTCCTGCTCGCCGACTACGGCTACCCGGGCTACGCGAACTTCATCATGGCGCGCGGCAAAGACGTGCGCGAACGCCCGAAGATCGTCCAAGCGTTCGTCGACGCCTCGATCGACGGCTGGAACGCTTATCTGGGTAGCAATCCGAAGCCCGGCAACGACCTCATCAAGGCAGCAAACCCCGAAATGACCGACGACATTATCACCCAGGCGATCGGCCAAATGAAGACGCGCGGCATGGTCCAAGGCGGCGACGCGGCGAAACTCGGCGTGGGCGCCATGACGGACGCGCGCTGGAAAACGTTTGTCGATTTGATGATGGCGAACAAGGTCTACGACGCCAAACTCGACGCGACGAAGGCCTACACGCATGCCTTCGTGAACAAGGCACGCGGCGTCGCCAAGCCCAAACCCGCACCTGCGAAAAAGCCGTAGCGCACACCTTGCTGCTCGCCTTCGACCACGTCACGAAGCGCTTCCCGAGCGGCGTCGAAGCCCTGCATGACGTATCCTTCGCGATCCAGGACGGCGATTTCGTCTCGCTGGTCGGCCCGTCCGGCTGCGGCAAGAGCACGGCGCTGCGCCTGATTGCAGGCCTCACCGAACCCACCGCAGGCGCGCTCAAATGGAACGGCAAGCCCCCCGCGCTCGGTTTCGTCTTCCAAGACCCGGCACTCATGCCGTGGACGACGGTCGAAGCGAACGTCCGCCTGCCGCTCGATCTCGCAGGCCTCGACGCGGCCACAGCGAGAACCCGCGTCGACGAAGCGCTCGGCCTCGTCGGGCTCAGCGCCTTCGCGAACGCCTATCCGCGCGAACTGTCGGGCGGCATGAAAATGCGCGTCTCGCTCGCCCGCGCGCTTGCCGCCAAACCGTCGATCCTGCTCATGGACGAACCGTTTGCAGCCCTCGACGAATTGACGCGCGAACGCCTGAACGACGAACTGCGCGAGCTGTGGGCGACGCAGAAGCTGACCATCGTCTTCGTGACGCATTCGATCTACGAAAGCGTCTATCTCTCCTCTCGCATCCTCGTGATGAGCCCGCGCCCCGGCCGCGTCGTCGCCGACATCGCGATGGACGAACCGCGCCGGCGCGATCCGGAGTTCCGCATCTCGCCCCTCTACGGCGAACGCTGCCGCGCCGTGCGCGCCGCGCTCCAAACGGACGACGCACGATGAACCGCGACCACATCCTCGCCTACGCGCTGCCCGCGCTCGTTGCCGTCGCCGTCGTGCTCGGTTGGGAGTGGGCTGTCGCCGCGTTCGAGGTCCAGCCGTTCGTCCTTCCCGCGCCCTCCGCGATCGTCGCGGCAGGAATCGAGAACTGGTCGTCGTTGATGGCCTCTGCCTGGATCACGATCCGCACGACGCTCGCCGCCTTCGCGATCGCGCTCACGCTCGGCGTAGCGCTCGCGGTCATCTTCTCGCAGAGCCGCATGATCGAGCGCGCGTTCCTGCCCTATGCCGTGACGCTGCAGGTGACGCCGATCGTCGCCATCGCACCGTTGGTCGCGATTTGGGTCGGCCTCGACAACGGCGAGACGGCCGTGCTCGTGCTCGCGGTCATCGTCGCGTTCTTCCCGATCCTCGCGAACACGACGCTGGGCCTGCGCTCCGCCGACCGGCAACTGCACGAACTCTTCGACCTCTACCGCGCCACACGATGGCAGCGCCTCGTTCGGCTTCAGTTCCCCGCCGCACTCCCCTATCTGCTCGCCGGCATGAAGATCGCGGGCGGCCTGGCCCTCATCGGCACCGTGGTCGCGGAACTCTCAGCCGGCACCGGCACCTCGACAGGCCTCGCCTGGCGCATCTCCGAAGGCACGAACCGCCTGCAAATGGCCAAAGTCTTCGCCGCCCTCGCCCTGCTCTCTGCGATCGGCATCGCGATCTACGCCCTACTCTCCTGGATCGAGCGCCAAGCCCTCAAGCGCTGGCACGAAAGTGCCAGGCCGAGAGAATAATACTTCACTTTGCGTGAATTAATTTAATTCACGTGGAAACTTGACATAATAGGTCCTACTCCCCATCCTAGGTGGAGATTGGACGTGCGAAATGCCTCAGGTTCTGACAGCCAACCGACTGAGCGATGGCGAGGTTGTCTACCTCGCGCCGGACGGCGCGTGGGTCGAGAGCATTGCCGGCGCGCAAATCCTGACGACCGCTGAAGAAGGCGAAGCCGCTCTCGCCAAAGGCGTCGAGGCTGAGCGCAACCAGATCCTCGTCCACGCCTATCTGTTCGACGTCGCGCCCGACCGCCGCCCGGTGAAGATGCGCGAGATCATCCGCGCCGCAGGCCCGACCGTACGCCGCGACCTCGGCAAGCAGGCGGCCGCTTAGACCATGTACCGCTACGACGAGTTCGATCAAAAGATCGTGGACGAGCGCGTCACCCAGTTCCGCGGTCAGGTCGCCCGCCGTCTGTCAGGCGAACTCACCGAAGACGAGTTTAAGCCGCTGCGCCTGATGAACGGGCTCTATCTGCAGCTTCACGCCTACATGCTGCGCGTCGCGATCCCCTATGGGACGCTTTCGTCGCGCCAGCTGAAGATGCTGGCCCACATCGCGCGCAAATACGACAAGGGTTACGCGCATTTCACAACGCGCCAGAACCTTCAATACAACTGGCCGAAGCTCGCCGACGTGCCCAACATCCTGGCCGATCTCGCCAGCGTCGAGATGCACGCGATCCAAACCAGCGGCAACTGCATTCGGAACGTGACGTCGGATCACTTTGCGGGTGCGGCGGCGGACGAAGTCGACGACCCGCGCGTGTGGTCGGAGATCATCCGCCAATGGTCGACGTTCCACCCGGAATTTTCCTACCTGCCGCGCAAGTTCAAGATCGCCGTCACCGCCGCGCCGAAAGACCGCGCCGCGATCAAGGTGCACGACATCGGCGTCGTCATCCGCCGCGACACGAACGGCGCGCTGGCATTCGACGTCTATGCCGGTGGCGGTCAAGGCCGCACGCCGCTCGTCGGCCACCTGATCGGCGAAGGCATCGCG
>JAEUML010000276.1 GCA_016792785.1 Alphaproteobacteria bacterium
CACGACGGCTTGTCGATCTTTCAGCGATCGTATCTGCGCATCCTGCCGGAGAAGCGTGTGGTGCTGGCGTTGCTGACCAACGGCGGCGACGGCGGCGGCTTGTTCCGCGAGTTCGCGACGAACGTGTTCGGTGAGGCTGGCGTTGCGATGACGCCGATGGTCGAGCCGGACGCCGGCGTACAGATCGAACCTGCGCGTTACGCCGGCACCTATGCGCGGCGGAGCACGGTGAGCGTCGTTGCGGCGGAGGCCGGCAAGCTCACGCTGAGTTCGACTTGGCTCGACGAATGGGCGCGCGAGCTTTACGGAACGCAGGGGCCCTTCCCGCTCGAGCCCGCGGGCAATGACATCTTCATCTGGCGCGTGCCTGGCGTCGTCGAGTCGCCGGTCGTGCACTTCCTCGACCCCGATGCGAACGGGCGGTTCCGCAGTTTGCACTCGGGCCTTCGGATCAATCACCGGCGATGACACTTTCGCGCGACGTGCTGGAGCGGTTGAAGGCGGCGGCGGGGACCGGCGGCTGGAGCGAGGATGCGGGCGAGATCGCGCCGCATTTGGTCGAGTGGCGCGAGCGGTACAGGGGCGCAACGGCTTTGATGTTGAAGCCTGCGAATACCGCGGCAGTCGCGGACATCGTGCGCGTCGCGGCCGAGACACGCACGGCACTCGTGCCGCAGGGTGGGAACACCGGGCTGGTCGGCGGGCAGATTCCGAACGCGAACGGCGCGGAGGTGCTGCTGTCGTTAAAGCGCATGACCCGCGTGCGTGCGGTCGATGCGCTGGCGAACACGATGACGGTCGATGCCGGGTGCATCCTCGCCGACGTTCAGGCTGAGGCGGACGCGGCGGGGCGGCTGTTTCCGCTGTCGCTGGCGTCTGAAGGTTCGGCGACGATCGGCGGGCTGGTCTCGACGAATGCGGGCGGCACGGGCGTGCTGGCCTACGGCAATATGCGCGAGCTCGTACTCGGGATCGAGGCGGTACTGCCCTCCGGCGAGGTTTGGGACGGGCTCTCGGGTTTGCGCAAAGACAACACGGGTTATGACCTGAAGCAGCTGTTCGTGGGGGCTGAGGGGACGCTTGGCGTCGTGACCGGCGCCGTGCTGAAGCTGTTCGCGAAACCAGCAGCGATCGAGACGGCGATTGCGGCGGTGCCGAGCGTCGAGGCGGCGGTCGAGCTGCTCGCATTTGCGCAGGCGCGGGCGGCGGGCCGCGTGACGGCGTTCGAGCTGATGCCCCGACGGGGGCTTGAGTTCGTGCTCGCACACATTCCAGGCGCGCGCGATCCCCTTGCGGCGGCTTATCCTTGGTACGTGCTGATGGACGTGTCGCTTTCGTCGGTGGCCCAGACCGGGGCTGCGCGCGACGTGTTGGCCGACGCGGCGGGGGCCTCGCTCATCGTCGACGGTGTCGTGGCGCAGTCGTTGGCGCAGACTCAGGCGTTCTGGCGTCTACGCGACGCGATGTCAGAGGCGCAAAAGCCCGAAGGCGGGAGCCTGAAGCACGACGTGTCGGTGCCGATCTCGGCGATCCCTCGTTTCATCGCCGAGGCGACGGCGGCCGTCGAGAAGCTGATCCCGGGCGCGCGGCCCGTGCCGTTCGGGCACGTGGGCG
The DNA here is from genome assembly GCA_016792785.1 of Alphaproteobacteria bacterium. Classification (GTDB taxonomy): domain Bacteria; phylum Pseudomonadota; class Alphaproteobacteria; order Micropepsales; family Micropepsaceae; genus SZUA-430. The sequence goes on from JAEUML010000276.1 coordinate 1,615, forward strand.
ACGGCAACATCCACTTCAACATCAGCCAGCCCAAGGGCGCCGACAAAGCAGCGTTCCTCGCCCGGCTGGACGTGGTGGCGCGCGCGGTGCACGACATCGTCGCCTCGCATGGCGGCTCGATCAGCGCCGAACACGGCATCGGTCAGGCCAAGGTCGACGAGATCACACGCTATAAGTCCAGCACGGCGATCGAGACGATGCGGGCGGTAAAGCGGGCACTGGACCCATTGGGCCTCATGAACCCGGGCAAGGTCGTTCACACCTAGACTTCGCAGTCCATACTGGTCTGCGCGATCGGCAATTCTCCTGCGTATCTAGTTGATTTGCCGTCAATTTTCTTCTGCAGCCTGCAGTCCAATTACTCCTGGCCCAGATGGCGCTTTAGGAACGCCAGAGTCTCGATGATCGCTTCCTCGCCGCGTGCGTTCCACGCCTTGTTGTCGAAGCCGTGCGGCGCGCCGGGCAGGTTGATCAACGTCATCGGATAGTCGGCCTTCAGCGCTTCGGCGGCGAAGCGGTCGGCGGAGTCCAGCAGCGTCGGGATCGAGTCCGCGCCGGCGCGCAGGATGAGGAGTGGCGTTTTGCGGCCTGCACCCGCCAGTTTCAGGATCGGCGAATAGGCGTTCAGCGTTTCGGGCGTTTCGGCGGCTTGGTGTTCCTTCGTCTGGCGGATGTCGAGGAACGTGTAAACGCTGACCAGGCAGCGCACATGGTCGGGCGCCGCCGACATGTACGGCGAAAGCATCGGGCCGCCAGCTGAGAACGCCGCGAGGCAGATGCGGTTGGGGTCGATGCCGTAGGTCGCCGCGTTCGCGCGCACATAGGCGATGGCGGCGGCGACGTCGCTGGCGGCTTCGTTGATTTGCGTCTCAGGGAACCCTAAGCGCTGCGTGAACGTCACGCCGACGAGGCCGGAGGCCGCCGCTAGGCGTCCCCACGATTGATAGATGCCCCAGTCCTTCGCCTGCCCCTTCGTCGAAACGCCGCCGTGGATGAAGAGAACAGCGCCGCGCCTTTCCAGTTTTCCGGGCGGGGCGTAGACGTCCATGCGCACGAACGGGTCTGGCGACTTTGCGTAGTCGATCTCGCGCCAGAGGCGGACCCTGTCCATGCCGGGCAGCGTGACCATCACGGGCGGCATCACGGCCTTCTCGAACTCGGGCGAGGCGGCAACGGCGGGCGGCGTTGGGGCTGCGTCTTTCCACGGGAGTTTGCTTTGCGCGTTTGCCGGAGCCGCGAGGAGCGCGAGTGCGGTGAGTGCTGGTGCGATGCGCATGGATAGGTCCCTCGATCGTTGCTTCTTGCGGACAACGACTTTGGGGGTTCCCCTGGGTCCAGCTCAAGCCGCCGTCGGCGCCACCGTCACCATCGGTCTGAACACGAAATCGCGAGCATCTGTCAGCCCGCAGCGTCGAACGCCCTTTTCAGGGCCGCGACGATTTCCTTGTCGACGTCGGTTGGGCTGCTCAAGGGGGCGATGAACTGGCACATGCCGCCCGGCTTCTGCGCGACGATCTTCTTGCTCGCGATGCCGTCCTTGAGGTTCAGGCCGAGTTCGATGCGATCGTTCGTTTTGGGGCCTAGCATCGCGAACTGCTTCTTGCGGCGGAGCGAGACGTAACCCTTCTTCGGCGCGATTTCGAATTCGCCCCACGACTTCATCGCGTCCATTACCTTGTCGTGGATCGGGCGGAGGTGCGCCTTCTTGTCGGTGTAGATATCCGCGAGCACGTCGCCGCCGGCCGGCGCTGGTTTTGCCTGCGCCGCGTGGATCAGCGTGTTCGCATCGCCGAAGCCGATGCCCCATTTCTCCATCGCCCAAGTTCGCATCTCGCCGTGCTTCGTCTTGCCGGATTTGGCGAGGGCCGCGTGCAGTTGGGCGAGCGTCTTGCCCGTCTTCTTTTCGATGTTCGCGAGCTGGGTCGCGACCGCCTTTTCGACGTCTGCCACAGTGTCACCTCAATGCCAGAGACCGAGAATGAGGCCGTAGAGCGTGTACTGGACGGTGTGGTAGCCGCCGTTGATCGCGAGCAGCGAGAGCGGCTTATGTTCGAACTGATAGTTGATACCGAACGAGCCGGTGATCCAGAATAAGCCCGTCGCAAATCCGGCCGCGGTTGCGAAGCCGAGTTCGGGCTTCGGACCGATGAACGCCGCGAAACAGAGCGCGCCGAGCAGCGCCCAAACGAACGACACGCCGAAGATCACGGGCATGTTGCCCTGCGCGACCTTCTCCTCCGTCATGCCGGAGGCCTTCATCCAGGGCTTGCCGAACAGCGCCGGCGAGTACCACGCGCCACCGAGCACGAAGGCCGCGACGGCCGCTGCTATCGCCGCGAGCCAATTGATCGATCCGAAGTCCATGCGTTTTCTTGCCTCTCTTCAGTTGTTTGGTTTTGCTTTCGTCCAGTCGATCGGTCCTTTCTCGAACCGTTCCGACAGTTTCGTCATCGTCCAGGCGTTGCCTTTCGCGAAGCGGCCGTAGAGTTCGTCGAACGCCGGCCCGTCGGCGTAGCCCAACATCGACAGGCGAATGCGCGTGCTCTTGGCGTCGACAGGTTCCAGCTCCGCGACGGTGAAGATGTGCGCCAGTAGCTCGGCGTGCTTGAAGCCGGTGGGCGCTTGCACCGCCTGGAACGCGAACATGCGCTCGGGGATGTAGGCCAAGACCTTGTTCTTGATGTTCGTCGCCTCACCGGGCTTAGCGTTCGGGTTGTACGACGTTTCGAGGATCGCGCCCGCGCCGAAGGCGGGCGTCATCACCGCGAACGGCACGGCCCAGGTGCGCCAACCTTCGGCGGTGGTCAGCGCGGCGTAGACCTCCGTGGTCGATGCCGGCACGACGATTTCGTGGCGCAGGACGCGCGTGCCGTCGGCGGCCTTGTAGCTCGTATCGGCGACGGGCCCGGCGGCGGCGGGCAGTGCAAACATGAAGCTGAGCAGGAGAATTGCGGCACGCATTTGGCTTATCCTTTCATTCGCTGTTCGGTGCGCGCTTGCGCCTCGAGCGCATCGAAGTACGAGCGCAACTGATTGATCGAGGCGTCGAACGCGTCGAGCGTTCGGTAGGTGCGGGACTGCATGACGGCGCCTTCCATCGTGGTCAGCACGAAGTGGGCGAGCGCACGGCGGTCGAGGCCTTTCGGCAAGCGATCGCCGGCATCGTTCAGACACGTGTCGACACGCTCGACCCACTGCGTGAAGTTCGCGGCGATGCGCTCGCGCACGGGCGGGTCGGGCTCGTGGAGTTCGAGCGCGAGGTA
>JAEUML010000322.1 GCA_016792785.1 Alphaproteobacteria bacterium
ATGCGGCGCTCGAAGCGAAACTTGCCGCCGAACGCGTCGACGTCACGCTTCCCGTGCGCCCCGAAATGCAGGGCCGCATCCACCCGGTCTCCCAGATTCTCGATGAAGCGACCGCGATCTTCGCCGACATGGGCTTCGCGATCGCCGAAGGCCCGGACATCGAACTGGACGACTTCAACTTCACAAAGCTGAACATCCCGCCCGAACACCCCGCGCGGCAGATGCACGACACGTTCTATCTGAAGGCCAAGCCCGACGGCACGCGCCACCTTTTGCGCACGCACACCTCGCCCGTGCAGGTGCGCACGATGTTGGCGCAGAAGCCGCCGATCCGCATCATTGTGCCGGGCCGCGTCTACCGCATGGACTCGGATCAGACCCACACGCCGATGTTCCATCAGATCGAAGGCCTCGTGATCGATGAGTCGTCGCACATGGGCCACCTGAAGTGGATCCTGGAGGAATTCTGCCGCGCGCTCTTCGAAGTGCCGAAGGTCGAGATGCGCTTCCGCCCGTCCTACTTCCCGTTCACCGAACCCTCGGCCGAAGTCGACATCCGCTGCGACCGTTCGGGCGGCGAGGTGAAGCTGGGGCAGGGCAGCGATTGGCTCGAGATCTTGGGCTGCGGCATGGTCCATCCAAAGGTCATCGAAATGTGCGGCCACGATCCCGCGAAGTACCAAGGCTTCGCCTGGGGCATGGGCCTCGATCGCCTCGCGATGCTGAAATACGGCGCCCCCGACCTGCGCGCGTTCTTCGATGCCGACCTGCGTTGGCTCAAACACTACGGCTTCGCGGCCCTCGACGTGCCGTCGCTCGCCGGAGGGCTCAGCCGATGAACGGCAACACAACAGCTATTGTCACAAAAAAAGTCGTCATGGCCGGGCAAGCGAAGCGCGACCCGGCCACCCAGGGTCGCGCGCTCCTGGGTGGCCGGGTCAAGCCCGGCCATGACGATTGGTGGGGAGGTTTGTGATGAACAATGTCCCCGAAAAGTACGCGGCACTCCCGCGCTGGTCCTTCGGCGACAACCCGAAGCTCGCCGACGAATTGCTCGCACTCGTCCTCGCCGGCAAGAAGACGGCGACCTGTGGCGCGTTGTGGCAATACGAATCTGAAGGCGCGCCTCTTCCGAAACCGGGCGGTCGCTCGATCGTGCTCGACGGCGCGAACCGTCCGCGCTGCGTGATCGAAACCGCGGAGGTCGAAACGAAGCCGTTCGACACGGTCGATGCCCAGTTCGCGCACGACGAAGGCGAAGGCGACCAAAGCTACGCCTACTGGCGCGAAGCGCACGAGACCTACTTCCGCCGCCAAGGCCCATTCTCGCCCGACATGCTGGTCGTGTGCGAACGCTTCCGTCTGATCGAAGTCCTGACGCCGGTGAAGGAGACCGTGCAATGAAATTCACGCTCTCCTGGCTCAAGGACCACCTCGACACCGACGCCTCGGTCGACAAGATCGCCGAGACGCTGACCGCGATCGGCCTCGAGGTCGAAGCGATCGACGACAAGGCCAAGGCGCTCAGCGCCTTTACGGTCGCCTATGTCGTCTCGGCCGAGAAACACCCGAACGCCGACAAGCTGCGCGTCTGCATCGTCGACACCGGCAAGGAGAAGCTGCAGGTCGTCTGCGGCGCCCCGAACGCGCGCGCCGGCATGAAGGGCGTCTTCGCGCACGCGGGCGTCACCGTCCCCGGCACCGGCCTCGAACTGAAGAAGTCGTCGATTCGCGGCGTCGAGTCGAACGGCATGCTCTGCTCCGAACGCGAGATGGGCCTCAGCCAAGAGCACGACGGCATCATCGATCTGCCGGCCGATGCGCCTGTCGGCGCGCCGTTCGCGACCGTGCTCGGTCTCAACGATCCGGTGATCGAGATCAAGCTGACGCCGAACCGCCCGGACTGCACCGGCGTCAGAGGCATCGCGCGCGATCTGGCGGCGGCAGGCTTGGGCCGTCTGAAGCCGGACGCCGCCGTGAAGATCGTCCCACGCTTCAAGAACCCGGTGGCAATCGGCTTGAAGTTCGACGACAAGACCGCAAACGCGTGCCCGGTTTTCGCCGGCCGCATGATCAAAGGCGTGAAGAACGGCCCGTCGCCCGCGTGGCTGCAACAGCGGTTGAAGGCCGTGGGTCTGCGCCCCATCTCGACGCTCGTCGACATCACGAACCTGATGTCGCTCGACCGTGCGCGGCCTCTGCACGTCTACGATGCCGACAAGCTCAAGGGCGAAATCCACGCGCGCCTCGCGAAAAAGGGCGAGAGCTTCCTCGCGCTCGACGGCAAGACCTACGAACTCGACACGGAGATGTGCGTCATCGCCGACGACAACGGCGTCCTGGGCCTTGGTGGCGTCATGGGCGGCGAAACCACGGGCGTGAGCGAGACGACGACGAACGTCTTCATCGAAAGCGCCTACTTCGATCCCGTCCGCACCGCGCGCACGGGCCGCGAAGCCGGCATCGTCTCCGACGCGCGTTACCGCTTCGAACGCGGCGTCGATCCTGAGTTTGTCGAAGCCGGTCTCGATCTCGCAACGAAGCTGATCGTCGACCTGTGCGGCGGCGAACCTTCCGATCAAACTGTTGCCGGCCGCGCGCCGGACACGAAGCGTGAGATCACGTTCGACCCCGCGCTCGTCGAAAAACTCTGCGGCGTGAAGATCCACCAGGGCGAGGCCATGACGATCCTCGACCGTTTGGGCTTCCGCGCCGTCGTCGGCACGCGCGTGAGCATCCCGTCCTGGCGCCCCGACATCCACGGCCCCGCCGACTTGGTGGAAGAGGTCGTGCGCATCTCAGGTCTCGACAAGATACCGTCGACCCCGCTGCCGCGCCCCGCGACGATCCAACCCGCGGTGCTGACCCCGATGCAAAAGCGCGTGCGCGCCGCAAAGCGCACGCTGGCCGCCCGCGGCCTATCGGAGGCGATGACCTGGTCGTTCGTCTCGCGCGCGCAAGCGACGCTGTTCGGCGGCGTGCCGGAGGCCTTGATCCTCGCCAACCCGATCAGCGCCGACCTGGACGCGATGCGCCCGAGCGTGCTGCCGGGCCTCCTCGCCGCCGCCCAACGCAACACCGCGCGGGGCCTAAAGGATCTCGGCCTCTTCGAAGTCGGCCCGCAATTCTACGGCCCCGAACCCGGCGAGCAGCTGACCGCGGCCTCCGGTTTGCGCTTGGGTGCCGGCCCGCGCAACTGGGGCAAACAGCCATGGAACGCGGACGTGTTCCAAGCAAAGGCCGACGTGCTCGCGATCCTCGACGCCTGTGGTGTCTCAGGCGAAGCAGCCCAAGTCGCAACCGACGCACCCGCCTGGTACCACCCCGGCCGCTCCGGCGCGCTGAAGCTCGGGCCGAAGAACGTGCTCGCTTATTTCGGCGAACTCCACCCGCGCATCCTGCAAGCGTTCGACCTTGACGGACCCGTGGCCGCGTTCGAGGTGATGCTCGAAACGCTCCCCGCGCAAAAGGCGAAACCGACGAAGACGAAACCGAAACTCGACCTCGCCGAATTCCAAGCCGTCGAGCGCGACTTCGCGTTCCTGATCGACGCAAAGGTCGCCGCCGCCGACATCGTGAGGGCGGCTGCCGGCGCCGACCGCGCGCTCATCGAAAGCGTCACCGTCTTCGACGTTTACGAAGGGCAGGGCATCGACCCTGGCAAGAAGTCGCTGGCGATCGCCGTGCGCCTGCAACCGAAGGACCGCACGCTGACTGAGGATGAAATCAAAGCCGTGGCAAGCAAGATTGAAGGCGCCGTCGCCAAAGCCACAGGGGCGACGCTGCGCGGTTGAACCTCAAGCCAATTGCGGCGTGGCGAGCGTGGGTGTCTTGCCCGCCGCTCGTTCCGCTCGGCGCTGACGCCAGCGATCGACCGGCTGATCGACAAGAACGAGCAGCGCCGCCGACAGCGCCAGCGATCCACCGATTGCGACCCACAGCGCCATCGGCGGTTCGAAGGTTAGAACCAGTCCGATGACGACAAGATGGCAGAGATAGAGCGGATAGCTCAGATCGCCGATCCAGCGGTCGAGCGCGTTCGCCTTGAACGCGTGGAACAGGAACGGCGCCGCGAACGCGATCCCACCGAACACGACCCACTTCTGCAAGGGCGCCGCAACATCGCTGAGCGGCAAGAGGACGACCATCGTGAGCACGGCGGCGTTCAAGATCCAGCCGAACGCCGCTGGCAACCGCGCGACAAGCGGCAACGCCCGGTGCGCCAGCATCCCGAGCACGAAGAGATAGAGCGCCGTCGGAAAGAATCGCCCGGCCCAGATCGCGAAGTCGACGGGCAGCCATGCGCCTGCGAACCGCAACGCCAAACTTGCTCCCGCGATTGCGGCGAGCGCGCGCCAACTGAGCCGCGCCAGAAACGGCGCCATCGCATAGAACATCAGCTCCATGGACAGGCTCCACGCCTGCGGCACGAGCAGCGCCTGCCAAGCCAAAGTCGTCGTCTCGTTCGGAAGCGCTCCCGTCGGATCGAAGCTGAGCGCGCCGTCCTTGCCGATCGTGAACCAGAACAGCAACTCCTGCCCCACGATCGCGATGTTCTCGAACGCCATGACAAGCGAGGTGAAGGGATGCGCGAATGCAGTCGCGAAAATCTCGGGCGAACCTGTGGCGCTCGCGTTCAAACCCCAAAGCGCCGCCGCCGCGATCGCCATCATTACGAAGTAGGACGGCATCAGCCGAAGCAACCGGTTTGAGTAGAACAAGCCCGCGCGCGCATACTTCCCGTCCAGCACCAGCGCCATATAGAACCCGGAGATGATGTAGAACGCCTGCACGGCGGTCCCGGCGTGAATGAACTTGAAGGAAGCGAGCGGCAAGTGCCCCAGCACCACCGCCATCGCCAGCGCGACGCGCAACAACCCCATATGTCCCCGCAAATCAAAGCGTGACCGCGGCGCAAACCTTCGCGCTCCGACCACGCCTTGTCAGCCCGGGGCCCAGACACATTGATGTGTGGTCAACCCAGCCAGTTCGCCAGAGGAAGAGCGGCCCGACCTACGGCGCCGCGCCGTCCTTGGGCTTCTCGCCGTCGAGGGCGATCGGTTCGATCTCCGTGATCGTGCAGCGTTCCTCGAACTCCCATCGATTGGCCGGCAGCAGCGAGCCGCGCCCGAAGACGAGCGTGTCGCCGACCGAAAGGCATGTCGACGAACTCGGTCGTGTGTCGAGCCGCGCGAACAGAGCCCACTTCAACTCGCGGCAGGGCGCGAAGAACGTCACTTTGAACTTCCGTCGCGGCGACGTGGTGATGTAGGCGTGCGTGTCGTCGATCGGCTCCCACCCGTCGATCGACCGCACGAAGGCGCAGGACGAAGGCTTCTTGGCCTCCTCCGCCGCCACAGCTGCAACGGCCGCAACTACCGATGCCAATCCCAAAATCAGAATTGCGCGTGTAAGCATAGTCCGCCTCCTCACATCTTTCCGGCGGCGAAGAGCAGCCGCTCGATCTCGTGAACGGGGTGTTTGGTGAGGTCTTTGTCGACCTCGGCGATGATCTTACGCCTGAGCGCGGGCGAAAACGATGCCCGCAAATCGGCGAGCGTGCGCGCCGGCGCTACGACCACGAGCGCCTTCGCCTCGTCCGCAGCGAAACGCGCATCCAGCGCATGCGCCACCTCGGCCGCGAAGCGGTGCTCTTCGAGGTCGTGCCAGTCGGTCTCGTCCATGCCCGAGCGCCGCCCGTCGCGATGCGGCAGCGTGCGGCCGGGCTTGTCGGCGCCAAGCGCAGCCGTCGGCGGCACGCGCCCCTGATCGAATACGGTGACGGTCCTCAAGTCGGGAAAGACCGCATCGCCTTGGTTGCGCAGGACCACCACTTTGCGTCCGTCGCCAACCAAAATCCAAGCATTGTGCGGCAGATCGATGTGGATCATGAATGACCTCCTCTCGATCAATGACGGACCATAGCACGCATGAGACGCATGCCGGTTGACCTGGCGCAAAGCCTAAGCGTTCACCGCGGCGACGCATCGACCCCTGCGCGGAATCACGGGGTCTTGGCACGAACCGATCGCGTCTTCCTCTTGGCCCCGCGTTTCGCAGGCGCGGCTTTCTGCGGCACGGTCGTTCGGATCAGCCGCTGAACGAAGCCCGTCGCACTCTCGCCGGCGGAAACAACGGACTTGGCCAGGAAGTCGGCAGCCAGCTGCGTGGCCGACGCGACATTGGCGCCGCGCGCGGTCGCGGCGTCGACCACACCTTGCAGCGCGCGCCACCCCGAGAACACCGCTTCGCCGCCGCCCGCCAATGCAGAGTTGACGACCTGCGTCACAACCTTGCCGGCGCCGGAGACGCCGTCGCCGCCCGCGTCCGAGATGCCGAGCAACACGCCGCGCGTGATGCTGCGCGCTGCGGAAAGCGTATCGCCGCCGGCCGAAAGAGTCGCCTCCATGGCTTCGCGGGCCTTCTCGGCTGCCGTCTCGAGCAACGGACCCGGTTTGCGCAATGCCTGAGCGACCCCGGCACGCACGGTCTCGGTGAGCTTGTCCTCGGCCGTGCGAATGGATACGGCCTCGCGCGCAACCTTGTGCGCAAATCCCTTCGTCTTCGTCGTCTTCGCCGGGCGTTTCGACTTTGCCTGAGCCATGTCCTATCGCGTCCTTCCTGCTGAAGCCGCCACCCTATCACCGCAGTCCCGCGGCGGATTGAGACAAATCAACATGTCGCGAGTGGGATCGTGCTGGCCGCGCGCTCACGTCCCGCAAAACGTTTGTAGCACGCGCTCATGCGGTGCCGGGGGCAGGGTGAGGTCGTGGGCGGCGGCATCCGCTTCGAATGGCTGCACCAGCACAGCGTGAAGCCTGGAGAACGGCGCGAAATCGCCTGCCACCGCCGCCAAGATCGCCTCTTCGATGCGATGGTTGCGCGGAATGGCGGCGGGATTGACGCCGCGCATCGCCTTTGCGCGCGCCTGCGGCGATACGGTCTCACGTTGCAGCCGTTCGCGCCAACGCGCAAGCCACGCTTCGATCGCACCCGTCTGCGCGAACAACGCAAGCACATCGCCGTCGGCCCGCGCGTCCTGGCCCGCATCGCAAAGCCGCCGGAACGTCAGCGTGAAGTCCGCGCCCCCGGCATGCATCGCTGCTAGCAATGCCTCGATCAACGCTGGATCGTCGGCCTCTTCGCGCGCAAGCCCGATCTTCGCCCGCATACCCGTCTGCCATGCCGAAGCAAAGCGCGCGCCGAACGCCTCGATCACGTCGCTCGCGACAGCAATTGCTTTCTCCGTGTCCGGATCGATGAGCGAAAGCAGCGTCTCGGCGAAACGCGCCAAGTTCCACTGCGCGATCGCCGGCTGATTGGCGAACGCGTAGCGACCGCCGTGATCGATCGAACTGAACACGGCGCTCGGATCATACGCATCCAGAAATGCGCATGGCCCATAGTCGATCGTCTCGCCGGAAACGGCCATGTTGTCGGTGTTCATCACGCCGTGGATGAAGCCGACATGCATCCAGCGTGCGACGAGCGCGGCCTGCCGCGCGCTCACCGCTTCGAGCAGCGCGAGATACGGCCGCGGCGCACCGGCAAGGTCCGGAGTGTGCCGTGCGATGACATAGTCCGCGAGCAAA
>JAEUML010000327.1 GCA_016792785.1 Alphaproteobacteria bacterium
GCGTGCGGCTTGAACTGCTTGCGATAGACCTCCGCCGCCTCGACGCCGCTGCCGTCCGGATTGATGAACTGCGCGAACGCGAGCGGCATGCCCAACTCCGCTGCATAGACCGCGCCGTTCACGCTCGACGCCAGCATCCACATCTCCGGCATGCCCGGCCCGCGCGGCGAGGCGTGGACGCTGCGATAGGCATGCCCCGCCGGCCACTCCGCGAGCCCCGCCGCCTCTTCGAGATAGTGCCGCAGCAACGCCGCCTGCTGAGGGAAGACGCCGATGTCCCACGCCTGCGGCCCGGCTTGCAGCGCCGCGCTCGTGCGCCCGTCGGCGCCCGGCGCCCGCCCGATCGCAAGATCGATGCGCCCCGGCGTGAGCGTCTCCAACATCCGGAAATTCTCGGCCACCTTCAGCGGCGAGTAATGCGGCAGCATGATCCCGCCCGAGCCGACGCGAATGGAGGCCGTCTCCGCCGCCACCCGCGCGATCAAAACCTCCGGCGTGGAACCCGCGAACGAGGTCGTGTTGTGATGCTCCGCCAGCCAATAGCGCGCATACCCGAACCGCTCGCACGCTTTCGCCAACGCAATCGTCTCTCGCACCGCCTCCGCCGCAGTCCCGCCTTTGCGAATGGGCGACTGATCAAGAACGCTAAGTTTCATGCGCCAATCTCGCACCCTAAGAGGCTTCACGCCAAGGCGCTCTTAGCGTCTTGGCGTCTTGGCGTGAATTGACTCAATGCGTCCGCCGCGCAGACTCACTCGGCTTTCGCTTCGGCGAGCAAGCTCGTCACCAACCCCACAACCGTGATCGCGAACAGCACGCCGATGATGATCGTGAGCATCGGCTCGTCTGTCGCCGACGATATGCCGTCGAGGCTCATCGGCACGCCGCTCGACGACATCTCGTCGATGTGCCCGAACAGCGACATCCAAAACATCGCGCAGGCAAAACCCCACCCAGCCGTCAGCACCGGCAGTCCGCGCGTCGAAGGCCGCCACAACACGGCGGCCGCGCCCCACAGCAACAGCCCGACCGCGATGTAGTCGACCACCCAGAACGGCCACCACTGCACCGTCCCGCCGTTGCGCACGACCTCGGCGACCGCCAGGAACGTGCCGAACGCCAACGCCAACCACGCCGCGAATGTCCTCATGTCCCCTGCGGCCGCTCGACGACCGCCCCCGATGCGATCAGCCGATCGATCGCAGCGTCATCATAGCCCGCCTCTTTCAGCACCGCGCGGTTCGCCGACCCGAAATCCGGCGGCGTGTGACGGGTGGAGGCTTTGTTGCGCGACAATTTCACCGGCGAGGCGATCCCGCGATATCCGTTTCGCGTGACAAGCATCTCGCGCGCTTGCGTCTGCGGGTCGTCCAGCACCTCGGCGATCGTGTTCAAGGTCCCCGCCGGCACGCCCGCCTTGAGCAGCGCCATCGTCACCGCAACCCCGTCGAGCTTCGCGAACGTCTCCGTCAGAAGCTTCGTCAACGCTGGCCGGTTCGCATTGCGGTCGGCCATCGTCTTGAAGCGCGGATCGTCGGCCGCGTGAGGAATGCCGAGCAGCGCCATCGCCTTCTTGAACTGCGCATCGTTGCCGACGCCGAGCAGGATCGGCCGCGTCGCCGTCGGATAAAGATCGTAGGGCGTCAAATTCGGATGCGCGTTGCCGAGCAGCTTCGGCAACCGCCCGTCCATCAGATAGTTCCCCGAATGCGGATGCAGGATCGAGAGCCCCGCGTCATAGAGCGCGACCTCGACGAATTGCCCCTTGCCCGACGCATGCCGCGCATTCAGCGCCATCAAGATGCCGATGACGAGATTGAGCCCCGTCGTCATGTCGACCATCGGAATGCCGAGCTTCACCGGCCCTGACTCAACGGAGCCGTTGCAGTTCGGCAAACTCACCGTCGTCTGCACGCACGCGTCATAGCCCGGCATGCCGCCGAGCGGCCCCTCCGCCCCGAACCCCGATACCCGCGCATGGATCAGCCGCGGAAAGCGCGCCGACAGCACGTCGAATCCCATCCCCCACCGCTCCATCGTCCCGATCTTGAAATTCTCGACCAGAACGTCGGCATCCTTCAGCAGCGTGAACACAATCTCGCGCGCGTCGGGCTTCGTGAGGTCGAGCGCCATCCCGCGCTTGTTGCGGTTGATGTTCGTGTAATAGGCCGAAGGCCCGCGCTTACCCGCCCCGTCATCACGAAACGGCGGCCCCCACGCGCGCGTCTCATCCCCCAGCGGCGGCTCGACCTTGATGATTTCGGCCCCATGGTCGCCCAGGATCTGCGTGGCATAGGGTCCCGCGAGCACGCGCGACAGGTCCACCACTTTGACGCCCGCCAGCGCCCCCGCATTCTCAGACATAGGCATCGCTCCGTGGAGTAGGGCAGGAAAACAGCGGTTTTCCGAGCCGAGCGCGAATGAAAATCTCAAAATCCGTTATATCCGTTTATTTGGCGGATTAGCGCCGAATAATCCGTTCGGAATCCGTTTGCAGAACACCAAAATGCGTTTGGCATCCGTTTGCTGCCCCGCGACCTCAGTGAGGCCCCCGCCAACGTCCGTCCACGCCCAAACGAACGACCACGCCGCCTGCGACCTGACCGCGAGCGTCGGGGGTGATTGACCAGTCAGATTCAAGTCGCAGCCGAGCCCGCGGCGCGGGTCGGTAAAGGGTGGAACAAAAATAGAACAAACACGGCGCAAGTCAAGGCTTTCGACCCGGATAGCAGCCAGGGCAACGACACGTCGTCGTGCCCCCGCCAATGTGTTCTTCCCTTATGTTCCATCAGCTGTGCCGGTCGAAAGCCCGCCTCCACCTCCCAGCGCAAAGGGTAAGTGCGCTGGCGATGGCCGTCGGGATCATCGTGCACCTCGCCCATCAGCATGATCCGCGCCGGCGTCGATGATGCGGCTTGATCTGCACGCGCCGTCAGCTACAAGCCGATGCCGACACACAGCCCGAGCGCCGTGAGGTGCTTATACATGGAGGCATGGCTAATCGAGAATCTTCCCTTGCCGCGGCAGCCCATCAAGTTGACGGAGACGCAGTCCAGCCTGTTGTGACCTAAGCTCGTGGAAGCGGAGACGTTCGAGAAATGAAGAACGAAGTCGCCTCGCGCCTGCCCCTATGACAACGCCATAGCCGAAAGCTTCATGAAAACGCTCAAGGTAGAGGAAGTCGATGGGTCGCACTACGCGACATCGACGTCGCGCGCACATCGGTGACTTCATCGAAACGGCCTACAATCGACGGAGACGCCATTTGACGCTGACCTACCTCTCGCCGATGGAGTTCGAAGATCGGCCAATGCCTTCTGCTGTAATGGTGCAGCAGAAGGCATTGGCCTCAACGAACTGTCCCTAATTCTGCTGTCTCACCGATGGGGTTCAGTCCAAAGCGCTCCGATCGGCCGAATTAGGGGGGCTGTTACCGAATTGGGCCAGCAGTCCTGAAAAGGGCGAAAAATATTATGTCCCCATATTAAGAGGAGCGGCCCCACCTTGTCTTGCGGGGCCGAGTCTTTCAAGATTTATTGCGCCGACGCCGCCTTAAGCGGGAGGCTTTGAAGCTGCGTGTCGATGCCGAGATCAAGCTTCACCATCACAGCCAGAGACTTTTCCTCGAGCGCGATGTCGCCGATGGCGGCTTTGGTGTCGCGGATCGTCACCTTCACGCCCGCGGTCTTCGACGGATCGGCGACGGCGGCTTTCGCGTCTTCGACGACCTTCGCGATCTGCGGCGCTAAATCAACGCGCGCCTTGGTCTCGATCAGCGCCTTGACATCGCCTTCGAAGACCGCCGAGAGCAACGACCAGATGTCGTTGTCGAGCTGGCGCGCGAACTTGACATCCGTCAGACGGATCAGCGTGCCGTCGTTCTCAGTCACTGGCTTGCCGCTCACGAACACCGTGCCGGCCGTGTCGAAGATGAGACCGGGCAGCGACGCATCGAACTTCAAGCCAAAGACGATGCGGTCGTTCGACGGGAAGATGAAGACGTCTTCGATCTTCGCCGTCACCTTACCGGCCTTCGTTTCGGCTTGGAACGTCTTGCCGGCAAACGCCGCCTTCAAGGCGTTCTTCACCACGTCGTAGTCCGCGCGAAGCGGAAGCCGCAGCGAGAGTTCACCCGGCGCCGGCGCGAGCCGGGCCAAAGGCGGCAGCGGACCGATGCTGCGGGCCGCGTCGTCGACGGTCGACACTTCGGTGTCGGCCTCGATCATCACGCCGATGTGCATCGCATCGTCATGGATGTCGAGTCCGCTGAAGCCGATGTTCTGGGGCGTGAGACGCGCATAGACCGCGGGAGCGACGGAGACGGGCACGCGATGCACCTTCCAGGCCTTCAGAACTTCGCGCGAGACGAGGTCGGCAGGCACGGCGTTCTGCAGATTCTGCGCCATCGCGGTCAACGCCTCGCGCGCCGGGCCGTCGACCTGGCTCCGGATGTCGACCCAAACGCCGCCGATGATTTCGACACGCGGGCCGCTCGTCCAGTTGAGGTCCGTCGAAACGGTGACGGACGTCGTCCAGTCCGGGTTGACGACAAAACGCACGGTCGCCGTCGCAGTCGCCTCAGCGGCGAAGTTCTTCGCATGCAG
>JAEUML010000341.1 GCA_016792785.1 Alphaproteobacteria bacterium
GAGAGAACGCCATAGGCGAGATAGGCCAAGCCGTTCGCCATCAAAAGCCACATGGCCGCGAAGTGCCACTGAAGCGCCCCGCCCAGCCAACCGCCGAGCGTCATCCACGCGGGAAACGAAAACGGAAAGATCGGCGCGGCATTGTAGATCTGCCAGCCCGACAGAATCATGATCACGACGGCGACGGCATTGATCCAATGCGTCGCGCGCACGATGAAGGGATGGATCGTCTCGCGCATGGTCGATGCTCCGTGGTCGGAGAAAGTGGCCGGAGGCAGGGGAGAGAGGCCGCCTCCGGCCGGTGCCGAGTTTCTGGGGGTTACTTCGGCATCAACACGCGGTCGATCGAGTGGATCACGCCGTTCGACTGGATCACGTCATAGACGCTGATGTTCGCGGCCGCACCCGTCGCGTCCTTCAGGACGATGTTGACCGGGCCGTTCAGCTCCGCCGTCAGCGTGCCGCCGGCCGCCGTCTTCAGCGTCGCCTGGCCGTTGCCCTTCTTGATCATGTTGCGGATGTCGTTGTAGGTCAGACGCGCGGGCACGACGTGATAGGTCAGCACGCCGGTCAGCGCGGCCTTGTTCTCGGGCTTGAGCAGCGTGTCGACAGTACCTGCCGGCAGAGCCGCGAACGCCGCGTTCACCGGTGCGAACACCGTGAACGGACCCTTCGATTGCAGCGTGTCGACGAGGCCGGCGGCCTTCACGGCGGCGACGAGCGTCGTGTGATCGGCCGAGTTGACGGCGTTCTCGACGATGTTCTTCGTCGGGAACATCGCCTGGCCACCGACCATGACGTTGCCGGCGAGCGCGGTCCCGGCGAGCAGGATCGAAGCGGCGACGGCGGTGGCGAGAGTCTTGCGCGTAAAGGACATTGTGGTTCTCCAAAAGGACAAGATTTGAGCGTGTCCGGAAGACACCATGTCCGCCGGATCGAAGTCGCCCGAGTGTTTCGGGAACGGCATCGAATGGAACCGCGGGAGGCCTCTCGTCTTTGCGGGGCGCCGCGATCGTTCGCTGCTGTTGGCCTCTTCTACGCAGGCCTCTCGCTTTGGGTTGCGCCGG
Source organism: Alphaproteobacteria bacterium (assembly GCA_016792785.1). GTDB lineage: Bacteria > Pseudomonadota > Alphaproteobacteria > Micropepsales > Micropepsaceae > SZUA-430. Next base: position 1,068 of record JAEUML010000341.1, read on the forward strand.
TTTCGAAAAAACCGCTCACGCCACCGTGAGGTCCGCTGATCAGTGCGCGGGATGTGATCGATGCACGAAAGTCAGCGCACGGATGATCCGCAATTGCACGAGCATCGTAGGTCACGCCCCCCTCCTGCGTCTGGGCGAGCAGGAGCGGGCCCCATCGAGCGGAGAGCTACCTAATGCTGTGTGCTGATCAAAAACACCGCGCCGCCGGAGGACGTCGCCGCCGGGTGCGTCATGCCGCGCTTGGCCAAATGAAAGTCGCCGGCCTTGAGTTTCAGCGGCCCGAAGGCGACGTCGCCCTCGATCACGAAACACTCTTCGTCGGCCGCGTGCGCATGTACTGGCACCACGCCGCCCGGCGCGAGGCGCACGAGAAACGCGTGACGTCCCGTCGCAGGATCGTCCCACAGCGTGCGCTTCTCGACACCTTGTGCGATCCGCTCCCAAGGTCCTTCTCCCGCGCGCAATGTCACCGTGCCGGGCAGAGCGGGAACCTCTTTCACGCCCGCCGCTTCAATCCGTGCCATGATGCGGTCGAACGTTCCCGTCGGCGGTTTGGCCGCATCGGCACCGGCGTCGAGCGGCGCGAGCCTACGCGCCCACCAAGCAATCTCCGCTTTCAGCGTTGCGTCCGCGTCGGCGGCGCGCGCGACCTCGGCCCGCGCCGTCTCCTCGAGAAGGCCGAGCACGTATTCTGCCGCTCTGACGTCGCCGCTCATACCGGCCGCTCCAAACACACGCGCAATCTTTGCAGGCCGCGCGAAACCCAACTCTTCACGGTGCCCACCGGCGCCGACAGCGTCTGCGCCAATTCCTCATAACTATACCCGTCGCGATAGGCGAGAACGATCGCCCGCCGCGCGCCTTGTTCGAGCCCGGAAAGACAGCGTTGCAACGCCTGCCCGTCGGCCGATGCCTCCATCCGCTCAACGATCGTGGGATCGTCGATCTCCACGTCTTCGGGCGTCACCGTCGGCGGTCGCCGCTTGCGCAACTCGTCGATCGCCATTCGCCGCGCCATGACGGTTAACCAGGTCTTCGCGCTGCCCTTGTCCGGGTCGAACTGCCAAGCCCGCTCCCAAATTCGGATGTACAATTCTTGAACTACGTCCTCGGCCGCACTCCGGTTGCGCAACAAACGCAAACAAATCGCGAAAAGCAGAGCCGACGTCTCGTCGTACAGGTTCCGGAACGCCGCCCGGTCGGCCGAGGCCGTCGCAATTAGAAGGTCGCGAAGCCGCTGAAGATCGAGTTCGGCCATAGGGTTGGACCTTACCAAACCGGGCGCAGTGCCGCCATCAGGCCGCAGCCGTCGCCGCGACAGGCCGCACCTCGCGCAGCCTCACCACCGTCAACATGCACAGGAACGCCGCCGCCGACAGGAACACATGCCAGAGGAAGTGCGTCCCCATCGCAACCTCATCGCAGCTGAACGGATCGATGGAACGGAACGTGAGCGCCGTTATCGCCGAGGTCAGCGCCAGAGCGCCTGTTAGCGCAGCTTCGCGCGAAATGGCAAAGCTCCGCGCGATCAACCACAGCGCAAGCAGCGCGACCACCAGGATCGACGACCCGAGGCGGAAGACCATCGGCAACTCCGGCGCTAGGAAACGCACCGCGACCGGCACAAGAACCAGCAATGCGCCCGCGACCGCCACCTGCCAGCCGGGCGCCACCCGCCGTGCCCACAGGAACGCCACCAGCAGAACGAAGATCAGCGCCGGGATCACATCGAAGTTCAACGCCCAGCGCGTGCGAAGCCCATGCCATAGAATGCTGCCGATGCCGTTTAAGATCAGAAGCACGCTCGCGACATAGAGCTCGATCGCCCGCGGCGAACGACGCATCACGAGGAAGAGAGATGCGATGCCGAACAGAACGATCACGCCGCTCGAAATCGCGTTCCACGGCTCGACCGGGAAGATGCCGGTGACGGTTTCCGGCGTCTCGCAATAGGTAGGCCCGAAGCGTTCCATTCTGTTCCCCCTATTGCGCCGGCCGCGCCCGCGCCACGACGATCCGTCCCTCGATCGCCGGGGACACCGTCTGCTTCGCGCGGATGTAATCGATCACGATGCTGTCGACCAGTTCGCCGTCGTCGCCGACCAGAACCTTGGCGC
>JAEUML010000363.1 GCA_016792785.1 Alphaproteobacteria bacterium
CCGCAGTGACGGCTGCACGGTTGTGAAGTGCGGGCCTTAGATTTTCGACGATGCGTCTGACACGCGCTTGTCGCGAACCCGGTTCGAAAATCTTCTCTCAAACGTTTGTCATGCTTTTCATCGCGTCTTGGCATTTCGCCCGGGCGCAAGACTGCTTTGTTACAAGGAATGTTTCCATGTCTTCGACCACGGGTACCGTGAAGTTCTTCAATGCGACCAAGGGATTCGGCTTCATCTCGCCGGACGGCGGCGGCAAGGACGTTTTCGTCCACGCGACCGCCGTCGAGCAGGCCGGGATGAGCTCGCTCAGCGAAGGGCAGCGCGTCAACTTCAGCACCGAAGCCGATGCGCGCGGCGCCAAGGCCGTCAACCTCAGCGCTGCGTAGTATTGCGCCTGAGGGAAGCGGGCGGCTGGACGAAAGTTCGGCCGCCCGTTTTTTGTTTGCTGCTGCCGTTCGCTGGAGTTTGACATCTGGACGCGGGTCTGCAGTTTGTTCTATATTTGTTCCATCCATATCTCAGCCCTCGTCCTGTGTCGCAGGCGGTGGTGTCGGCGCTTCTGACTTGAGCCAGCGGGATGGGGCCAGGAAACGGACACCAAACGCATTTCGAACGGATTCCAAACGGATTTCATGGCGCAAAACAGCCAAATAAACGGATCTAACGGATATGCGCATCGTCGTGTCATGCCGCGCCGTTCACCGGGTCTTAAGCCTGCCGGTTCCCGTGGCCTTAACGGGGGCTGCGCCATGCTTGGCGCTCACGCCCGGGGACGGGCTTTCGCAGAGGGCCGAGACATGACTCAACCGCTCAGGATCGAGCATCTGGACGAAACGCTGCGCGCGAGCGGGCAGATCGAGAGCCAGCACGCGCTGCAGCTGCGCCGCATGATCTACGCCAAGGGCGCTGTCACGCGGAAGGACGCGGACATTCTCTTCAAGCTCGACCGCGCGTGCTCGCGCAAGGATGCGTCTTTCGCCGCGCTCTATGTCGAGGCGCTGACCGACTATTTCGTGTGGCAGAGCGCGCCCAAGGGCTACGTCACGCCGGAGCTCGGCAAATATCTGATCGAGAACGTCGCGGGCGACGGGCATGTCGCGCGCAAGACGGAACTCGAGCTCGTGCTGAACGTCGTGCACTGGGCGCGTTCGTGCCCGGACGATGTGGTCAGCCTCGTGCTCGACGCGGTGCGCCAGAGCGTGCTGCTGTCGCGCGACACGCCGTACGGCGCGAACCGGCCGCGCGCGGCGATCGGTGCGGGCGACGTCGCGGTGCTGCGCAAGGCGCTGCACGCGCCGGCGGGCGACGGCAGTCTGCTCGTCACGCGGCGCGAGGCGGAGATTCTGTTCCAGTTGAACGAAGCGACGGGGGCTGGCGAAAACGATCCGGCGTGGCGCGACTTCTTCGTGCGCGCGCTCGCCAATCATCTGTTGAACCCGATGGATGCGCCGGCCGTGCCGACGCACGAAGAGGCGCTGCGCCGCGAGAAATGGCTCGACGAGCGCGGCTCGGTCGGCAAGCTGCTTTCGGGCGTGGGTTCGGCCATCATGCGCGGCGACATTCCGTTCGCCGCGGTGTGGGAAGAGATCGATCCGACGGGTGCTGCCGCCGCGCGCAAAGAGGCGGAGGCCGAGGACAAGGCGACGCGGGCGCGGCTTGCGCGCGAACGGGTCGATGCGGACGAGGCGAAGTGGCTTGCCGAGCGCATCCTGAAGGACGGCGCGGTCGACGAGAACGAGCGGGCGCTGCTTGCGTTCCTGAAAAAGGAAGCCGGCGCGATCGACGGCGCGCTCGAAGCGGTGATGAAGCGGGCGGGGCTTTAAGGCGCCGCTCTTCTCTCACCGCTGGTGCGGAGCGGTGCGCCCCGTGTTATGGGTCGCCGGTTTCGGTACTGACGGTGGGATATGAGCGGATACGACTACGACCTCATCACGATCGGCGCGGGTTCGGGCGGCGTGCGCGCGACGCGGATGGCGGCGCAGTACGGCGCGCGTGCGGCGGTCGTGGAGGAGTACCGCGTCGGCGGCACCTGCGTGATCCGCGGCTGCGTGCCGAAGAAGCTGATGGTCTATGCCAGCCGCTTCTCGGAGGATTTCGCGGACTCCGCCGGCTTCGGCTGGCATGTGCCGCACGCGACGTTCGATTGGGCCAAGCTGATCGCGAACAAGGATCGCGAAATCGCGCGTCTTGAAGGGCTCTACAAGAAGAACCTGGCCAGCGCCGGGGCGAGCCTGTTCGAAGACCGGGCGGTGCTCAAAGATCCGCACACGGTGCATCTCTTGAAGGCCGACCGAACGCTGACGGCCAAGCACGTGCTGATCGCGACGGGTGGGCGCGCGTGGGTTCCTGAGGACGTCGAGGGTGGCGATCTCGCGATCACGTCGAACGAGGCCTTTCACTTACCCGAGTTGCCGAAGTGCGTGATGGTGGTCGGCGGCGGCTACATCGCGGTCGAGTTCGCGGGGATCTTCAAAGGGCTCGGCAGCCGGACGCTGCTCGTGCATCACGGCGATGAGATTCTGCGCGGTTTCGATCACGAGATTCGCGAGCGTATGCGGCACGAGCTGCAGAAGCGCGGGGTCGACGTGCATCTGAAATCGGTCGTGGCTTCGATCAAGGCGGAAGCAGGCAGGAAGCGCGTGCGATTGAAGGATGGGACGGAGCATGTCGTCGACGAGGTGATGTTCGCGGTCGGGCGGCGCGCGAACACGGGCGCGCTCGGGCTCGAGCATTGCGGCGTCGAACTGACGGACAAGCGGGCGGTCAAGGTCGATGCTTATTCGCGCTCGACGCAACCCTCCATTTTCGCGGTCGGCGACGTGACGAACCGCGTGAACCTGACGCCGGTTGCGATCCGCGAGGGTGCGGCGTTCGCCGATACCGTGTTCGGCGAGCGGCCGACCGCCGTCGATCATGCGGACATTCCAACCGCGGTGTTCGGGACGCCCGAGATCGGCGTCGTCGGGTTGACGGAGGAGCAAGCCCTTGCGACGCACGCGAAGGTCGACATCTACAAGACCGCGTTCCGGCCGATGCGCGCGACGATGTCCGGGCGCGACACGCTGATCTTCATGAAGCTCGTCGTCGATGGCGCGAGCGACCGGGTGCTCGGCTGTCACATCATGGGGGAAGCCGCCGCCGAGATGATCCAGTGTGTCGCGATCGCGGTGAAGATGAAGGCGACGAAGCGCGACTTCGACGCGACGGTCGCGCTGCATCCTTCGGCGGCGGAGGAGCTCGTGCTGTTGAAGACGAAGTCGTGAACTATTGGGCTGCGCGCCAGCCCATGATGGCGAGCGCGTTGCCGTCGGGGTCCTTGAAGAAGCGCAGCGCGTGTTCCTTGGCGCCTTCGCGCTGCACGACTTCGGCCTCGCGCTCGAACTTCAGGCCGCGGGCGATGAGGGCCGCTTCGGTGGCGTACCAGTCGCCGGCGTCGAAGTAGACGTAGGTGTTGTTTTGGACGGGACCTTGGAAGTGGGCGGGGCCGATCATCAGGCGGGTGCCGCCGGCGTCGAAGAAGGCCATGCCCGAGACCTCGAACATCAGTTTGAGGCCGAGCACGTCGCGGTAGAAAGCGACCGCCTTGGGCAGATCGCGGGTCGAGAGCGCGATCTGTGCGAGTTTGGAGAGTTGGCTCATGAGCGTGTCCTCGTCTGATTGGGGCTCAGGATTGCGGGCGCCAGCCCATGATCGCAAGCGCGTTTCCGTCCGGGTCGGTGAATTCGCGAAGCGCGTGTTCGCGCGCGCCTTCACGCTGCACGATCTCGGTGGGCGTCGTGAAGCGGACGCCGCGCCGGATCAGCGCGGCTTCGGTTGCGGCCCAATCGTGCGCGTCGAAATAGACGACGGCGCCGCCGATCGGGACGGAGCCTTGGCGGGCGAGGCCCACCATCAGGCGCATGTCGCCCGCCTGAAAGAACGCCATGCCGTTGGTCTCGAACATGAAGGTGAGACCCAGCGTGTCGCGATAGAAGGCGATTGCGCGCGGCAGGTCGCGTACGGTCAGCGCCACTTGCACGACCTTCGACAGGTTTTCGCGGGCGGCTTGCGGCGATGCGGGCGCCACGGGGGCGAGGGCGACCGTTGTTGCGATCAGTGCGGCGCCCGCGATGGTTCTGAACAGCTTTGGCATTGCATCCCTCCCTTAACCGGGCGAAAACTGATGGTCATGTAATTAGCTTTGCTAACTAATTATGTCAAGCGCAAAAGCGGGGACGATGTGACGGTGCGTCAGAGCAGGGTGGGCAAGAGCGGTGAGGCGGGGGCGATCGCCGAGCGGCTTCATTCGGCGGCGATCCGTCTGATCCGGCGGTTGCGCAACACGGAC
>JAEUML010000372.1 GCA_016792785.1 Alphaproteobacteria bacterium
GACTCCGCCGGCGTCGGCGAACTCATGCTCGAAACCGGCATCGGCGCCGATGTACGCAAGGACCTCGAACGCCGCGGCCACAAACTCGTCAAAGGCGACGGCAGCTTCGGCGGCTACCAAGCCATCATGCGCGACCCCTTATCCGGCGTCTATTGGGGCGCCAGCGAAATGCGCAAAGACGGCGCGGCAATGGGGTATTGAGTGTCGCGCCTTATCCGCAGACTGCTTCTGTACGCTACGATTGCAGCCGCGGCGCTTGCATCCCTCTGGCACTATGCTGCGAGCGACCTCGCATTCGAACACGGAATGCAATGGCTGAAGGCCAATCAAACGGGACCCGCGGGGCTCGCGTTCTGGATTGATAGGAATGTAGCGCAAGTGCGCCTTGCCTCCAACGTTGTACAACTCGGCAAGTTCCTTAGAGACCGGGCAGATGATCTTCGTGCGGACGAGCACGGTCGCATCGAGCGGGATCGCTATCTGGAAGAAGCGGTAATCGCGTTCGAGTCGTTTAGCGGTTCAGACGACTTGGCGGAAGCAGACGCTCTAAGGTGGGCCGCATTGACTCTGGGTGAACAATACCCATTCGATCCCATACCGAAGGCGGAACCGCTGCTGCGTCGTGCAATCGCAATTCGGGACCGTCGGCTAGGTGCCGACAACGACGAGACCATGCCCCTCGTGTACGCGCTCGCTGATCTACTTCTCAGACGCGTGCGCCGCGGAGGAAACCAAGATCCCTTGGCGGAAGCGAAGATGCTAAGCGATCGTTTGCTGGTCAATGCTCAAACGCGCAACGTCAACGATCCGTTTTGGCTGGAGTTATGCGGCGACGTTGCCGCTGCGCAGAGGCGCTGGGCAAGCGCAGAGCAATGCTATCGATCGGCGATCGAGGCCTTTGAGAATCAACCCGGTGATCTCAGCAGCGTTGTTGCGGAAAAGTTGGCCACCATCTTGAGGGCACAAGGTAGGGAAACTGAAGCATCCGAAGTCGACAAGGCCACGTTCAAGTTCGGCCGGGCGAAGTTTTGATCAACAGGGGCGCCAATATGGACGAGCTCAACTTCGACGCCTTCGCCTCCCGCCCCTGCCCCGCTTGGTTCCAAGAGGCCGGCTTCGGCGTCTTCATTCATTGGGGCATCTTCGCGGTGCCGGCGTTCGCGCCGCGGGGGCGCGCGATCCACGATCTCGCGCGCGAGCACTACGACGACATGAACAAGTACCTGCCCTATGCGGAGTGGTACGAAAACGCGATCCGCCTGGCGGGCAGCGCCAGCGCCGAACACCACAACAAGACCTACGGTAACCGTCCGTACACGTCGTTCCGGCCCGAGTTTGACGACGCCGCGCGCGCCTTCGACGCCGCCGCCTGGGCGGACCTCTTCGAGGCCGCGGGCGCCCGCTACGTCGTCTTCGTGACGAAGCACCACGACGGCTATTGCCTGTGGCCGACGAAGGTTGAAAACCCGTGGCGCCCAGGCTGGCACACCAAGCGCGATTTCGTCGGCGAACTGGCCGAAGCCGTCCGCGCGCGCGGAATGCGCTTCGGCCTGTACTACTCGGGCGGCCTCGACTGGACGGCCCGCCCCGAACCAATCGCCAATCTCGGGGACATGTTCGCTTGCGTCCCCACGGAAGCGGACTACGCCGACTACGCGCTCGCCCAGGTAAAGGAACTGATCGACCGCTACGAACCGGCGGCGCTGTGGAACGACATCGCCTGGCCGCGCAAAGCCGGCGTGCCGCAGATCTTCGCGCACTACTATGCGCGCGTTCCCGACGGTGTCGTCAACGACCGCTGGTTCGCCGAGGAGAACCTGTTCAACAGCCTGCGCGATCCCGCCACGCGCGCCTCGTTCAACGCGATGATGAAAGCCCGCATCGCAGCCGCCGACGGCGTCATGGAAAGCCCGCCGCCGCCGCACTGCGACTTCCGCACCGTCGAATACGGTCTGGGCACGATTCCCGAAGCAAAAAAATGGGAGGCCTGCCGCGGCCTGGGCCTCGCGTTCGGCTACAACCGCGAGGAACGGCCGGAAGACTACCTGAGCGGCGAGGCCTTGATCGCACTCCACCGCGACGTCACGGCAAAGGGTGGCAACCTGCTGATCAACGTCGGCCCCAAAGCCGACGCGACGATCCCGCCCGAACAGAGCGAGCCCCTCCGGGCCCTTGGCCGCACGCTCCGCCTTTGATCCCGATCAAAGCGCCCGCACCCGACTTCGCGGATCATGCGCGCCAAGCCCTTCAAGGCCTGGAGGCATGAACATGTTGGACTACAGCTTCACCACCATCATTCCGACCGCGATGGTCGCTGTCACGGTCGTGATCTTCATCTACCTCGTCGGTACATCGCTGTTTCGTCACTGAGGTCCCGTCACACGGCGAACTTCGCCACCGCGACCGCTTCGCCGTTTTCGGGGTCGTAGATGTAGAACGTACCGCTCTCCGCGCCACCGCGTTTGATCAGCGTCGGCGCGTTCAGCGCGCGCAAGCGTTCGTACGCCGCCTGCGGCACCAGCGCCTCGTAGGCGCCGTAGTTGCCGCGCTCCGGCGCACGCGCGCCCGCGCGCCAGACCGGCAGGTTCATCGAGTTCGGCTCGCCGATGTCGTAGAGGTTCTCGGCCACGCCGCGCGGCGTGCCCGCGCCTTGCGGAAACATCTCGGCGTTCATCAACCACTTGCCGCTCGTCATCTCGGCATAGACGAGCCGCCCTTTGCCGTCGATCACGCGGGCAAGCATCGCGGGGTTCGTGCAATCCGGCCCCAGCGCCTCGACGATGAGCTTGTCCTGTCGAGCCGCACTCGTGAAACCGACGGCCGTCTCAACCTGCGCCGCGCAGGGCTGCGGCGCTGCCGCAACCACGGGCGCAGGCGTCGCGCCACCCCTTGGGATCTCGCACTTCGTCGCCTGCTCGCACGCCGCCAACCCCAGCGCGCCCGCGGCCAAAACCAACACCCGTCTCATCGCCCAATCTCCTCCAGCCTGTCCCAGCGGCAAAGATAGCCGCCCGGATGCGGCAATTCTGCGGCAAACCCGCCTTTCTTCGCCCTTGCCGCCCGGGACCAAATCCGTATAGTCCGCCCCTTCCGAAACCGGCCGCGGCCGCGGAGCGGGCGCTTTTTCGGGCGTCTTGGGACGAGTTCGTCCGACAACTCCGCCGGACCATCGCTTGGACGCACTGCCATGGGGGCCGTGCGGCAGGCGCCGTGGCCTAACATGAGGCTCCCATGCCGTTTTACGAGCATGTCTTCATCGCGCGCCAAGACGCCGCGCAAACGCAGGTCGACGAACTGGCCGCGCAAGTCAAAACCATCATCGAGCAGGGTGGCGGCAAGGTCACCAAGCAGGAAATCTGGGGTCTGCGCTCGCTGACCTACAAGATCAAGAAGAACCGCAAGGGCCACTACGTTCACTTCAACTTCGACAGCCCCTGGGCGCCGGTCGCCGAAGTCGAGCGTCAGCTGCGCCTGAACGAAGACGTCATCCGTTATCTGACGGTGCGCGTCGACGTGCTGGACGACGAACCGTCGGCCGGCATGCTGGCCAAGCAGGCCAAGGAACGGCGCGACGCCAAGTGGGGCCGCCGTGAGGATGAATTCGGCGGCGGCTTCGAGCCTCGCGAAGAAGGAGGTGCGGTATGAGCGGCGCTGAAGATCGTGGGTTCGGTGGCGGCGGCGACCGTGGTGGTGATAGAGGCGGCTTTGGCGGCGATCGCGGCGGCTTCGGCGGCGGTGGCGGCGGCTTCGGTGGCGGCGGCGGACGTCGTCCCTTCTTCCGCCGGCGCAAGACGTGCCCGTTCTCGGGCGCGAACGCCCCGAAGATCGACTACAAGGACGGAAAGCTCCTCTCGCGCTTCATTTCCGAACGCGGCAAGATCGTGCCCTCGCGCATCACGGCGGTCTCCGCCAAGAAGCAGCGCGAACTCGCGGCCGCGATCAAACGCGCGCGCTTCCTCGCCCTTCTGCCCTACGTCGTAAGCTAGGGGGAGATCGCACCATGCAAGTCGTATTGCTCGAACGCGTCGAAAAGCTCGGCCAGATGGGCGAGGTTGTGAAGGTGAAGGACGGCTTCGCCCGCAACTTCCTCCTGCCCCGCAAAAAGGCGCTGCGCGCGACGAAGGAAAACATCGCGCGCTTCGAAAAGGAAAAGGCTCAGCTCGAGGCCCGCAACCTCACGCTGAAGAAAGAGGCTGAGGGCGTCGCCGCCAACCTCGACAAGAAGACGTTCGTCGTCCTGCGTCAGGCCGGCGACACCGGCATGCTCTACGGCTCCGTCTCGACGCGCGACGTCGCCGATGCGGTCACCGCCGGCGGCATCACGCTGAACCGCGACCAGGTCCGCCTCGACAAGGCGATCAAGGCGCTCGGTCTGCA
>JAEUML010000007.1 GCA_016792785.1 Alphaproteobacteria bacterium
CAAAATCGTTGGCCACACCGACACGTCGGGTTCAGCCGCCTACAACCAGCGTCTGTCCGATTGCCGCGCCAACGCGACGAAGAACAACCTGGTCGACAAGGGCATCGGTGCGGGACAGATCTCCGCTTCGGGCCGCGGCGAAGCCGAACTCATGGTCCAGACCGCCGACGGCGTGAAAGAACCGCAAAACCGCCGCGCGACGATCGACGTCGAGTAAGCGATAGGCTCACTGAAACTTTCGAGCGGGCGGCCCTTGTGGCCGCCCGTTTTTCATTCGCTCGGAAGAAGCCAGGTGCGACGTTCGGCAGGATCAAGAACAATCGTCAGGTCCTTCAAGACCGAAAAGCCGACATTGGCGATGGGGACGCCTTCGACGAACGTCACATCCGGGTCGATCAGCGTCAGCGGCCCGATCTTCACCGCTCCGGCGATCGTTGCTGTGAAAGATCTGTGGGTGCTTGAAACCATGCGCACCTCTTTGCCCGGAGCGAGTGGGGTCTTAAGCGAAAGCCGCTTTGCCAGTTCGAGCGGCAGTGCAAGGCCCCGCCCGTTGCCGGTGTCGATGTGCGCCTCGACCTTGACGCCCGCGACATCGATCGTAGCGGATGGCAGCGGATGTCCGCCACCACCGTAGGGCAGCGCATCCGCCTGCGGCAGCGTGCCGGGCGATTTAGGTACCACGACTGCGCGCGACTTCTTGAGTTCGAAGCGCAGGAGCGATCCTGCGAACACGTTCGGGCTCACGACGCCCGATATGCCTTCCAATGGCAGACCGAGATCGACTACGACGGCGCGCGCGTTCGTGATCAACGCCTGACCCAACCTCGCCGACGGTAGGGTGGTCAAATAGCCCTGACGCGGCGCGCCGCCCGCCGGGCTGCCGACGCCGACGGACCCCTGGTTCGGCAGCGCCAGCTTGGCGGCATAGGCGGGGAGGAGCACCGTGCCGCCGGCGCCCGTGTCGAAAATCACATTGACGGGTGGATGGGTGCCGACGACGAACTCGGCTGTCGGCCGCGGGCCGGTCACGTCGAGCGGGATCACGCCATCTTCCGCTCGCGTGGTAGAAATGAGACCCACGCTGAGGGTGGCGACGAGGAGCAAGCGATCAATCAGGCGCATATCGGACTCCCATTGGAGGCAATCCACGATACCGGGCCGACAGGGGTGGCGGCGGTCACAAACGCCGACATGCACTTCCCATTTGCGTGACTGTTCCCGGCACATCTGGATTTTTGCCTATTCTGCTCCTTCATGTGCCGTGACCGTTCTTTCTCTCCCCGCGGTTGCGCGATTTGCTGCGGATTTGCTGTGTTTTTTTGCGTTTGCGGTGGGGTGTTCCCGCGGTGCACCTGTTCGTGCAAGGCGATATCGGCGTTAATCGTTCTCTTGCATCGGATTTCGGGGGGAGCCGATGGTCGGAGAGGGGTGGAGCTGCTTTGCGCAGCTGCCCTCGGGGCTGATCGACCGCCGTTCGGCGACGTTGTCGTTGAATTGGTTGCGGCCTCGTCCGACTCATGCCGGTTTCAAGTTGCGCGACAGCGACGTCGATGCGGTGCGCTACCGGCGCCTGCTCGCGCTGCAGCGCTGGTCGTTGATCGCGCTCGCGGTGTTGATCCCGTCCTGGTTTGCGCTCGCGGCGATGGACCTTGCGCTCGATTTCGGCGTGATGACGGACGAAGCGCTGCGGCCCGCCGCCGTGTTCGCGGGCGTCGCGTCGGTGTCGATGGCGGCGCTGGCCGTGGTCGGGACCGCGTTTGCGATCATTCGCTATCGGCAGGCCGAGCCGCGGCGGCAGGCGTTTCGCGCGGCGTGCGAGGAGTTCGAGCGCATCGACGAATGGCGTGCGGCGCGCTGCAACTCCGCGTTTTGGGACGGTGGCGTCAGCGAGGCCGCGTTCGAAGAGGAGGCGGCGGAGCTGCTGGCCGGTTATTTCCGGACGGGCCAAGTGATGCTGACGCGGGCGGTCAACGATTACGGCGTCGACGTCTTGATCTGCTCGCCCGAGGGCCGCGTGGTCGCGCAGTGCAAGCCGTGGGTCGCAAAGGTCGGGGCAGCGCAGGTGCGCGCGCTGGCCGGGGCCAAGGCCTATTTCGACGCGAAGCGCGCGGTGATGGTGTCAATCGTGGGACCTTCCGACGACGGCGGCGAGGCGCGCGACGTCGCGGCGCGGCTTGGCGTCGACATCTGGGACGTGCCGCGGATCGTGGCGGTGGCGGCCGGCTTACGCGAAGGCAGCGCGCACGCGCATCAGTAGCGCTGGCTCAGGTCGAACAGGTTCATCGACCAGGCGAACCAGACAAGCGCAAGACAGCTCAGCGCGACCGCCGTCTCCTTCACGCGGCCGAGGAGGCCGCGCAGCGGGTTCCACCACGACTGCACCGCGTTCGCGACCGGCACGACCGTCAGCGCCGCGCCAGCCATGCCGATCATCTGCAACATGCGCATCGTGGGATCGAGCGTGTCGTCGATCTTCCACGGATCGTTCAACAACGGCAGAAAGAGGAGCGCGATCCCGTAGATCATGGTGAGCAGCGCGGCGGAGGCGGCCATGGTCCCTAAGCGCAACAGATGCGCGGGCAGGCGCCATTCGAGGCCGGTGTAATAGCGCCAGCGCACGAAGGCCGCGACCGGCCACAGGAGAAGGTTCAGGAACACTATCGCGCTCGCCGTACCCGCGATCAGCAACTGCGTCATCGCGGAGCGCGAGGGCTCGACACGGTGGAAGATGATGACGCCCGCCGACCAAGGGGCGAGCGTGATGCTGCCGTCGGCCTCTTTCTTGAACACGAGTTGGTCTTGGCCGTTGACCTCGCGGAAGAGGCCATCGCCCACTTGCTCGAAGCGGCGCGGCTGACCGTTGACGCCGGTCAATGCCGAGACGGAGAGCGTGCCGTCGTCGTTGACGGATACCGTCGCTTGAGAAAGCTCGCTGAACGCCTTCAGCAGCGAGGTTTCGATGCGGCGGCTGGTGACGTAGGAGCCGACGACGTCGTTGACGCCGAGGCCCGAGACTTCAGCCGGCTTCGCGGGCGGCGTGTGGGGGTAGTAGCGGTCGAGGAACTTGCGCCAGACGCTGCTTCGCGGCGTGGTGTCGCCGCGGCCGGTCGAGTTGTACGAGACGAAGAAGCCGAGGCCTTCGCTCTGAATCAAATGCATGTCGCTGTGGAAGGCGATCGTGTCGCCGCCGTGGCTGATGATGCGCAGGCCGTTTCGGCTCGTCTCGTAGAAGCCGAGCGCCATGCCGTTCTGGCGTTCGTCGACCTTCGCGACAGTGTCGTGCATCTGCACGATGGAGGCAGGGGTTAGGATCTGCGCGTCGCCGAGTTTGCCGGCCGAGAGGTGCGCGATCATGAACTTCGTCATGTCGAGCGCGCTCGAGGCCTGGCTGCCGGCGGGATAGCCGCTGACGATTTCGAACGGCACGACGTCGCCGGAGGCGAGGTTGTAGCCCTTCGACATATAAGGCTCGAGTTCCTTTTGCAGCGGCTGGCGGATCGAGGTGCGCATCATGCCGAGCGGCGCGTAGATCTTCTCCTCGAAATACGTGTCGCACGGCATGCCGGACACGCGCTCCACGATGTAGCCTGCAAGTGCCGCGCCGTAGTTCGAATAGGATGGAACTGTGCCGGGCTCGAAGATGCGGTCGGGCGTGTTGTTGCGGATGTATCCGGCGAGGTCGGCCTTGCCGCTGTTTTGCGCGCCGAGGTTCTTGATCGCTTCTTGGAAGCCGGCGCGGTGCGTCATCAGGTGGCGCATCGTGATCGGCTTGCCGCCTTTGCCGTCGATCTTGAAGTCCAGATACGTGTTGATGTCGGCGTCGAGGTCGATCTTGCCTTGCTCGACGAGTTGCATCACCGCGGTCCAGGTGAAGACCTTCGTGATCGAGCCGACGCGGAACATGGTTTCCGGCGTCACGGGCGTGCGCGTCTCCATGTCGGCAAAGCCATAGCCCTTCGCGAACAGCACCTTGCCGTCCTTGACGATGGCGATCGTGGCGCCTGCGATGTCGTTCGCTTCGATCTGCAGCGGCACGAGGCCGTCCAGGAATGCTTCGATATCGGCGGGATCTAGCGCGGGCCTTGCGGGCGCGCCGGCAGGCGGCGCCGGCGGTTCGGCGGCGTGCGCGGCGGCAAGACCCAGGCACATGGAAAGAAAGACAATCGCCGCCCGCACGAACGGGCGCGCGTTCCAAACACGCATACTCTCATGCCCCCTGAAGCCTGCCCCCCGGCGGCTTCTTATGCGGCCCATTGAACACCTTCCGGGTGTGGAGGGGCAACGGCCGGAGCGATGCGGCGGGGACACAGGGCGGCGGGAACGACGGCGGATTTCGGGTGCGTGTGCTCATCTTGACAATTATGTTGTCATTCTATTATGACAATAATGTTGTCATATGGAGATCGCCATGACGTTCGAAACCATCGAAACTTTCCTCAGGGCGTCGTTCGATCCGCTGCAATATGCGGCGTTCTTCGGGATGTTCGCGTTGTTCGCGGTGCTTGAGCGTCTGGCGCCGCGGGATCCGTCGCCACAATTGCGGCTGGGGCGCTGGCCCGCCAATGTCGTTCTCACCGTTCTTACGATCGTGATGATGTCGGCGCTGCCGGTCGGGATCGTCGCCGCCGCGGATTGGTCGAAGGCGGAGGGGGTTGGCCTTCTCCATGCGGTGGACGTTTCGCCCGTCGCCGCGTTTGCGGTCGGTTTTCTGGGGCGCGCGTTCCTGTCGTGGGGGACGCATTATCTGAATCACAAAGTGCCGGTGCTGTGGGCGATCCACCGCGTGCATCACGTGGACACGCGGCTCGATGTGTCGACGACGGTCAGGTTTCATCCGTTGGAGTTCGTGGTCACGACGCCGCTGACGCTTGCGGGCGTGGTGGCGCTCGGCGCGCCGCCGGTTGCGATCCTGATCTACGAACTGCTGGATGCGAGCGTTACGGTGTTCAGCCATGCTAATGTGCGGTTGCCGTGGTGGATCGACCGGCCGCTCAGCCTTTTCATCGTGACGCCCGACGTGCACCGGGTGCATCATTCGTCGCACCAGCCTGAGACCGACAGCAATTTCGGCGCGGTGCTGACGATCTGGGACCGCGTGCTCGGCACCTATCGGCGCAAGAGCGCGGACGCGTTGGCGACGCAGGAGAACGGGCTTTGCGAGGTGCAAGACGGGCGCAGCCGGAACATTCTGTGGCTCTTGATTCTGCCGTTCATCGCACTCAAGGCGCGGGCGGTTTCGTTCGCGAGGGGGAAAGAATGACCAAGAGCGAGAAGATGGTGGCGCTGACCGGCGCGGTGCGCGGTGCCTTCAACCGGCTGAAGGCGCTGGGCGATGCGCTGCACGGCGATCTTGAGATCACGACCGCGATGCGGGCGGTGATGGAGACGCTGGCGGAGGCCGGCGCAATGACGGTGCCGCAGATCGCCAAGCTCAAAGGCGTCACACGCCAGCACGTGCAGCTGCTTGCCGATGCGTTGGTCGCGGCGGGACTTGCAGCGGTGAAGGATAACCCCGCGCACCGGCGGTCGTCGCTGATCGCGCTGACCGAGAAGGGCAGGCGCGCGTTCGCCAAGATGCGCGCGCGCGAGGCGCCGATCGTCGAAGAGATCGCAGCGGCGTTCGACGTGCAGGATATGGAGCGCGCGACGGCGGTGTTGACGCGGCTGATCGCGGCCGTCGACGCACGGCTTGCGGCGGAGGCGCCGGCGTGAGCTTGCGCAAGCGCATCGTCTCGCAGTTCGAGCATCCGCGCGGATTGCTCGGGCGGCTCGTGGGGTTGATCTTGTCGGGCCGCGGGTCGAACTTGAAACGCAACCGCTGGACCGTCGAACAGCTCGCGCTGCAGCCGGGCGAGGCGGTGCTTGAGGTCGGATGCGGGCCGGGCGTGGCCCTCGAACTGTGTCTTTCGCAGCGCGGTGTGCGTGCGGTCGGCGTCGATCATTCGGCGCTGATGATCGCGCAAGCCTCACGGCGCAACGCGCGTGCGGTGAAGGAAGGTCGTGTGAGGCTCATCGAAGGGACCGTCGAGGCGATACCCGCGGGACTTGGGCCGTTCGACAAGATGTTCTCGATCAACGTGATTCAATTCGTCGACCGGCCGGCGTTCGTGGCGCGCGCGAAGGCGCTCGTCAAACCCGGTGGTATGCTCGCTACGACGTATCAGCCGCGTCACGCGAAGGCGACGCGCGCGGATGCGGTGAAGATGGCCGACGAACTCACGGCGCTGCTGACGCAAGCGGGGTTCGCCGACGTGCGGACGCGGGAGCTTGAACTGAAGCCTGTGCCCGCGGTGTGCGTGTTGGCGCGGCGTGGTTAGGATTGGGAGCTACCGCCCCCTCTGTGGGGCGGTCGATCGTTCGAGCCCGTCAGGGCGAGAAGGATCGGGTGGGGGGCCACGCGTGAGGTTGCCCCCCACCCGAACTTTCTTCGCTTCGCTACGAAAGTTCGACCGCCCCACCGAGGGGGCGGTAGCACTCTTGTAGTTTCGTCGCGTTCTAGCGGTTCGTCGTCACTGGCTCCGCGCTGCCGAGGCGGGAGCGGGCGCCTTGGCCGCGGAGCGTGCAGCATTCTTCCCAGGCGTCGAAGCAGTTCACCTGGGCGGTGCCGCCGCGGCGGCAGGCGTACCAGCGCTTCGTGCACGCGTCGTCCAGAAGCGCGAAGTTCACGCAATCGGCGACGCGCGGCGGCGGCAATGACGGCGAGGCGCCTGCGGGTGTTGCGGGCGGGGCGACGACGTTTGCAGCGAGGCCCGGCTGCGGCGAGGCGGCCTCCGCGGTGACTGCGGCGACGGCGCCAGCGGCGAACAGCGCGAGGCCGGCGGCGAGGCACAAGAGTCTCTTCGGCGTCATCGGCGTTCTCCCCCCGGAGAATTCGAGTCGGTGATTTGCTCAAGTCCCGATGGTAGGTGCGCGCGGCTTTGGCTGTCGATGGGCGGCGTGCGCGTTAACCGAGGACGTGTGCCGAGAAGGTCACGGGTGGCCGCCCGGTATTGGTGCGTTTGGTTTTATTGCAAATTGTCATAAGTGTATTTCGTCTGCTTTGTGTTGCGATTGACTGTTTCAGTCGAGCGGCGTTTCCTTCGGTCCCATTGAGTGGAGAAGGTTACGCACCATGCCCGACAATCCGAACCCCACGTTCTATGCCCTGACGATTTCGAGACAGCACGTCGCGCGCGTCGAGAAGAAGATCCAATCCTATCTCGGCGAAGAAAAGGGCGGGATCTTGAAGCCGATCCAACTGAACAAATACGTCATCGTGCGCTCGGCGCTGAAGGCGATGCGGCCGAAGCACGATTCCGTGCCGGCGATGCTCGACTTCCTGCGCAAGCTGCCGAACGTGATTCAGGTGCAGCCGCTGACCGGCAAGCAGCTGCGCGATCAATACGCGGCGGGGTTGCTCGATCCGGACGACCCCGAGGCCGATGCCGATCTGCCCGATGACGGCATTCCCCAACACCTGATCTTCGTGAAGGCGAAGGCCGCGTGGGATTTCCTGGAAGAACAGGGGCGCGCGGATGCGTTGACCGAGATCGAGGTTGCGCATCTCGACACGGGCATCACGCGCCATCCGGTGTTCGGGCGTTGGAAGGACGGGCGCACGGCGACGATCAGGCCCGACCTCGGCATCAACTATATCGACCGCGGCGGCGCGCCGTTCGATCCGGTCGCGACGAACTATGCGGGTCAGCGCGGACACGGAACGAAGACGGCAAGCGTGCTGGCCGGGATGGCGCCACGCGCGCTCTACGGCATGGCGCGCGGCGTGACGCTGATCCCCTATCGCGTGACGAACACGAGCGTCATCGACACGTTCGCCGACACGCCGATCGACCGCGCGCTCGATCATGCGTGGAGCGCGAACGGATGCCGCGTGGCCTCGATCAGTCTGGGCGACCCGTGCAGCCCCTCGCCGCGCACGGCGCGCGCGATCGAGGAGGCTTATCGGCGCGGCATGATCGTGGTTGCAGCCGCCGGCAACGTGACGGCCGAGGTGACGTTTCCGGGCAGCCACCCGTGCACGGTGACCGCCGGCGGGGTCAATCTCGACAGCACGCCGTGGGCCGGCGGTTCGCGCGGGGCGATGGTCGATCTTTGCGCGCCGGCGTCGAGCATCTTGCGGGCGGAGACCGTCGTCTTCGACCTGAAGGACAAGTACGCGTATGGCCA
This sequence comes from Alphaproteobacteria bacterium, assembly GCA_016792785.1. Taxonomy (GTDB): domain Bacteria; phylum Pseudomonadota; class Alphaproteobacteria; order Micropepsales; family Micropepsaceae; genus SZUA-430. The sequence continues at coordinate 8,167 of JAEUML010000007.1, forward strand.
CCAGGGCGACGGTACGTCTTATGCGACGGCGCTGGTTGCGGGGGCGGCGGCGCTGTGGCTGGCGCGCTGGGGCACCGACGCGCTCGACGCGAAATACGGCGGCTGGCGCACGGTCGAGGCGTTCCGTGCGGCGGTCAAAGGTGCGGCGCGCAAGCCCCAAGGCTGGAATTCGAACAAGTTCGGCGCGGGCATTTTGGACGCGGAGGCCTTGCTGCGCGCGGGGTTGCCCGATCCGGCGACGTTGAAACCTCGTCTGGCATGAAGGCCAAGCCGCCCCTTCATCGCGGGGCGAGACTCGCGTAATCTGCTGCTTCGGGGATCGATCGAGGGCGCTCGTGCGCGGAACTCTGGCAGTTTTGGTGATTGGCGCGGCGGCGTTCGCGGCGGCGGGCGCGGCGCGGGCGGAGGCGACATGCTCCGGCAACGCCTGCGGCGTGCTGGCGCTCGGCGCGGACGGTTGTTCGTGGGCGAACAAAGGCGACAAGTCGGTGCGCTTTTCGCTGATCGCCGGAACGCGGCCGCGCGTGGTGACGGTGCTCGCGCCCGGCGAAACGCTGACCGAGCGCGACAAGGCGTTTTGCGTTTCCGATAGCTCGACCGAGAAGCGTTATGAGGCGAGTTTCGCGGTGCTGGCCGCCGCGCCGCCTGACGACGGCAAGCCGCCGGTGCCGAAGATTGCGCTCCCGCGCGCGAAGCCTGCGGTGACGGTGGCGGCGCCTGCGGCAGTGCCGGCGCCGATGGAAAGCGTTCCCGTTGCTTCGGTCGGGGCCGCCGTTCCGGTCGCTTTGCCGCGCGCGAAGCCGGCGGTGCCGCAAGCAGGCCCACCCGTGCCGCGCGAGAAGCCTGAGTTTGTGGCCGTGGCCGCGCCTGCCGCCGTGGCTGCGCCGGTTGCCGCCGTGGCACCCGCCGCCGTGGTGGAGCCTTCCGCGCCGGCCGAAGATGCCGCCGATGCGCCGCCGGTGCTGTTCAAGGTGATCGACAATTGTCTTTGGGTGTTGAACCCGAATCCGCGTTCGGTCGCGTTCGAGGCCGAGGCGCAAGGGCGGCGTACGACGCTGGCGCTTGAAGCGGCGGATGGCGCCAAGGCCGACGAACATGCGGCGGCGCTCGCCGCGGGCAGTTTGCCCAAGGATGCGGGCGCGCTGCACATGCGCCTCAAAGATCCGTTCCAATCAGCGGGGTCGGGCATTCCGGTGTTCCGCGCGCGGCTGGGCGCGGCGGGCGCCTGCGTGAAGAGCCGGACCGAGATCACGCGGTTTTCGGCGGCTTATTCGCGGTAAGCGGCGCTAAGGCATTTGAAGGAGTGCTGAGTTAGCGGCTGGGCTTAGCATGCTACCGCCCCACAGAGGGGGCGGTAGTCATCTCACGTTGTGCCAGCTCCACTTAAACACATCACGCGCTCGACGGTCACTTTACCGCCGCGAAGGTGCGTGCGATTTTGACGACGCGGGCTTCTTCGAAGGCGTCCTTGGCGAGCGAGAGCGTCGCGCCGAAGCTGGCGTCGTGGCGGATGTCGGCGAGGCCCTCGCTCATCTCGTGCGCGGCCGTGATGGCGCGGCGGGCGTGCAGCGCGACCGGCGCGCGCTCCAACCGCCGTTCGAGCAGGCGATAGGCGCGCTCGATTTTCTGAAGTTCGGGGTAGTCCTCACCGAGTTCGCATGTCTCGCGATCGCAAACGAACGACGTCGCGACATGATAGACGCGCGGACGTTCGGGGGCGGGCTGTGCCGCGGTCAGGGCCAAAGCGGGGGCAGGGGACGGCATCGGGCGCTCCCTTATGTTCATGATATGTTCTAATATTTGCTTATGCGAATGTCAAGGGTGCGTTTTCGCTCTCGCCAGGGATTGAGCACCTTCATGAGGGGGCTTAAGTTCACGGCGCCATGACCCATTCCATCGAAGGCGGGTGCCGTTGCGGCAGGATTCGTTATCGCGTGACGGCAGAGAAATTGCCGAACGCGTATGCGTGTCATTGCCGCGACTGTCAGACGTGGTCGGGGAGCGCTTTCAGTCTTCAGATCATCGTGCCCGAGAGCGGGCTTCAGGTGACGGGCGAGCCGGCCTTGTTCGAACTCACCTCGCCCGACGGCAGCCGCACGTCGCGCCAGCGCGCGTGTCCCGTCTGCTTCACGCGCGTCTTCAACACGAACAGCGCGCGGCCGGGGCTCGCGGTCGTGCGCGCCGGCACGCTCGATCGCAGCGACGAACTCAAAATCGTCGCTCACATCTGGACGAAGCGAAAGCTCGCAGGCATCGACATTCCCAGCGGCGTGCCAAGCTGGCCCGAGGGCGCGCCGCTTGCGGATTTCATCGCGGCGTTGTCGCGAGGGTAGGAATACCGCGACAGATTCCTCGAGTGCTGTGCGGTGCAACTCGCTCCCTGGGCGAAAGTTGACTTTGCGGTGGAACTGGGCGCGAGATCGCTGTCGGGGGACTGTCATGCTGCCGATCTTTCAAATCACCGGGCGCGCCGTTTGGTTCGTCGCGCGCAACGCGTTCACGCTGTTTCGATTGAGCTGGTTGCCGATCGTGCTGCTGATGGCGGCCGCGTACGCGATGGCGTACGGCGTCGCCCATGTATCGCCGGGGATGCAGCTCAAAGAGATGTTCGAGACCGATGTCTTCGCGGCAGCGATGCTCACCGACTTTCTGTTGCAGGGGTTGGCGTTCTCGGTCATCGCGGTGGCGGTTCATCGCATCGTCCTTTTTGACGATCGCAAGCCCGGCTAGTATTTCGCTTTCCCGTTTGGCGCGACGGAGTTCATCTATGTTCTCATGGGCGCGATGACGATCGTTGCGCTTCTTGTCCCTATACTGTTTGCCAACGTTGCCGTTGAGATGCTTCTGGCGTGGACCGGCGTGAGCCGGGGTGCACTCACCGAGAACCCACCGGTTCTTGCCGCGGCCGCCGTGCTGGGTCTTACGACCTACATTGCATTCATTTGGCTTTCGCTTCGTTTGATGTTGTGGCCGCCCGCCGTCGTCGCCAACAACAAACTCTCTCTCGGCGAGGCGTGGCGTTTGAGCCGGGGCAACGTGTTTGCCCTGCTGGCGCTGGCGATCGCTTCTTCGGTCGCGTTCCTCGTGCTCGGCGGCGCCGTTGCGATCGCCGCGGCGCAAACGGGCGCGATCGATACGTTGGATTTGAGCAAGACTCTGGCGTTCGAGGGCACGCCCGAGGCGAGACTCACACGCATCGTCGAGCATCGCGTGAACCCGCATGTCATTGCCTACGAGTTCGCGTTCCAGTTCTTTGTCACGACGTACGCGGTCGCGGTGTTGAGTTACGCTTACAAAGCGCTCCAGGGGTTCGACATCGACCTGCCGATCAACGGCCAACAGCCGGGCAGCGGCGGAATGACGCCGGCGTTCTAGCCGAATTCCGGGCCGCGCGTCGTACGCGAGGTGGTGTGGCAGTTCCCTCTGCCGGACGTTTTTACGGCGCGCCTTGTGTGCTCGAATGGATTCCGTGACCGGCGCCGGGTTGTTCCAACCGACGGCGACCGGCGTCCCCTCGAGAACATCATCGGAGCACCCCCATGACCGCGCGCCGCATCCTTTTTGCCGCCACCGCCGCTCTCGCTCTGGCCACGTCGCCGGGCGTGCAAGCTTCGGCGCGGTCCGAACTCGCGTTCGACAGCGAGCATGCACTTGAGAAACTCTACCGCAGCGAGCCGTTCGCGCAGGACATCGCGAGCCGCGCAAAGGCGATCTTGGTGTTCCCGAACATCGTCAAGGGCGGTTTCATCTTCGGCGGTTCGTACGGCGAAGGCGTTCTGTTCACGCAAGAACAGGCCGGCCAGTACTACAACGCGTTGTCCGGGTCGTGGGGCTTTCAGGCCGGCATTCAGAGCTATGGCTATGCGCTTTTTCTGATGAACGATCGCGCGCTCGACTATCTCGACAAGTCGGACGGTTGGGAATTGGGCGTCGGCCCCACGATCGTGTTCGTCGACGCGGGCGTCGCCCGGAACCTGACGACGACGACGCTGAATGACGACGTCTACGCCTTCGTCTTCGATCAATCCGGATTGATGGCGGGCTTGGCGATCGAAGGCTCGAAGATTTCGCAAATCGATCCCTAGGGCTTACCGCGCCTGTCAGGTGGCAGTGCAACTCTCAATGGAATGTGCTGTCACCGAAACTCTTCTGCTCAGCGTTTCACGGGTCTGCGCTTCGTCCAGGTCTGCGCCCATGACGGCGCTTCGACCGGTTCGAACGTCATGTCGTGCAGATCGGCGACGAGTCTTGGGGCACCCGCTTTGATGTCACCCCGCCGCAGCCGTTCGAGTCTTCCCTCGCGCGCGATCAAAATGTCGCCGTTGTGGTCCTTGTCGATCCAATCGATGCGTCCGAAGTCGCGCAGCACCTTTCCTTCGTGATCGAGCACGTCGGCCGTCTCGACCCAACTTCGTCCGTTCTTCTCGTGATAGCCGTGCGTCAGCACCCGCAGCGTGAGCGGGCGCTGCTTGCCGCCGCCGGCCAACGTTAGACTTCTTGTTCGCGGCGGATCGAACACGATCCACACCGGGGCGTTGAACGATTGCTCCTTTTCTTCGGTTGGCGTGTTCACAGACCAGCCGTCGCGTGTGAGGCGTTCGGTGTAAATCGGCTCGTCTTCGCCGCCTCCCGAATAGCGGCCGAGCGGTTTGACCGCTATGCCGTGCGCGCCGGGAGTGCCTTGCAGCGCTACGATTTCGCGCTCGCCTTGGCTGTGATTGAGCAGAAACGTGCGCGCGTCTTCGAACAGCCCGCCGCCGCCCCAGCTGTTCCCCTTCGGCCAGAACGCGAGCGCAGTGAAATAAGGTGGCCGTGAGATGGCCGTCCACGTGCCATAGGGCTTGACGAATTTCGCCGCGAAGTACGACAGCAGTTCGCCGTCCGGGGACAGATCACAGCGCCGCTCGTAGATGCGGCCAAAGAACCACTGCCCGGCTTCCAACGTGTCGTCACGCAGGTTCCAGACGAAGAGGCGGGTCTTGCGCGTGGGACCGCGCCGGAACACGACGGCACGCCGCGCGTCGCGCGCGACGATGACAAACAGGCGCGCCCGCTTCGGATCTGCGAGATTCGGCGCGTTCACGCGGGCGGGGATGCGCTTCATGGGCATGGCGCTCTCGTAGCTGCATACCTGCTTGACTACCCATTCCGTTCGGTGACCGCTAGGGTGGCGGCATCGTCACTTCTTCACGTCACAGGAACGCGACCTATGTCCCAGGCCGATAAGCGCAGTGCCGCCGAACCCGATCATCTCGACCCGCGTTTGAATCATCTTGCGATGTCGGCGGAGGCGCAGCCTTTGTTCGACGCGGTCAAGAAGCACATCGCGGAGAACGTGGCGCCGATCGAGGCGGAGTTTCACCGCCTGGGCGAGGGGCGGAAGGACCGCTGGTCCTGGGCGCCGGGGCAGCTTGAATTGCTCGAGACGGCCAAGAACAAGGCGAAGGCGTCGGGCCTTTGGAACTTCTTCCTGCCGCATGCGGAGATCGGGCGGGGGCTGACCAATCTCGACTATGCGTATATCGCGGCCGAGCTCGGCAAGCATCCGTTGGCGTCGGAATCTCTGAACTGTTCGGCACCCGACACCGGCAATATGGAGGTGATCGAGCGTGTCGGCACGCCGGCGCAGAAGGAGCGCTGGCTGAAGCCGCTGCTGAACGGCGAGATCCGCTCGGCCTATGCGATGACTGAGCCGGGCGTTGCCTCGTCGGATGCGAAGAACATTTCGATGCGCGCCGAACTCGTCGGCGACCAGTGGGTGCTGAACGGCGAGAAGTACTACATCTCCGGCGCGGGCGATCCGCGCTGCAAGATCATGATCGTGATGGTGAAGTCGAGCCCGAATGCGGCGGCGCAATTCCAGCACTCGCAAATCCTGGTGCCGATGGACACGCCCGGCGTGAAGATCTTGGGCGCCATGTCGGTCTTCGGCGAGGATCACGCGCCGCGCGGGCACATGCACCTGAAGTTCGACAATGTGCGCGTGCCGAAGGACAACATGCTGCTCGGGGAGGGCCGCGGGTTCGAGATCTCGCAGCTGCGGCTCGGGCCCGGGCGCATCCATCATTGCATGCGCTCGATCGGTCAGGCGGAGCGCGCACTCGATCTGATGGTCAAGCGCGGCGTCTCGCGCGAGGCGTTCGGCAAGCCGCTGATCAATCTCGGCAAGAATTTGGAACTCGTGTCGCGGGCGCGGATCGACATCGAGGCGATGCGGTTGATGGTGCTAAAAGCCGCGCGCGCGATGGACGTGCTGGGCAATCGCGAGGCGCGTGTGTGGGTCTCGATGGTGAAGGCGATGGTGCCGGAGCGCGTCTGTCAAATCATCGATCAGGCGATGCAAATCCACGGCGCGACCGGCATCTCGCAATGGACGCCCTTGGCCGAGATGTACGCCCACCAACGCCACCTGCGCTTCGCCGACGGTCCGGATGAAGTGCACCACATGGTGGTGGGCCGCGCGGAGATCACGCGGCATTGAGTTCGTAAGAAATGCACACCCGGGAGCGTGGGCTTCCAGCCCGCTCTTCTTTGCGCTTGAGTGTCGAAAAGAGCGGGCAGGATGCCCGCGCTCCCGGGTGCCTCTACCCGTGGCGTTTGGTGATGTGGGGGCAGTCATGAAGCTTGTGTTCTTGTGCGCGCTTGCCGGCTTGTGGGCGATGTCTGCGCACGCTGCCCCAGCGGTCCCGACCGCCGCCGCGATCGATGCGGAGGTTGCGCGCGCGATGGCGTCGACCGGGGCCAAGGGGTTGGCTGTCGCGGTGATCGAGGACGGGCGCGTCGGTCATGTGAAGAGTTACGGCTTGCGCAATGCGGCCGGCGATCCGCTGCAGACCGCGACCGTCATGTACGGCGCGTCGCTGACCAAGGCGGTGTTCGCCTACACCGTCATGCAGCTGGTGGAGGAGGGCGTGATCGGGCTCGACGTTCCGATCGAACGCTATTTGTCCAAACCGCTGCCCGCCTACACCGAGCAGGACGTGGAGGACCGCTATGCGCGCTGGAGCGATCTTGCGGGCGATGAGCGTTGGCGCAAGCTGACGGCGCGCATCCTGCTGACGCACAGTCCGGGTTTTGCGAATTTTGGTTTCCTGGAGCCCGACGGCAAGCTGCGCTTTCATTTCGAGCCGGGTGCGCGCTACGCCTATTCCGGGGACGGTTTCATCCTGCTGCAGTTCGTGTTGGAGCGGGGCCTCGGCCTCGATCTCGGCCGCGAGATGCAGGCCCGCGTGTTCGACCGTTTCGGGATGCGCAACACGAGCATGATCTGGCGTCCCGATTTTCGCGCGAACCTGGCCGACGGTTGGGACATGGAGGGCAAGACCGAGCCGCACGATGAGCGCAGCGCGGTGCGCGCCGCCGGGTCCATGGACACCACGATCGAAGACTTCGCGCGCTTTGCGGCGGGTTTCATGCGCGGCGAGGGTCTGTCAGCCGGCGGACGCGCGGAGATCATCCGCCCGCAGCTTCCCATCACGACGCGCACGCAGTTCCCGACATTGCAGCCGGAGCTGCCGGTCGCCGAACGCCGGCCGGACCTCGCCGCGGGGCTCGGTGTGATCGCGTTCTCGGGCCCTCAAGGCCCAGGCTTCGAGAAGGGCGGCCACAACAACATCACCGGCAACACGTGGATCTGCGTCGAGCGCCGGCGCGCTTGCGTTGTGCTGCTTGCCAACGATGTGCGCGCTGAAGCGGCGTTCCCGGGCCTCGTCCGCTTCATCTTGGGCGAGACGGGTGCGCCTTATGACTGGAGCAAGAACGTGCCTTAGTCTAGCCGCCGTTCGCTTTGACGGCCTTGTCGATTTCTTTGAGCGCGCTGGCTACGTCGGCTTTCGCCTTTTCGACGTGCGCGTAGCCCTGGCGGTTCGTGCCCGACGCGCCCAAAACCGCTTGCGCCTTCGTCAGAAGGTCCACCGTTTGGTTCAACTTTGCAACGGTTTCCGGGCCGGCGCTTTGCGCGCTGCCGGCCATGAAGGACAAGCCCATAAGGCCGGCGACGGTTGCGGCCATGAGCGTGCGGCTGAGCAATTTGCTTTTCATCGAGCGATCCTCTTGAGAGGTGGTCAGTTTGCCCGGTCCCGCCGATTTGCGCCAGCGCGGCCGGGCCTGCTGTGAGTGTGCTGTGGCCCATCAAGCGCCGGGGAACTCGCCCTTCTTTTGCAGTTCGGCGAAGATTTTTCCAAGGAGCGCAAAGTGGGCCGGCGTGCCGGGGCCTTGGGTCGCGACTTCGGGATCGGCCATCATGTCCCTTTTCATGCCCGAGAGCGATTTGAACATCGCCGGGTCGCCTTGCGTAAACTCCATGATGAGCGCGTGCGCGCGGCGGCCGATGGCGAGCGCCTTGGCCGACGCCGGGTCGGCGCCGTCGCCGAGCGCGCCCAGGTCTTCATAGATTTTCGCCCACGCGGCGCTGACGCGCGCCTGGTCGGCGGGGGTGAAGTCGCGCGACTTCAAGTCGGCGAGTTGGTCCTTCGTGTAGTGCTTGGCGGCCATCGCCTCCATCTTCGGTGTCCACTTCAGTTCGCTCATGTTCGATCTCCTGATCAGGTTTGCGAGTTCGTCCGTGGACAGTGTTTTCCGTTCGCTGAGACGCTTGCGCGCCGCGCGGACGAGGGCGAGCGCCTCTTCCGTTGCGGTCTTGGCCTCGCTCAGCGCCGCCTCTTGCAAGGCAAGAACGGCTTTGAGGTCGGCCTTGCCCGCTAGCAGCGTCGCGATGCGTTTGAGCGGCAGTCCCAACTGCTTCAACGCGACGATCGCGGCCAGCCGTTCGACATCCGCCCGGCCATAAGCGCGCCAGCCGGCCTGGGTGCGCGCCGGCGCGATCAGCCCCATACGCTCGTAAACGCGCAGTGCCTTCGCCGTCACGCCGAAGCGTTTGGCGATGGCGGCGGGCGCGTCGGCGAAGGCGTTGGGCTTTTCACTCAGCGTGCGTTTGGCCGGCATGACGGTTTCTCTGTCCCGAACGGTTCGGGAGAGAAAGGCCTGACCTAAGGTTCGGCTCAAGAGGCTTGGCGCAAGAAAAATGAGCGCAAGCACGCGTGCCGCGCCCTGCGGGTCCAAGCGGCGTCGGATCAGGCGGCGGCCAGGCCGCGTTCGGCAAGCGTGTTGCAGTACGCGGCGAACGACCGGTGCATCGCGTCGACATCGTCCGCGGCGATCGGCTCGCGGTTGGCGGCGCGGGCTTCGATCGAGGCGGCCCGGCGCGACAGTTCAGCTGCGCCGGCCATTGCGCTGCTGCTCTTCAGGGAATGCGCGATGCGTAGGATGTCGCCGGTACCGGCGCCCGACTTGGCTGCGCGCGAGAGCGCGGAGAGATTCTCGATCGTCGTGCCGATGTAGGTGTCGATCAGCAGCTTAAGCAGCTCTTCGCCGGAGTCGGCGCGGAACGCATCCAAGACGGACCAATCGACCGCGCCGTCGGCGCCGCTGTGTGCGGCCGTGGGTGCGAATGTGAAGTTGCGGCGGCCCCCCAGCGCACCGCCGATGGCGCGCACTAGGTCTTCTTGCCGGAACGGTTTGGGGACGTAGCCGTTCATGCCCGCGGCCTCGCAACTGCGCACGTCGTCGGCGAAGGCGTTGGCCGTCAGCGCGACGACCGGGACGCGCGCAGCAGCGCCGGGCAGCGCGCGGATCGCACGGGTCGCCTCCAAGCCGTCCATCTCGGGCATGTGCACGTCCATCAGTACGACGTCGTAGTCGATGCGTTTGACCGCATCCACAGCTTCGATGCCGTTGCCGGCCACGTCGGGCGTGATGCCGAACTTGGCCAGAACCGACTTGGCCACGAGTATGTTGGTCGCGTTGTCTTCGGCGATCAGCAAGCGCAACGGCCTGCCGAGCGACTTGATCCGGGCGATCGCTTCGTCAAGGTCTTGGTCCGTCGCCGTCTGCGAGATTGCATCCATGTCGTTCGCCGTCGCCGGTTCGACCGGCAATTCGAACCAAAACGTGGAGCCGTGTCCCAAGACGCTCGACACGCCGACCTGGCCGCCGAGCAGGTTCACGATCTTCTTCGAAATGGCCAGGCCAAGCCCGGTGCCGCCAAAGCGCCGGGAAATGGTCTCATCCGCTTGCTGAAAACTCTGAAACAAGAGCGGAAGCCGGTCGGCGGGAATCCCGGTACCCGTGTCGCGAACTTCGGCCCTCAGCCAGACGCGACCGTCGTCGCGGACGACAGTCTGCCCCGCGAGTTCGATCGATCCCTGTGCGGTGAACTTCACCGCGTTGCCGAGGAAATTCAGAAGGACTTGCCGGAGGCGGCCGGCGTCACTGCGAACGAATTGCGGCGTGCCGGCCGCGATCGTCAGCTTGAAGGTGATGGATTTGGCCTCGATGCGCGGCGAAACAATATCGGCGGTGTTGGCGAGCAACGCCGGGAGATCGAACGCCGTGCGTTCGATCTGCATGGCGCCCGCTTCGAGTTTCGAGAAGTCGAGAATGTCGTTGATGATGCGCAGCAACGTCTCGGCCGAGCCGCGGATCGTCTCCGCAGAGCGGCGCTGGTCGGCCGACAGCGGGCTGTCGAGCAGGACGCCGGCCATGCCCATGACGCCGTTCATGGGCGTGCGAATCTCGTGGCTCATCATCGCCAGAAAGTCGGATTTGGCGCGGGACGCGCTCTCGGCTTGTTGGCGCGCTGCGTCGAGTTCGATCGTCTGCCGGCGCACCATCCGCTCGCTCAGCAAACGCCTCGCGAACTCTGCGTAGGACCAACGTATTCCGGCAAACAGAATCGCCGTGTAGATCGCGAGCAAGGCGATCACGAATTTCGTCGAGACGTCCTGGACCTGCAGCAAGGCGGCGGCGCTGCCGAGCGCGATCGAACCGACGAACGCGAATGCGGCCCTCGGCACGGTGCTCAGCATGAGCGCGCCGCCGCACATCATGCCGACTGCGACGACCGCGAGGGCCGTTTGCTGATGCGGCAAGGCCACGCCGTAGAACAGCGCCGGCATCAAACCCCACACGACGCCAACAATAGCGCTTTCGCGGATGTTCTTGACGATGGCGCGCGGCGAACGTGTTTCGGCCGGCTTGTGCGTTCGTCCGGCAACCAGTGTGTAGACGTACCTCGCCATCAACAGCACGACGGCTGCCGCCCACACCGTTGCGCCGTGCCACGCGGGCGTCGACGACAGCAAAGAGGCAACCAGCGTGGCATTCATCACGTTCGCGGCGACGACCCAGGGTCCAAGCTTCTTGAAGGCCGCGATCTGCTGCGCGCGCATCCAGCCGGCAGCTTCGGGCGGAATGGGGACTGGATCGAGCGCGGCTGTCCACACCTGCGCCGCCGCCGAGGCGGCGCGGCGAATGGTGGACCGTTTCGTTGCCGAAGTCCCGTGTGTCACCGCGGGAGCTTAATCGGCGAGTTGTTTACTTGAGGTATAGCCAGGCCCGGCGTGCGCGCAGCGGGCAACTCGATCCGCCGGGGGGGGCGAGCGCGGGGGCTGTTGAACGGCGGAATCCCGCGGATTCTGTGGCCTTTGCGCTTATTCATGCTGCGTTCAGGGGCTTTGGCGCTTTGATGCGCGCGGATGAATGGGGTGCCTTTGGCGAGTTCGTCCGGCTCGCACTTTTGCAAGGCCCCCTTGGGAGACTTTCGTGAACATGAAAAAGTTGATCGTGTCCGCTCTTGCGGCCGGGGTGTTGGCGTTCGCGCTTTCGGCGCCGGCGTCGGCGGGTCAGGTCTATGGGAATTACGGGCAGGGCTATGGGCCCTCGTATGGCGGGCCGGGTTATGGTCCGCCGCCGTCGTACGGTCCTCCGCCGTCCTACGCGGGTGGTCCTTATGGTGGTGGTCCGTACGCGGGCGGGCCGGGCTATGGCTACGGACCTTATGGGCGCGGCGAGCGCCGGCGCTGCGGTGGTGATCGGGCTGCAGGCACGATCATCGGCGGCGTGCTCGGCGGCGTGATTGGGAACAATGTCGCGCGCGGGCGCGGCCGCGGACCGGCGACGGTTGCGGGCGTGATCCTGGGCGGACTTGCCGGCAACGCGATCGCGAACGACGGCTGCCGTCATCACCGCGACCGCGATCG
>JAEUML010000119.1 GCA_016792785.1 Alphaproteobacteria bacterium
GTGTGGCCGGGCGTGCGCATGCTCGACCTCAAAGGCCGCATCAACCGCAACGCGATCCTGATGGCGGGCGACGTCGCAACCCTCGCCCAACCGACGCTGATCGAGGCCCCCGAAGTGGAAGCGACGGAGATCGAACAAACGCTCCGCCTGCTCCGCTTCGTGCCCGTCGCCAAACGCAAGAAGCGCTAGCGGATCGCGACCGGGTTGATCACCGCTTGCACCGCGCCTTTGAGCCTCGGCTGGCCGAGCACGAACAGGAACTCGGTCGCCCCGTCGGCGGCCAGCGCCGCCGTGTTCATGTTCTCGAGAATATAGACGCCGTTCTTCGCAAGCAGAATCTGATGCACGGGAAAGGCCTCGCTCTTGACCTCGAACGGCACGGCTTCAACGCCCCACGTGTCCGCGCCGACCGCGACGACCCCGCGCGCGGCGAGCAACGCGGCGCCCTCTTTGCCGAGACCGGGCTCACCGCCCATGAACTTCGCCTTGTCCTTGTCGGCAAGCGCGAGCCAACCGGTGTGGAACAGCACGACGTCGCCCTTGCCGATCGTGACACCCGCCGCCTTCTCCGCCGCCTCGATCTCCTTCTTATTGAACGCGCGCCCCGCCGGTACCTGCTTCGTCTTCAAAAACTTCGCCATGTCGAGCAGCACGCCGCGCGTCGCAATCGGCGGCACGTTCTCGGTGCCGAGCTTCTTCAATCCGCCGGGCGCAACGAAATCCTTCGCCTGGTTGCCGTTGTAGTAGCGGTGATTGATGCCAAGATGCCCGAGCCCGTCGAGCTGCGAGCCGATGCCGACATAGGCCATCAGAATATCGTCGTTGCCGGTCGCGAGATTGGCGCCGAGCGGCTTGCCCTCGCCGTCGCTCGACTGCGTGACCACCATCTGAAACGTCCGCGGCGGATAGGCGGGCGAGTCCGGCCCCGTAACGACGCCGAGCGCATAAACCTTGCCGAGCTTCACGAGTTTCGCTGCGGCAGCCGCGCCTTCGGGCGACAAATTGTTCGCGGCCCCGATCGTATCGGCCGCGCCGTACTTGGACGGATACCAATCGTCCGCGGCCTGAGCCGCAAAGGCGCAAGCGAGTACGGCGGCGGAAACGGCAACGGCGCGAACGCTCTTCATGTCTGGGCATCTCCTGAAAATTGCGAGTCTCGAAAGACCATACGTCGCACGCGCAGCATCGTCGAATCCAACCGCACGACAAACCAATCGTCATGGCCGGCCATCGAGCCGGCCACCCAGGGCCAACACACAAGCGGCTCAACCGCTCAGCTCTACGATCACTGGGTGGCCGGGTCGCGCTTCGCTTGCCCGGCCATGACGAACGGAGATGAAATCAAATCTCCGGATGCTTCGACGAAAATCCCGTCTGCCGCTCATACGCCGCGCCCGCCGACAGCAGCGCCGCCTCGCTCAAGTCGGGTCCGATCAGCTGGAACCCCATCGGCGCGCCTTCCGCCGTGCGGCCCATCGGCAGCGTCAGTGTCGGCACGCCGGCCAGATTGTAGGGCAGCGTGAAGCGCATCACCGGCGCGGCCGCCAGTGGCGGACCACCTGCGATTGCCGCCATCTCACTGACCAGCAACGGCGCGATCGGTGCCGCAGGGGCGGCGATCATGTCGACGGAGCGGAACAACCGCCCGAGCTGTCCCCGGAACTCGCGCCGCCAGATCGCGACCGCCGCATAGTCGGTCGACGCCGTCGCAAGCCCCGTGTCCAGCAGCATGCAGAAATGCTCGCTGTAGCTCGCGCGCTGCGCGGGATAGGTCCGCGCATGCGAAACGGCCGCCTCGACCAGCGCCGAGGCCGTTGCGCGTTCGAGGATCGCGTCGATCCCGGAGATTCGCACGTCGACGAGCACCGCCCCTTGCGCCTTCAGAGCCGCAATCGCGCCGTTCATCGCCGCCGCGGTCGGCGGATCGTTCATGCCGAGCGCATAGTCGGGATCGATGCCGATCCTGACCCCTTTGAGCGTGCCCGCGCGCGCCGCCGCCGCATAGTCGTCGAGCGGCTCGTCGCGCGACGTCACGTCGAAGGGGTCGCCGCCCGCCATCGCGCCGAACATCAACGCCGCGTCGAGCACACCGCGCGTCATCGGCCCCACATGATCGAACGTGTCGGAGAGCGGAAACACGCCGTGCCGGCTGACCCGTCCCCACGTCGGCTTCAACCCGACCAGGTGATTGCACGAGGAGGGAAAGCGGATCGAGCCCGCCGTGTCCGTCCCGATCGCGCCATAGGCAAGCCCCGCCGCGACGCACACACCCGAGCCGCTGGACGACGCGCCCGACCAATGCTTCGGCGACCATGGGTTCACCGGCGCCGGCACGTCGGGGTGATGCGTGCCCCACGCGCCTTCGGTGAGCTGCGCCTTGCCCACGATGATCGCGCCCGCCGCCTGCAGGCGTGTGACGACGGTCGCGGTGTCGCCCGGCTTGAAGCCCGTGTCGAAAAACCCGCCCGCACCCGTGCGCGTGCCGGCTATCGCGCACAGATCTTTGACAGCGACGGGGACACCATGAAGCGGCCCGAGGGCCTCGCCCCGCGCACGCCGTGCGTCGGCCGCCTCCGCTTCCTTCAGCGCTTCGACCGCCCGCACCTCCGCAAAGGCGTTGAGTGTCGGCTCCAGGCGCTGAATGCGCGCCAGCGTGTGCCGCGTGATCTCCACCGCCGACAGGGCGCCCGCGCGCACATCCGCCGCAACTTCGGCAAGCGAACGATAGTGCAAATCCGAACTCATGATCGACGATCCCGATAGCGTTGTTCCCCGCGCCAATCTATCAGGGTCCAAGGCCGCGATGCCGCGTGAATCACCGACGCTCCACACCTTCGAAAGCCCTCGCCCAAGCCCCGGCTGGCCTTCGCACCCCTTATGGCCTAGGGTCGCAACCGACACTGCCGAACATAGGCTCGGCTGCCTCAATCATCCGCGGAATCACCGCTCCGCTTGAAGCCTTTGCACCGGGCTTTGAGCGAACGGCGCGCGTCATCCAAGGAGACGACACACGTGCAAGACATCAGCCTGCGCAAGCACCGCTTCAAGATCGGCGACATCGTCGACCTGAGATCCGACATGAACCGCCGCGAGGCCGCACCGCACGGCGTGTTCAAGGTCGCGCGCCTGCTGCCGGCCGAAGGCCAGAGCTTTGGGTACCGCATCAAGGACAGCCGCGACGGCCGCGAATACGCCGTCCTCGAAAGCCAGCTCGTCTGACCACTGCCCACGCCCGCGTGGCGAACGAGGCGTCGCTTCGCCGCCGCCTCATCGGCCTCTACGCCGAATTGGCCGCGCATACCGAACCCGAATGCGCCGCACATTGCGCGAAGCCCCGCACCTGCTGCGAGGCCCAATATTGTGCGCTCGCGATCGATCACGCGAAGTCGCATTGGCATGTAGACTTGGTGCCGACCTGGCACGCTGCGCTACCGCTGATGGGCGATGACGGCTGCACCGCAGCCGCCCACCTGCGCCCGATCTGCACCGCGCACACCTGCGCGGTTTGCGAGCACGGCACAAAACCCGGTGACCCCGCCTGGACCGCGCGCTATCAATCACTCACCCGCACGATCGAAACGATCGAGGCTGAGTTGTTCGACGATTGCGAGCGCGCCCCGCTCCGCTAGAATTGACACGGACCCGTTCGCGGAGAGTTCCGATGCGCCGCCTCGCCGCCGCCCTTGCGTTGACGCTCTTCACAGCCGGACCGGCCGCTGCCGCTGATCGGTGCACCTCCATCGCCGACGGCCTGCGCGACTGCCCGCCGTTGCCGGCGGTCAGCGTCGGCCCGAACCTTCATGTCGAAGTCAAAGCGCGCAAGCGTGTGCTCGAATTCGCCGGAACCGACGAGGATGAGTTCCCGTGCCCGGAAAACAAATGCCGCTGTGAGGAGCACGTCGAGCACTTCGATTTCAAGGGACCGGTCCCGGGCTTTCGCGCCGTGAATGAGGCCGAGTTCCGCGCGGCGAACGCGACGCGCTGCTCGATCGAGAACGCGACCGTGATGCGCACGGCCGAGCGCTTTGCCGTCACAAAGCGCACGGTGTCGACCGCGGTCTATCAGTCCGAGTACTGCCGCGGCTGCGGTGGTTCGTGCCACGGCCAAATGCGCCTGTCGGCCTACGACGCGAAGACCGGCACGGTTCTGACACTCGCCGACGCGGTCGAACCGAGCCGGATTGAAGCGTTGACGGCTCGCTTGGTCGACGCGTTTGTCGATGCAAATGCCGGCACCCGAGATCGCGTGACGCTTCGCAAGATGATCATGGAGGACCTCGACCGCCGCAAACTGGCAAAGGACGGCTTGTACGTCGAAGGCGCGAACGTCTTCATCAATCTGGATACCTTCGCCCTGTCCTGCGCCGATGGGTCATTCCACCCCGTCGCTATTCCACGCGATTTCCTGAAGCCCGCCTTCCGCGCCCGCCTCAACTAGCGTCGACGAAGTCGAAGATCTCCTGCGCGGCGGTTGCGGCGAGCACGACATCGATCGTCTCGCCGTCGTCCGACAGCGGCAGCCACAGCGTGTCGAGCTGATGAAAGCGCGCGCCGGGCAGCACCGAGCCCTCGACATGCGTCACGACAGGCTCGCCCATCGCCACCACTTTGGCCAGCACCTCCGCGGCACGCTTGACCTTCGCGTCCTTGTCGTCCGGCCCGCCGGCAAGGCCCGTTAGGTCTTCGCCCGCGAGCTTCACGATCGCGCTGCCCATCAAGCGCACGCGAAAGCCGCCGTTCTCCCAGATGTCGTACATGTGCAGCCACGGCAGATGCCGCGTCAGGTCGTCCGTGACGACACTGTCGGGCGCCGGCCATCGGCGATCGTTTCGCCGCGCCTCCCAATAGCGCAGGCACTTTGCGTGGATCTCGTCGTGCACGGATGTGGCCGATCGATAGATGATGGGACCGGGCTGCAAGTGCGCCTCCGTCGAACAAAGCCGTTCGCAGCCTTACGCCGCGAACGCCCTTCCGGATTAGTCCCGCAGGGCTAACGATTTGTGTAAGAGAGGGGATCGACGCGCGTATACCCGCGTAATCGACAGTGTGCGAAATCGCGCACCGGCGTCGACCCTAAGCGCGCACGACCTCGCGCCAATGCACGTGGATACCGGGCGCCGTCAGCACGCGCGGCATCTCGTTGCGCTCGTGCAGCGCGGCGTGTCCGACGATGCCTTCGTCCGCCGTTTCCACCGGCCAAATTTCGTGCACGCCGTTCCGCGTCACCGGCCCCGCGTTGATCTCCGCGCAAAACCGTACGCAGCGTATGCGTCCCTCGAAGAAGCCGAGCGGCACGAGATCGTCGATTCCGCTACCGTGCGTCTCGATCAGCGTGCAGTCGAGCGAAGGCAGCAGCGCATTGTACTTGTGCCCAAGGAACAAGGCTGGATCGAGCACCCCTTGCGTCCGGCGCCTGCCCAGCGCCGCATTCGCACCGGTGACGCCGATCACCGTCAGTGTCCGGTCGATGAGCATTTCATAGCCCGAACCCGCCGACACCCGCGCCTTCCA
>JAEUML010000134.1 GCA_016792785.1 Alphaproteobacteria bacterium
GTCAAGCGAAACCGTTGCCCCGGCAGCCGCACGCCCCACGCCGGCACGATCGGCGCGTTGTGGCGCAGCGCCAGGTTCGGCGCCCCGGTCGCGGTCATAGCGGGCCGCCCGAAGAACGGAACGGAGATACCGTCATTCGCCTTCTGATCGACCAGCATGGCCAGGAATCCGCCGCTCTTGAGCGTACGGATCAGCGAGCGCGCGCTCTCCCCGCCCTTGGCCGCCATCGTCGGCAAGCCGATCGCGCGCTGCTTGGAGATCCAGGCGTCGACATAAGGATTGTTCGGCGGCCGATAGACGAGCGTGCCCTGCTGACCCACGTCCTTGATGCAGCGCGGCATCGTCTCCCAGTTCCCGCAGTGACCCGCGACGAACAACCCGCCCCGGCCCTTCGAAATCGCCGCAACCGCATGCTCCATCCCGGAGATTTCGATCCGCGCCCCAGGCTTGACCGCCCAGAATTTCTCGAGATGCGGATACTCCGCGAACGTCCGTCCCAGATTGTCCCACATCTCGACGATGGTGCGCTCGCGCTCCGCCGCGCTGAGGTGCGGCAGCGCGCGCTCCAAGTTGCGCCGCGCGCGCCGCGTCACCGGAATACGCGGCCCAAGCGTTCGTGCGAGCCACCCGCCAAAATCCGACGCGCGCCGAAGACCCAGCGCACGGAACAGACCCATCACGGCAAGGAACAGCCCGTACTCGACCACATAAAGCGCATGCGCGGCGTGCGTCGTGGCCCGCCTGATCGGCCTCAGTGCTTGACCAGTGCGGGCGGCTGGAACTGTCTCAGACATTGTTCGATGTACTGGTCGATGAGGGAAAGGGAATCGCGGTCGAATTGCGCCGTGACTTTGAGCATGCTGACCCCCGCGCGGTCGGCCGGATCGAGCCGCAGGAAATCCTTCTCGGTCGTGAGCAAGGTCGCATCGTACCGCGCCGCCGCCTCGCGCAGCTCGGCCAGGTCTTCGTCCGTGTACACGTGGTGGTCCGGATACTCGCGCGTCGCTTCAATCACCGCGCCGCAAGACTCGACCGTCGCGAAGAACTTCTTCGGCTGCCCGATGCCGGCAAAGGCGACGACCGGCTTGCCCGCAAGCCGTTCGCGCTCTTCCGCAAGCGGCAGAAGCCGCGCCTTCAGCACCGGTTTTTCGACGGGCAACAGAACATGTCCTTCGCCCATCGAGATCACGGCGGCCGCGCGCGCCAGTCCGTCCTCGATCCGCTCGCGCAGCGGCCCCGCCGGAATGAGGCAACCGTTGCCGAACCCCTTGACGGCGTCGACGACGACGAACGACAGATCCTTGGCGAGGCTCGGGTTCTGGAACCCGTCGTCCATGACGATCACTTGCGCCCCGCGCGACACGGCAAGCCGCGCGCCCGCGGGCCGGTCAGGCGAGACCACGGTCATCGCATGCTGCGCCAGCATCAAGGGCTCGTCGCCGACCTCGGCCGCCGTGTCCTCCGCGGCGTCGACCACCATCGCGCCCGGAACTTCGGCACCGTATCCGCGCGACAGAAAGGCGACCTTGAGCCCTTTGGCCTTCAACCGTTCGCCGATCGCAATCGCCAGCGGTGTCTTGCCAGTGCCGCCCGCCGTCAGATTGCCGACGCAGATCACCGGCACGCCGGCGCGGAACGGCACCGTCATCGCCGCGCGCGTGCGCCCGACGAACCCATACAGCCACCCCAGCGGCTTCAGCACGAAGGCGACGCTTTCGTTGGCGTCCGAATACCAGAAGTCAGGCGCGCGCATGGCTTGAGAGCGCCCTCAAATATGGTGCCAGCAATTCGAACGTTCGCACGAGCGGCTCTCTTGTCCCCGCGACCTGCGCGGCCGCCTGACCGCGTTGCATGGTCTCGATGTCGTTGTGGAGGAGCGAACCCAGACGCTCCGTCAGTTGATCATTGGAGGTTAGCACCTCGACCCCGCCGGATGCGACCAGGATGCGGAATATGTCACGGAAATTTTCGATATGCGGACCGCTCAGCACTGCGGCGCCGAGTCGCGCGGGCTCCAACGGGTTCTGTCCGCCGTGCGGAACGAAGCTTCCCCCCATCACGGCGATCGGGCACAGCCGGTAGAACACGCCGAGTTCCCCCATCGTGTCGGCGATGTAGATCTCGGTCGACTTGCTCGGCAACTCGCCCTTGGACCGCCGCGCGATGTTGAACAACGGCTCGAGCGAGGCCGCGACCGAAGGCCCCCGCTGCGGATGTCGCGGCACGATGATCGTGAGCAGCCGCGGGAACAGCGCCGACAAGTCACGATGCGTGAACGCGGCAAGCTGCTCCTCGCCGTCATGGCTGGAGGCGAGCAGCCACATCGGCCGCCCACCGATGGCCGAGCGCAGTTCCGCCAGAATGTCCGCGTCGAACGGCAACGGCTCGCCGACGAGTTTCAGATTGCCCGGCACCTCGACGTGCTCGGCCCCCAGCGCGCTCAGCTTCTCGGCGACGCTTTCGTCCTGCGCCAGACACAGATTGAACGTGCCCAGCAACTCGCGCGCCGCCTGCTTCGCGCGCCGCCAATTGCGGAACGAAGTCTCCGACATGCGCGCGTTGATCAGCGCCGCCGGTATTCCGCGCTCTTTGATCTCGTGCAGCATATTGGGCCAAAGCTCGGACTCGACCCAGAGCGCCAGGTCCGGCTGCCAATAGTCGAGAAAGGCCTTCACCGCGCTTGGCGTGTCGACCGGCACGAATTGATGGAAGGCGTTTGCCGGCAGCCGCTCGCCCATCACCCGGCCCGAGGTCACGGTCCCCGTGGTGACGAGCACGTTCGTGTCGGGCCGCACGCGCCCGAGCTCGCGGATCAGCGGCAGCACAGAGACGGACTCGCCGACACTCGCCGCGTGAATCCAGACGAGCGGCCCCTTCGGCCGCACGCGTCCAGGTCGGCCGAGCCGCTCCGGCAGCCGGTCCTCGTCTTCTTTTCCGCGTGCAAGCCGATTGCGCAGGATGCGCGCCGCCAACGGCTCGGCAAATCCCGTTGCCGCGCGATAGGCCGACAACAACCGCGATCGCTTGACGACCATCACGCCACGGCCTCCGCAGACGCGGTGACGGGCGCGGGCTCCACCGGATCGACCCCCATCGCCTCATCGGCCGCGCGCGTCACGGCGTTGAGTCCGGCCTCGACCGTCTGCCGTGCCGTCTCGAGCGCGGCCGCATCCGCCTCACGCGCGATGTAGATCGGCTCCCCCCACACGATGACGCCGCGCGTGAAGGGCAGGGGAATGACAAAGCGGTCCCAGCTGCCCAGAACCTTGCGCGCGCGCGCGCCGTAGCTGCACGGAATGATCGGCACGCCCGACATGCGCGCGACCGTGACGATGCCTTCGCTCGCGCGCATACGCGGGCCGCGCGGCCCGTCCGGTGTGATGCCGACATACTCGTTCGCTTTCAGCGCCTTCAGCATGCCGCGCAAAGCAGCCACGCCACCGCGATCTTTCGCCGAGCCGGGCTTCGCAGCCGACCCGCGCACGGTCCCGTGTCCAAAGTACCCGATAGCGTTCGCGATCAACTCGCCATCGCGATGCATCGAGATCAGCATGGAGATCTTGGCACTCGTCGGCCACATTGCCGGCAGAATGAGCAGCCGCCCGTGCCAGAACGCGATGATGAACGGCTTGCCCTCGCGCCAGAAGCGTTCGGGCACGGCCGCGTTCTTGATCTCCCAGCGGCCGGTCGCCCAGGCGAGCCGGATGTACATGGCGACAAGCCAGCACGCGACCCGCCGCGCCGCGTCCGACTTCCGTATCCGCCGCCATGTGTCTTTGAACATCGCGCGCTACTCGGCCACGGCGGCGGGCGCGCCGCGCGCTTCGGCGAACTGCGTGCGGTGAAGCCGCGCATAAAGCCCGCCCCGCGCCAGCAATTCGCCGTGCGTGCCTTGCTCGACCACGCGCCCCTGATCCAGCACCACGATCTTGTCGGCGTCCGCAATCGTCGACAGCCGGTGCGCGATGACGAGCGTCGTGCGATCCTTCATCAGCGCCGTCAGCGCCCCTTGCACCGCCCGCTCGCTCTCCGTGTCGAGCGACGAGGTTGCTTCGTCGAGCAGCAGGATGGGCGCGTTCTTCAAAACCGCCCGTGCGATCGCAATGCGCTGGCGCTGCCCGCCCGAAAGCCTGACGCCCGCCTCGCCGACCTTCGTCTCATAGCCGTGCGACAACGCCAAAATGAACTCGTGCGCCGCCGCGACCTTGGCCGCCGCCTCGATCTCCTCGCGCGTGGCGCCCGGCTTGCCACAGCCGATATTGTCCGCGATCGTCTCGTCGAACAGAAACGGCTCCTGCGTGACCAGCGCCATCGCATCGCGCAGCGAAGCGACCGTTACGCGGCGTATGTCCTGCCCGTCGATCTCGATGCCGCCGCCCGTGACGTCGTAGAAACGCAACAGCAGATTGAGGATGGTGCTTTTGCCCGCGCCCGAGGGCCCGACGAGCGCCACAGTCTTGCCTGCCGGCACCTCGAATGTCGCCCGATCGAGTGCCGCGATCCCCGCACCGTATTCGAACGACACACCCTTGAAGGAAACGCAGGCGCGCTTCGGCGGTGGCGCAAGTCGAAGCCTGTCGCTCGCGTTGTCCACGACCTCGCTCGGCATGTCGAGGATCGCATATGCACGTTCGACCGCCGCCGACCCTTCCGACACCACGGTCCAAAAATTCGAGAGCGACCGGATCGATTGATAGGAGAGCATCATCGACGCCAGGAACGACGTGAACGTGTCGATCTGCATCCCGCGCAAAGCCGCGTACGTGATGACCGCCGCGATCCCGGCGCCGGCCAGCACCTCCGCCGACGGTGTCGCCGCCGCGCGCGCCTTGGCGGCCTTCATCCAGTGCTTCATGCGGTCGGAAACGATCTGGGACGCGCGCGCGATCGCGTGATCTTCCATGCGGTAGGCTTTGATCACGCGCCGCCCGTCCAACGTCTCGGAAAGATGCGTCGCCAGATCGCCCGTCGTCTCCATGCCGCGGGCGGCCGCCTTGTTCGTCTTGCGTCCGAGGCTCAACGTGTAGAGCGCCGTCACCGGCAGCACCGAGCATAGCACCAGCGCCAGCGGCCAATCTTGGATGAACATCACGATCATCAGTGCGACGATCGTGAGCACGTCGCGCACCAACCCCGTCGTCGTCCGCGTGACGCTTTCGCGGATCAGCATCGCGTCATTGAGGAAACGCGCCGCGAATTGGCCCGAATGCATCGCATTCAGCTTCGCAAGGTCGTAACGCGTGACCTTCTTGAACATCGCGACCTGAAGATCGCTGACCGCGCCTTGGCCGACCTCGGCCAGCGAAACGCCGCTGACGTAGGAGACCGCGGCCTTCAGCACCATCAAACCGAACAACGCGGCGGGCAAGATGAACGTGAGCTGCGGGTCTTTGTCGATGAAGACCTCGCGCACGACAGGCCCCAGCATGAAGCCGAGTCCGCCGGTCAGCGCCGCCTCCGTCACCATGAGCAGCATCACGACCGCCGCCGTCGCGCGGTAGGGCCAGACGAAGTCGCGCGCGAGCCGCAACAGCGGCCGCGTCGGCATCGATCCGCCACGTGCGGTAGTGCTAGGAGATTGCGTCACGCGTTCGTCGCCACCCCGAGGCGCCCTGAGAGGGGCTGCTTTGTGGACGGCAAAACTAACATGCGTTCAGAGGCTTAACCACAACCGGTGCCGCCGGATGGTTACCTGCGGTTGCCTGCTTTTGCGGGCTTTCCACCACTCTTTGCACCGCTCTTGCGCACCGCTGTCTTCTTTGCCGGGGTCGCGGGACCCTTCGCGGGCAATTCGTCGGGCTGCAGCAGCCGGTGCAAATGCACCACGAAATAGCGCATATGCGCGTTGTCGACTGTCGCCTGCGCCGCCGCCTTCCACGCATCGCGCGCCTTTGCATAGTTCGGGTAGAGCCCGACGAAGTGAACCTTGTCGAGATCGCGAAACTCGACCTTGTCGAGCGCGGCAAGCTCGCCGCCGAACACCAGATGCAATAGCTGTTTGGCCATGGGAACCCGTTACTGGAGAAGGGCGGCGTGATGGCGCAAGCGGGCTGGCTACGTCAAGAGCTGCCTGGGAGCGCGGGCGTCCCGCCCGCCCTTTGCAGCGTTTCAAACGCAGCAGCCTCTGAAAGTCAGCAAGAGCGGGCGAGACGCCCGCGCTCCCAGACTCAAGGCAACCGGATCGGCGCCGTCCGCTCCAGGATCGCCGCATGCAGCGCAGGTCCCGCGCACACCAGGCTGCGATGCGTCGGTGTCGGCTGATTGTAGGGCAGCGCGGCGCCGGTGTGTGTTGTCGCCAGGCCGCCCGCCTCCTGCACGATGAGCGCGCCCGCGGCCGTGTCCCACTCGTATTTCGACGACAGCGCCATCATCGCGTCATAAGTCCCGTTCGCGACCAGCGCCATGCGGTAGGCGATCGATGCCCGCTTGCCGACGTCCATGGCGGGCCACGGCTGCGGCCACGCCGGATGCTCGATCACGTCGCGCGCGACCAGAATGCGGCACCCGGGAAGCTCGGCCCGCGCGCTGACCTCAATGGGCGCATCGTTCAACGTTGCACCGCGCCCCTGTGCTGCTGCAAACATCTCTTCCGTCATCGGATTGTAGATCACGGCCGCGATCGGTACGCCGTTGTCCACGACGCAGGCGCAGATCGTGAACTCGTGCTTGCGCTTGATGAACGACAGCGTCCCGTCGATCGGATCGACGATAAAGAGCCGCCGCGCGCCGAGCCGCTCCGGCGTGTCCGCCGTCTCTTCCGACAGCCAGCCATAGTCTGAGCGCGCACCGCGCAGCCGCTCTTTCAGGAACTTGTCGACCGCCAAGTCGGTTTCGGTGACGGGATTGCCTTTCGACTTCTCCCAAGACTTCGAAACACTCTGAAACCCTTCGCGCGCAATCGCGCCCGCGTCGCGAACGGCGGCGACAAGCAGATCGCGGTCGGCGTCAACTTCCCGCAACGGTCATGCCTTCGATGCGCAGCGTCGGCGCGTTCGTGCCGTACTTGAAGATGAGATCGTTCGCCGGCGTCATCTGCGGGAACATCGTGTTCAAGTTGCCCGCGATCGTGACCTCGCTGACCGGATAGGTGATCTTGCCGTTCTCGATCCAGAACCCGGCCGCCCCGCGGCTGTAGTCGCCCGTCACGCCGTTGACGCCCATGCCGATCAATTCGGTGACATAGAAGCCCTGCGCAATGTCCGCGATCAGCGCCTCCGGCGTCTGTTTGCCTGGCACGAGATAGAGATTGCTGACCGAGGGCGAGGGCGGTCCGCCCGTGCCGCGCGCCGCGTGACCGGTCGTCGTCAAGCCAAGCTGCCGCGCCGCCGCGCTGTCGAGCAGCCAGGTCTTTAGCACGCCGTCTTCGATAAGACTCATCGCGCGGTTCGCGACGCCTTCGCCGTCGAACGGTTTCGAGCGCACGCCGCGCACCATATGCGGATCGTCGACGATGCGAATGCCCTCGGCGAATACGCGCTGGCCCATCTTGTCCTTCAGGAACGACGTCCCGCGCGCAATCGAGATGCCGTTGATGGCGCCCGCCAAGTGTCCGATAATGCTGTTCGACACCCGCGGGTCATAGACGACCGGCACGGATTGCGTGCTGACCTTGCGCGGGTTCAGCCGCTTCAGCGTGCGCTCCGCGGCACTCCGCCCCACGGCTTGGGGGTCGCCCAAATCGGCGAGGTGATGGGCGGAAGAAAAGTCGTAATCGCGCTCCATATGCGTGCCTTCGCCGGCAAGCACGCTGACCGACACCGACACGCTCGTCGACGCATAGGACCCCGCGAACCCCTCGCTGGTGACGAGCGCGACCGCGCCGCGCCCCCAGCTTCCCGACGCCCCTTCGCTGTTGGTGATGCCTTTGACTTCGCGCGCCGCGCCTTCGCAATTCTTCGCGAGTTCGACGAGCCTTTCCGACGACGGTTCGTGTTTGTCTTCGAGATCGAGCGACGGCCAGGATTTCGCCAGCAACTCCCGCGGTGCCAACCCGCAATACGGATCCTCCGGCGTCGTGCGCGCCATATCGACCGCGCGCTCCGCCAGTTGATCGAGCGCGCGCGCCGACAGATCGGTCGAGGCTACCGCCGCCTGACGCTTGCCGATGAAGACGCGCAGGCCCAGATCGTTCGACTCCGACCGCTCGACCTCTTCGAGCTTGCCGAGCCGATAGGACACGCTCGACGCAACGGAATCGAACACGACCGCGTCGGCCGCCTCCGCGCCCAGGCGCTTTGCCTTCGCGATCAAACTCTCAAGCAGGGAAATCCGGTCGGTCATCGCCAAGCTCGTAGGGTGTGGTTGGGCGGGGCCGTGATGACCGCTCAAGCCCGCCCCGTCAAGCACGATGCCGTCGGGCCGCGGAATCGGGTAGAAGTGCGGCATGGAGAGTCCCTCAAATCCCGCGCGCGCCCAAGGGCTTGCGTTGTTCGACACGCCTGTGGGCGTCTGCGCGATCGCTTGGGGCGAACGCGGCATCGTCGGCGTTGCGCTGCCATCGGGCGGAGAGGGCGTGATGCGCGCGCAAATGCGTCGCCGCTTCCCGGACGCACGGGAAAGCGAACCGCCAGGTCACGTGACCGAGGCGATCGCGCGCATTCGAGCTTTGCTCGCCGGTGAACGCGACGACTTGACGTCGATCGAACTCGATTTCGATGGCGTCAGCGAGTTCCATCGCCGCGTTTTCGCCGCAGCCCGCGCGATCCCACCCGGCGAAACGCTGACCTATGGCGAGCTTGCCAAGCAACTCGGTGATCCAGGCGCTGCCCGAGCCGTAGGCCAAGCCATGGGCGCAAACCCGTTCCCGATTATCGTGCCGTGCCACCGCGTCCTCGCCGCCAGCGGCAAAACCGGCGGCTTCTCCGCCCCCGGCGGCGCCACAACGAAAATGAAGATGCTGACGATCGAGCGCGCCCAACCGGGCGAAGCGCCGACGCTGTTCCCCAATCTCCCGCTCGCTGCCCCACCGCGCCGCTCCTCAAGCCCGCCAAGGCGACGGCGCTAAACCGTCACCTGCCAGACCTTCGTCCGCCGGATCTCGCGATCTTCGAGTTCCCGCGTCGTTTGAACGTCGTAGACGGCAAGCTCAGTCATACCTTGAGGCAGATAGTTCCGCCCCGGATCGCCGACGAGTACGGTGGCCCCGCGCGCGGCGAGTTGCTTCAGCCACGCAAATACCTTTGCCGACATCTCGCGCTCATAGCAGACGTCGCCCGCGAGCACGGTGTCCCATCCGTCATCGCGCCCGATCAGGTCTTCGTGCGCGACCGTCACGCGCACATCGTTGGCCTTCGCGTTGATCAGCGTCGCCGCGATCGCAAACCGGTCGATCTCGTTCGCGACGACCTCCGTCGCGCCCGCCGTCATCGCCGCGATCGCCGACAATCCCGACCCGGACGCGAAGTCGAGCACACGCTTGCTGCGCACGCACTCGGGATGATCGAGCACCCATCGTGCGAGCGCTTGTCCACCCGCCCAAGCAAACGCCCAAAACGGTGGCGGGATGCCTTCCGCTTCGAGTTCCTCCTCCGTCTTGCGCCAGATCGGCACGATCTCGCTCGCCAGATGGAGCACGATCTCGGGCACGAGGGGGGGACGGAGAAGTTCGGTATTGGCGCGAATGAATGCCGCGGGATCCTTCACGCGCTCTTGCCCGCACGCGGCGTGATGTTGAAGGCAAGCCCCGCACCCTGATTGTTGCCTGCCTCGCCCGCATCGCCGTCATCGTTGCTGTTGGCGGCCTCGACCGTCTTCGACGTCGCGAGGCGCAGCATCGCGAGATAGTTCGGCTGGATTTCCATCTTCGGCCCAAAGCCCTTCTTCAGAAGCAGGGCATGGAACATCGGCAGATTGTAGCAGGGCACCCACATCAAGAGATGATGTTCGACGTGATAGTTCACCCAATAGGGTGCGACCGCCGCGCGCCACAGCCAATTCGCTTTCGTCGTGCGCGCGTTGCGGAACGGATCGTCGTTGTCCGGAACCACCGCGTGCTCCGCGATGTTGCGGATGCGCGTGATCATCGGGAACCACACGAAGAACGGCAGCACCCAAAGCAGGAAGAACACGTACCAGTACCCGGCCAAGGTGAACACGGCCAGCAAACCGAGATTGACCGCGATCGGCCCGCCAAGGCGATTGAACCCCTTCTGCAGACCGTCGCCGAGCTTGCCCGACTTCGCCGTGAACGCATTGCGAAACTGCGCAACGCGCTGCTTGAACACGGTCTGACCCGTCAAGTCGCGGATCATCTTGCGCCGAAAGCTCGACCGCGTGATCGGAAACGGCGCCGACAACACGAGATCGGGATCGTTCGGCTGCTGCGTCCAACGATGATGCTTCAGGTGATAGGTGCGGTAGTTGTAGAGGTCGCTGATCACCGGCCACGCCAGAAACCACTGCCCGAGCCGCTCGTTCAGTTGCCGGTTGTTCGTCAGCACGCCGTGCGCTGCGTCGTGCATCAGGATCGCCAAGCCCAACTGCCGGGCGCCGACAAGCACGATGCCGAGCGCCAGCGTCAGCGGATTGGGCCACAGGGCGAACAACACCCACGCACCGACGATCACACCCCAGGCATGCGCCACGCACCAAAGCCCGCGCACATCCGACCGCTTGCGGATGAGCGCAAGTTCGTCGGGCGTTAGAAACTGCGAAGCGGCGATCGTCATGGGCCGCAGCCTATCACGGCAGCGCCAGCCCGGCAGCCTTGAGCACGATCCAAGCGATCACAAACATCGAAACGACCTGCACGACGTAGCACAGGAACCGTAACGTCACGGCTGCCGCCGACCCTGACGACACGTGAATGACCGACTGCGCCACGCGTGCGTAGAGGATCAACGATGGCAGAACCTGGAACGCCGTGTCTTGAACTTGCAGGTAGAGCCCGGCGAGCACGAGCGCGGCAAAGAACGGCAAGTTCTCGACCACGTTCATGTGTGCGCGATTGAGCCGCCAATAGGCGTCGCTCCCGTGCTGTTGGCCGGCTGGAAAGTCGCCTGCCTTCTTCTGACCGGTCGCGATCTGGCTGAGCCGCCACCCGCCGATCGAAAGCACGAGCACGAGGCCCCAAACGGCGAACAGCACGACGGCCGCGAGCGGCGGCAGGATCGGAATTCCAGGCATTGGCAAGGTCCCTTAGCGGAAGAGAATCCCCGCAAGGATAGCGAGGAACATCACGAGCCCCAAATCCCGGTTCGACTTGAACGTCGCAAGGCAGTTCGCGCCATCGCTAATGTCGAGCCGCACGATCTGCCAGGCGAGATGCCCCGCCACCAACCCAAGCCCGATAAAGAACCCAAGGCTCAGTTGGCACAACAGGCCCGCGGTCAAGAACAACACCCACGCCGCACCATAGAACCCGATGAGCCAAGTCTTCGTCCGCTCACCCAACAACCGCGCCGTCGAACGCACGCCGATCAGCGCGTCGTCCTCTTTGTCCTGATGCGCGTAGATCGTGTCATAGCCGAGCGTCCAGAACACGCATCCGGCAAAGAGAAGGAACGGCGCGACGCCAAGCCCGCCCGTCACCGCCGCCCACCCGAGCAGCGCGCCCCAGTTGAACGTCAAGCCGAGAAACGCTTGCGGCCAGTCCGTCACGCGCTTCATGAACGGATAGATCGCGATCGGCACGAGCGACAGCGCACCGAGCACGACCGAAAACCAATTCAACTGCAACAGCACGCCGAGCCCCACGACGAGCTGCACGACAAGGAACGCGATCGCCATCGCGACGCTCACTTGACCCGAAGGGATCGGCCGCCCCGCAGTGCGCGCAACCTTCGCATCGATGTCGCGGTCGACGATGTCGTTATAAGTGCACCCCGCGCCGCGCATCACCGCCGCGCCAACCGCGAACAGCACGAAGAGCCACAGCACGTAGAGGCTCCACGCGAGCCCGAACGGCGTCTCGGTCGTGGCGAGCAAAATGCTCCACCAGCACGGCCAGAGCAGCAGCCAAATCCCGATCGGCCGGTCCGCCCGCGCGAGGCGAAGATACGGCCTCACGGCCGCGGGCAGCCGGTCGACCCACGTGCGGGGTGCCGCGTCAGCCGGTCTCACGTCGTCGATTGCGCTCATGGTGTGATGTGTTAAGTGGAGCGCGAGAGCGCCACAAGAGCACCGCATGCCGCAAGACGGACAAGACGTAACCTATCCCGGCGGCCTGACGCGGCTCTACGTCGAAGCGCCGCTGGCGCAAGGCGCGCAACTGGCGATTGGCGAAGACCAATCGCACTTCCTAGCCAACGTGCTCCGTGCCAAGGCGGGCGACCGCGTGCGCCTGTTCAACGGCCGCGACGGCGAATGGTCGGCGAGCGTCACGACGGTCGGCAAGCGTACCGTGACGCTGACGCTCGATGCCCAAACCCGACCGCAAACGGGCGTCCCCGATCTCTGGCTGCTGCTCGCACCGATCAAGAAGACGCCGCTCGACTACATCGTGCAGAAGGCAACCGAACTCGGTGTGGCCCGCATCGCGCCCGTGATCACCCGGCGCACGATTGTGGAGCGCGTGAACGGCGATCGTATGCGCGCGAACGCGATCGAAGCGGCCGAACAGTCCGGCCGCCTCACCGTTCCCGAGATCGCCGAGCCCGTCGACCTGTCGAAGGTCTTCACGAACTGGAACACCGAACGCCGCCTCGTGTTCTGCGACGAGGCGGGCGACGCGCGACCAGCCGTTGCAGCGCTTGCAAATATGCCGCGCGGCCCCTGGGCGATCCTGACCGGCCCCGAAGGCGGTTTCGATCCTGCGGAACGTGAAATGATCCGTAGGCTGAGCTTCGCCGTGCCGGTCACGCTCGGCCCCCGCATCATGCGCGCCGACACCGCCGCCCTCGCCGCGATCACGATTTGGCAATCTACGCTGGGCGACTGGAGTTAACGCCATCTCCCCTTGCGCAATGGGGGATCGCGAGCCTACATGACAGCCATCGCAATTGAGGTGCCTTCATGTCCGTTCCGCAGGCTGGCGGCGGCCCCATCACATCCAAAGCCGACCTCGTCGACTTCATCGCCAAGGGCGTGAAGCCGAAAAGCGAATGGCGCATCGGCACCGAACACGAAAAGTTCGGTTACGACCTGAAAACACTGGCGCCGCTCCCCTATGAGGGCAAGACGGGCATCCGCGCCATGCTCGAAGGCCTGCAGCGCTTCGGCGGCTGGGAGCCGATCAACGAAGGCCCGAACATCATCGGCCTGAAGCACGCGGCCGGCGGCGCGATCAGCCTGGAACCCGGCGGCCAACTCGAACTGTCCGGCGCCCCGCTCAGGAGCATCCACGAAACCTGCGCCGAGTCGAACGAACACCTCGACCAGGTGAGCCAGGTGGCGAAGGAAATCGGCGCGGGCTTCATCGGTCTCGGCTACCACCCGACCGCGCGCCTCGAAGACGTGCCGGTGATGCCGAAGGGCCGCTACGGGATCATGAAGAACTACATGCCTCGCGTCGGCGGACTCGGGCTTGAGATGATGTTCCGCACCTGTACGATCCAGGTGAACCTCGACTTCGCCTCCGAAGCCGACATGGTCAAGAAGTTCCGCGTCGGCCTCGCGCTGCAGCCGATCGCGACCGCGATGTTCGCCGCCTCGCCGTTCCGTGAAGGCCGCCCGAACGGATTTCTCTCCTACCGCAGCCACGTCTGGACCGACGTCGACAACGCGCGTTCCGGCATGCTGCCGTTCGTGTTCGAAGACGGCATGAGCTTCGAGCGTTACGTCGACTACGCACTCGACGTGCCGATGTACTTCGTCTATCGCGATGGCAAATACCTGAACACCGCGGGCCTCTCCTTCCGCGACTTCCTTGCCCGCAAACTGCCGGGCTTCGAGACGGTCGAACCCACGATGTCCGACTGGGCCGATCACCTGACGACGATCTTTCCCGAAGTGCGCCTCAAGAAGTTCCTCGAAATGCGCGGCGCCGATGGCGGCCTGTGGCGGCGCATCTGCGCGCTCCCCGCGCTCTGGACAGGCGTCTATTACGACACCACCGCGCTCGACGCCGCGTGGGACATGGTCAAGGACTGGACGGCGGAAGAGCGAAGCGCGCTACGCGAAGCCGTGCCGAAGCTCGGCCTGAAGACGCCATTCCGCAACACGAACGTGCAGCAACTTGCCCGCCACATGCTGAACATCTCGCGCATGGGCCTGCGCTCGCGCGCGCAACTCGACTCCATTGGCGGCACCGAAGAAGGCTTCATCGAACCGCTGTTCCAGATCGTCGACGCCGGCAAGACCCGCGCCGAAGAACTCCTCGACCGCTACCACGGCGCCTGGAACCGCGACGCCCGCAAGATCTTCGCCGAGTTCTCGTACTGAGCCGCGTGGCGCGTTAACGCTAACCATACAGCGCCTCCGCACGTGACATCGCGCATCGTTCCGGGAAAAGTCTTCGCAAGGACCAGGGGGTAAGGCATGGCCTCGCCCTTGCACGCCGGCGAAGTCGATGAACGAGCCCGAGACCAGAGACGCGGAAACGGTTGAGGAGGCGCCCGCGCGCTTGGCGCTGCCGCCTCCGCCTGCGCGCGTCGTGGCGCCGCCCGCGGGCGTGCTCGACCGGGTGCTCGTCGCGATCGAGACCCGCCCGTGGGTCGCGGCGCTCGCGATCTTCGCTTTCCTTCTTGTTTTGCACCTCGGCGTGCTGAATCTCGCAGGCGTCGCGAGCGGCATCTTCGTAGGCGAAGCGTTGTTCTTCGCGACGGGCTCGGGCGCCGTCGAAATCGTTCTCCTCGCCTTCATCGCCTACAACGTCGTTCTGCCGACGCTTTTCGCGCAAGCCTGCATCGGCACCTACGACGCGCTACGCCCCGCGCTCCAGGTTGAAGAGCATCAGATCGCAAGCACACGCGCGCGGCTGCTCGATCCCTTCTACGGAATCCGGCTCGGTGCGGGTCTGCTCTGGGCGGTGCTGCTCACCCCTGTCTTCGGCACGCTCTTGCGCGAGACCGTGCCGGGCGAGGGCGCAGGTGCCGCGATCCTCACACTCTGGCTTTACATCCGCATCGCGCTGACCTTCGGTCTGCTCGGCGCCAGCATCGGCTTCATCGTCATGTTGCACCACCGCTTCCGCGGCGCGACGGGAAGCGAGTTGCGCATCGATCTCTTCGATCTCGCCCCGTTGCGCCCGATCGCCGCCTACGCGCGCACCGTCGCCCTCTATCTCGTCATCCTGCTCGCGTTGGCGGGTCCCGCCGTCGCGCAACCCGACGCGGTCTATGCGTCGAGCGCGATCTTGCTCTTGGGTGTGCTGCTGACGGCGGTCGCCGTCGCGGGCGCAATGTGGGGCGCGCGCCGCGCCATCCGCGCCGCGAAACGAACTGCGCTTGCCGAACTTCAGGCCTATTCGCGCGAGCTCTGGCGCCGCGCCTATGCGAACAACAAAGTCGCTGAGGCGGTCGCGATCCCCGCACTCGGCGCGATGCTGACCGTGCGTAACGAAATCGCGCGAATCCCAGACTGGCCGGGCGGCTGGGGTGTGTTCGCGAGGTTGGCGACGCTCGCCGCCATCCCGGTCGCGTCGTGGTTCGGCGGTCAGTTCGTGGCGCAGCTCACCACCGCGTTCGCGCCCTGACCGCCAAGAACAGGCGTTACTTCAACAGACCTTCGGCCTTCAGCGCCTCTTGCACCTTCGGCCGCGCCGCGACCCGCGCCTGGAACGCGCGCAGGTTCGGATAGTCCTTCAAATCGAATTGCACGAAGTTCGCCCAGTTCGTGACGGTGAAGAGATAGCCGTCGGCAACCGTGAACTGCGACCCCGTCAGGTAGTCCTTGCCTTCGAGCTTCTCGTCGACATAGGCGAACCGCTTCGCGAGGTAGCCGCGCACAGTCGTCTTCGTCTCCTCCGGCGTGGCCGGATTGAACAGCGGTGAGAAGTTCTTGTGGATCTCCGTTCCGATATAGGTGAGCCACTCCTGCAGCTTGTAGCGCTCCGCCGTTCCGTTTGCCGGCGCCAGATGCGCGCCCGGCTTCTGATCGGCGATCCACTGCACGATCGCAGGCCCTTCGGTCAGCAGATACCCGTCGTCGAGTTTCAGCGCCGGCACATAACCCTTGGGATTGATCTTTGAATAGTCCTCACCCGACTTCGTCTTCTTCTCTTTCAGGTTCACCTGTTCGAGTTCGAACGAGAGCCCAGCCTCGCGCAACGCGATGTGCGGCGAGAGCGAACATGCACCGGGGGAGTAATACAATTTCGGCATGGGAAATCCTCTGTTGAAACGATGGGGGTAACCAGGGTCGCTTGTCGGGACCCACGATCGCCGGTCCCGGCCATATAGGCGCTCGATTACAATTTGTAACTACATGATTGATTGTTACCG
>JAEUML010000137.1 GCA_016792785.1 Alphaproteobacteria bacterium
GGCAGGATGTGGCGCTCCGGATCGACGGCCGCGCCCAGGCGGTAGCGGTGCGCAAGCCACGCCGCGATCGCCTTGCGCAAATGATCGGGGCCGATGATCGGTGGGTAGCGTCCGAAGTCCGCCGTGTGCCGCGCCAAAATCCCACCGACAAAAGACGGCACCGCGTGCTGCGGCTCGCCGATGTGCATGTGGATCGGCTTGTCACCAGGGGGCACGCCCTCCAGCAACTTGTTGAGGCGCGTGAAGGGCGAAACGGGCAGGGCGTCGAAGCGGGACATCGAGCTGATCCGGTGACGCGCGCAGTATAGTGCGACGACCCCAAAAGCGAAGGGCGCCCAGTGATGGGCGCCCCTTGGATTTCCGGCTTTGGGGTCTTCGTTAGTGGATGCGCTCGCCGTGTTGGGTGAGGTCGAGGCCTTCGATTTCTTCTTCTTTCGTGACCCGCAGGCCGATCGTGTACTTCAAGGCCATCAGGATCAGGAACGTGACAACCGCGCAGTAGGTGCCTGCGATTAGGATGCCGTAGATCTGCTTCATGATCTGGCCTGCGTTGCCGTCGATCGCACCGCTGCCGAGGCTGTTGATGCTGGAAAGTGCGAAAACGCCGGTCAGCACGGCGCCGACCGCGCCGCCGATGCCGTGCACGCCGAACGCGTCGAGCGAGTCGTCGTAGCCGAGCTTGTGCTTCAACCACACCGCGCCCGCGTAGCAGATGGCGCCTGCGAT
This sequence comes from Alphaproteobacteria bacterium, assembly GCA_016792785.1. Classification (GTDB taxonomy): domain Bacteria; phylum Pseudomonadota; class Alphaproteobacteria; order Micropepsales; family Micropepsaceae; genus SZUA-430. The sequence goes on from JAEUML010000137.1 coordinate 727, forward strand.
CAAACCGATCCAGAGCGCGCCCGACGGATCGACGAAGCCTGCCGCCGGCGTCACGGCGACGAGACCTGCGACCGCGCCCGAGAGCATGCCGAGTACGCTCGGCTTCTTCTGGAACAGCCATTCGACGATCATCCACGAGAGTGCGGCGGCGGCCGTCGCGATCTGCGTGTTGGCCATGGCGATGCCGGCCAGCGCGTTCGCGGCGACGGCCGAGCCCGCGTTGAAGCCGAACCAGCCGACCCACAGAAGCGAGGCGCCGATCAACGCGTAGAGCAGATTGTGCGGGGCCATGTTCTCGGTGCCGTAGCCGACGCGCTTGCCGAGCACGAGGGCGCAGACCAGGCCGGCGATACCGGCGTTCAAGTGGACGACCGTGCCGCCCGCGAAATCGAGCACGCCCATGCCGACCAAGAAACCGCCGCCCCAGACCCAGTGTGCTATCGGGCAATAGACGAGCAGCAACCACGACGTCATGAACAGCAACAACGCCGAGAACTTCATGCGGTCGGCGAAGGCGCCAGTGATGAGCGCGGGCGTGATGATCGCGAACGTCATTTGGAACGTCATGAATACGGACTCAGGGATGGACGTCGCGAGCGAGTGAGCGACGTCCATGCCCATACCTTTGAGCATGAAGCGATCGAATCCGCCTATGAAGGATTGGCTCGCACCGCCGTTCGTGAAGGCGAGCGAATAGCCGACGATTGCCCACAACACCGTCACGAGCGCCGTGATCGCGAAGCTTTGGGCCGCGGTCGCAAGCATGTTCTTCTTGCGCACCATGCCCGAGTAGAACAGGGCGAGGCCCGGGATCGTCATCAACAGCACGAGCGCGGTGGATGTCAGCATCCACGCGGTGTCGCCGTTGTTGAGTGCGAGCGCTGCGGCATGCGCCGACAATACCGGTGCGGCGGCAGGCTCCACTGCAGCCGCTTCTGCCGGAGGTGTCGCCGCCTCTGGTGCTGGTGCAGGTGTCTCGGTTGTTGCCGGCGCGCTTTCGGGTGGCGTCTCGGGTTGAGCTGTGGCCGGGATCGCGGCGGTGAGCGCGAGGGCGCCCGCCATCGCCAAAGCCGCAATCGAAAGGCGTGAATTCGTCAGTAAGCTGAGCATTAAGTTCCCCATTGTCCGGTTGAGGTGTGTTTCAGATCGTGCGGCGGCCGGCGTCACAGCGCGTCCGCGTCGGTTTCGCCCGTGCGGATGCGCACGACGTGTTCCAGGGGCACGACGAAGATCTTGCCGTCGCCGATCTGGCCGGACTTCGCCTTCTTCGTGATCGTTTCGATGACGGCGTCGGCGATCTCGCTTTTGACCGCGACTTCGATCTTGATCTTGGGCACGAAGTTCACGGCGTACTCGGCGCCGCGATAGATCTCGCGATGGCCCTTTTGACGGCCGAAGCCTTTCACCTCGGTCACGGTCAGACCCTCGACGCCGAGCGCCGTCAGACCCTCGCGCACTTCGTCGAGCTTGAAGGGCTTGATGATGGCTGTGATGAATTTCATGGGATCGATGCCTTCCCGCGGTTGGAGTTCGAAGGGGCGCATCCCAAGAAACGTGCCAAGTCGGAACAGGTCGTCTAACCAATTGTTTTTGCTGATTTATTCGTCTCCGCTTGGCCGCGTGTCTGTTTTGCGTGGCCACCATCCTCTGCCTGTTTCATGAGCGGTTTTCACAATCTGCCCAATCGGCGCGCAATGTGCCGCACGCGGTGTCCTGGACAGCGCCCGCACCGCGTCTCAAGTGTCCTCACATGACCGCGCACTCGAAATTCGATGTCGTGATCGCCGGCGGCGGGATGGTCGGGCTGACCTTGGGGCTCGCGCTCGCGAGGTCGGGCGTCGAGACCGCGGTCGTCGACGGGCTTGATCCCGCGCTTGTCGTCGACGCGAAGTTCGACGGGCGGGTCAGTTCGTTCGCGCCCGCGTCGTGCCGTATGCTCGAGGCGCTCGGGCTGTGGGCACATCTTGCGCCGCATGCGCAGCCGATCATGGACATCATCGTTGGCGACGGTTCGGCGCGCGAAGGCGCGTCGGCGGCGCTGCTCCACTTCGATCACAGCGAGGTGGGCCAAGGTCCGCTCGCGCACATGATCGAGAACCGGCATTTCCGCATGGCGCTGCAGCGCGGGATCGAGGGCGTCGCCGGGCTCACGTTGATTGCACCGCGAAAGGTGGTGCGCGCTATGCAGGGCCGAGGCGCGATCGACGTCGAACTCGACGACGGGCGGCTCATCGCCGCGTCGCTCTGCATCGCCGCCGACGGGCGGGAGTCGCCGCTGCGCGAGGCCCAAGGGATCAAGACGGTCGGTTGGTCTTACGCGCAAACAGGGATCGTCGCCACGATTGCGCATGAGCGCCCGCACCGCGGAACGGCTTATGAGCTGTTTCTCGCATCAGGTCCGTTTGCGATTCTACCGATGACGGGCAACCGCTCGTCGATCGTGTGGACCGAGCGCAGCGCGTTGGCGCCGGCGTTCCTCCAGCTCGACGACGCGGCGTTCTTGGGTGAGGTGGGGCAGCGCTTCGGCGATCAATGGGGCCATCTTTCGCTCGACGGGCCGCGGTGGTCCTATCCGCTGTCGATGCATCTGGCGCTCAGTTACATCGGGCCGCGTTTTGCGCTCGCAGGCGACGCGGCGCACGGGGTGCATCCGATCGCGGGGCAGGGGCTGAATCTCGGTCTGCGCGATGCGGCGGCGCTGGCGGAAGTCGTGATCGAGGCGGCGCGTCTCGGGCTCGACATCGGGTCGGAGGCGGTGCTCGGGCGCTATCAATCCTGGCGGCGCTTCGACAACGCACTGTTCGCGGCGTCGTTCGACGCGTTGAACCGGCTGTTCTCGAACGACGTCGCGCCGGTCGCGGCAGTCCGACGGATGGGGCTCGACATCGTCGATTCGATCGCGCCGCTCAAGCGCTTCTTCATGCATCAGGCGAGCGGGGCTTCGGGCGATGTGCCGCGGTTGATGCGCGGCGAGGCGATCTAGCTAGTTTCCGTCGTCGACGCGCTGGGCGGCGTCGGGCGCTTTGATGCGGTTGCCGAAGCTGCGGTCGAGGTCGATGTAGAACGTGCGGGCTTCGCGCACTATATGGCGCCAGCGGGCCGCTTCGGCGTCTTCGCGTGTTGCGTAGACTTCGCCATTCCAAGCGGCGCTGCCGTCGGTGCGGGGTTCGACGGCGGGCGTCTTTTCGCCGATCTGATCGACGGAGTGGCGGAAGTGTGCGTTCGGATTCATGCGGTCGTAGTAGGCCTGGAGGTCGGCGTCGCGGCGTCGTTGGTCGAAGCGGCGGAGCGCTTCCTTCACGCGCTCGCCCCAGATGCGCCAAGCGAACATCGCAACGATCGCCGCGACGAAGTACCAAAAACCTTGGAACGGAACTTCGGGCAGCATCGGCGTCAGGCCTCGCGGCTCATGCCCGCTTTCTTTAAGCGGGTTTCGTATTCGAACCAGCGTTTCGTCTGCTCGCGACCGAGCTGGGCGAGGTAGTCCCACGAAAAGAGGCCGGTGTCGTGGCCGTCGTCGAAGACGAGGCGCACGGCATAGCGGCCGACGGGTTCCATCTTCGTGATGGCGACGTTCTTCTTGCCGGCGACGGTGACTTTCGTCGCCGCGCCGTGACCTTGTACTTCGGCCGACGGGCTTTCGACGCGCAGGTATTCGGCCGAGAGCTTGTACGCCGCGCCGTCGTCGAACGTTACGTGCAGCGCGCGCTCGGCGCTCGCGTAACGCAGCTCGGTCGGCCAAACGGTCACGACTTCATCTCGTCGTCGGACAGTTCGCGCGCTTCGTCGGTCAGCATAATCGGAATGCCGTCGCGGATCGGGTAGGCGAGGCGCGCGGCTTTGGAGATCAATTCCTGCTTTGCGGCATCGTAGGTGAGTTGTGCCTTCGTCATGGGGCAGACGAGGAGTTCGAGCAGCTTCGGGTCGGGCCGCGCGTCGGTCATTGCAGCGTACCTTTCTCGGCGCCGCCTGCCGCCGCCATTTCGATAAGCACGGTCAGCAGGCGTGCGCGGTCGGCAAGCGCCGGGGCTTCGAGCAGCGCCTGTTTCTCGGCGACTTCGAACGGGCAGATCATCGAGAGCCAATTAACGAGAACCTCGCTCGACACTTGATCGACCGATTCCCAGTCTTCGTCGGCTTTCGATTGCTTGAAGTACATCTTGATCAATTCGCCCAGGCGTTCACGGTCGACGCCTTCGTCGGGCGGTTCGCTCAGGTCGCCGGCGAACGCATCGTAGGACGCCTCGACCTGACGGTAGGGCGTCGTCGTCTTTAGTTCGGCGTCGATGCGAAAACGGATGAGGCCGGTCAACGTGATCAGAAAGCGTCCGTCGCCGGTCTCGCTCCACGACGTGAGGCGGCCGAGGCAGCCGATGGGATAGAGCGGCGGTACCTTCATATCGGGCGAGATCGGCTGCACCATGCCGATGACGCGCGCGCTTTTGAGCGCATCCTCGATCATCGCGAGATAGCGCGGTTCGAAGATGTTCAGCGGCAGACGGCCGCGCGGCAGCAACAGCGTGGGCAGCGGGAAGACCGGAATCGTCCGCGGCAGGCTTTCGAGCGATGGGGCCGAGCGAACCGCTTGCGTCACGAGAACAGCAGCGACGACAATTTGCGCCGTCCCGCCTGAACCGCCGGATCGGCGGGACCCAAGGCCTCGAACAAGGTGAGCAGCTGCTTGCGCGCGGCCCCTTCGTTCCAGTTGCGGTCGCGGCGCACGCTTTCGAGCAATTCGGCAACCGCCGATTCCGATTGACCGCGCGCGGCCAGCGCAACGGCAAGGTCGAGGCGGGCCTGGTGATCGTTCGGGTTCGCCTGAGATTTTGCATGCAATTCGGCGACGTCGCCTGCGGCCTCGGCTTGGTCGGCGAGTTTCAATTGCGCCTGAACGGCCGCCACCGCTTCGTGTGCCTGGTGCTCCGGCGGAACCATGGCGAGCGTCTGCTTCGCGCGCGCCAAGTCGCCGCTCATCATGTAGCACTTCGCAAGACCGCCCAACGCGGCCGGGTTTTGCGGATCCTCCTGCAGGATTTGCGCGAAGGCCTGCGCGGCGCTGCCGAGGTCGCCCGCCGCCATCGCTTCGCCGGCGATCGCGATCATCTCTTCCACCGGCGAGGAGCCTGCTTGGTCGCCGGCCAGACGCTTGATGAATTCGCGCACGTCGGATTCTTTCAGCGCGCCCATGAACCCATCGACGGGCTGGCCGTTGCGGAACGCGAAGACCGCCGGGATCGATTGGATGCGCATTTGGGCGGCGATGCGCTGGTTCTCGTCGATGTTGATCTTGACGAGTTTCACCGCGCCCTTGGCTTCGCGCACGACCTTCTCAAGCACGGGCGTCAGCTGCTTGCAGGGGCCGCACCACGGCGCCCAGAAGTCGACGAGGACCGGCACCTCACGCGAGGCTTCGAGAACGTCGGCGACGAACGTGCGCTCGGAGGAATCCTTGATCAGTCCGTCGGGGCTGGCAGCGGTCTCGCCCGTCTTTTTCTGTCCGATGATCTGCATGGCTTTGGTCGTCGCCCTTTAGCGTGTTGCGCTTTGAGATGGTGGTCCGCCGGGCGATTGCCAACCGGCAGGGCCCCAAGTCCTTGTCCTGCCTAGCCTATACCGTCTTGCGGGCGGCGCGGAAAGCGCAGCGTCAGCGCCTTGTGGCCCTGGGCCGCGACAAAGCGCACGAGTGCTTCGTTCGAGACCGCGGTCGTCATCGTGTTTTCCAGCGGGTGGAAGTTGAGCGTCGCCACGGCCAGCATGGCTTCGTCCAGCACGGGCGTCACGCCATGCGCCTTGTCATTGATGAGGGCGAAGGGCGTCACCGAGCCGGGCTCAACGCCCAGATGCGCGCGCAGGTGTTCGGCGGCTGCGAAGGAGAGCCGGCCGCGGGCGCCGATCAAGGGGCCAAGCGCTTTGAGGTCGACCGGTACGTCTTCGAGCGTCACCGCCAAGAACAGACGGTCGTGCTTGTCCTTCAGGAACAGATTCTTCGTGTGGCCGCCCTCGATCTTGCCGCGCAGGGCCTTTGCTTCCTCAACGGTGAAAACCGGCGGGTGCGCGATCGTCGCGTGCGCGATCGACAGGCGGTCCAATTCGGCGAAGAGTTGCTCGGGTGTCGCGCGATCTGTCATGGTCGGAACGCCACATAGCGAAACCTGTCATGCGCGCCAAACAGTTTTTGAGCCTTCTTGCGTTTCTGATTTGCGCGGTACCTGCCTTTGCCGCCGCGCCGGTCGAGAAGCGCGTGATCCAGGACAAGCGGTCAAACTACTCGCTCGACGTGTCTTATCCGCGCACGGGTCAGCGGAACGTGGATGCGACGCTCGAGGCCTACGCACGCGCGCTCGCGAAGGACTTCCTCGACATGGCGAAGGACGCGACACCGGAACCCGGGCCGTGGTCAGGCGAACTGACCTACGAGGTCGTGCGCAACGACGCGCAGATGATGGTTGTCGCGTTTACCTGGTACACCTACACGGGCGGGGCGCATCCGAACGCGACGTCCGAACATTTCAACTTTCTTCTGCCCGAAGGCGCGCGCGTCGAGATCGCGGAGCTGTTCACGCCCAAGGGTATTCAGCGGATCAGCGACATCTCGATCGCCAGTTTGAAGCGCGATTTGACCGGGCCGGACGGCATGTCGGACATCGATTGGATCAAGCGTGGGGCGGGTCCGAACGCTCGCAACTTTGCGTCGTACTCGCTGTTGCCGCGTGAAATTGTGATCGTCTTCGATTCCTATCAGGTCGCGGCCTATGCAGCAGGGCCGCAGGAGGTGCGCATTCCGCTGTCGCAGCTCAAGGACGTTCTACGCCCTGATCCGCGCGCGCCGGCGCCTTCTTTCGATTGCACGCTCGCGCGCAGCGATGTCGAGCAGTCGATCTGTTCGAACCGCGATCTTGCACGGCTCGACCGGCATGTGGCCGAGGCCTATGCGGAACGGCTGATGTGGGCGGAGAGCGACGCCAAGCGCGCTTCGATCCGGCAAGGACAGCGCGATTGGCTGAGGACGCGCGACGGCAAGTGTTTGGTTGTCCGCCAGCCGCTCGCCGCGTGTCTCATGGGCGTCTATCAGGCGCGACTCGCCGTGCTCAATCAGCCTTAGCGCCCTTGGCGCCAAATCTGAAAGCGGCCTTCGACGCGGCGGTGGAAGTAGAGCGTGCCATCGGGCGCAAGCGAGGGACCTTCGACCCAGCCGTCGATGTTCAGTTGCTCGGGCTTGCCGAACGGCTGGTCGGGGCCGCCGCGGATGGCGCGGTAGATTTTCGGCTGCGTGAACGGCCAAATGCCGGTCGGCCGGGTGAAGAAGAGTTCTAGGCCGTCTTCGGACAGTGCTGGTGCATATTCCAGGCTTGAGCTGTTGACCTTCGTCAGCCTCGCGTTCGCATCTGGGGTGCGGGTGAAGCCTGTCGGTGTCGGCTGTGCGACGTAAAGGTCCGCGTCGTCGGGCACGTCGGAGCCCGAGTACGTGCCCTCCGCATAGATCATCGTGCGGCCGTCGGCGGACAGTTCGACGTCGAAGATCAGGCGGCCAAGCCTATCGGTCGCGAGTCCGTCTTGCGGGACCGCGTTGTTCACTTTCGTTCCGTCGAAGGCGCCGCACCAGACCGACACGCGGGTCCGGCGATACTCGCGTGGCGAGACGAAACAGAAGCGTTTGTTCGCCGCCATCGTCGGTACGGCGTCGAGGTCGTAGGAGATCGTGCCGAACAATACGCCGCGATAGGTGAAGCCGCTGTCGGTCGCTTCGGCGAAGTGGATGTTCGTGTTCGAGCCTGGGTCGTTGCGCGTGTTGAAGAACAGGAAGCGGCCGTCTCGGCTGACGAAGGGTTCCATTGCCTCGCCGGTGTAGCCTTCGATGCGGACGGGTTCAGCCTTCTTCGAGGCTGGCGGTGCGGCGAATGCGGGCGGCACTAGGCTCGCGAAGAGGGCGAAACAGAGGGCGGCCGAGGCGGCGGTCCGGCGGAAGGCGGTTGGCTCGAACATGCGTTGTGCAGGGCCCCAATCCCCAAGGTTGCCGACATATTGCATTGCCCCCGTCTTTACGCCATAACCCACCCCCTCAATCGAGGCGGGCCGCGGAATTCGGCGGTCCGACGCATACGGAGCGCGGGCGTAGCTCAGGGGTAGAGCATAACCTTGCCAAGGTTAGGGTCGGGCGTTCGAATCGCCTCGCCCGCTCCAATTACAAGCGAGATAGGTCGGACGTCGACGCGCTGCCTCTGGAGTGAGAGATGCGGTCAGACCGCGAGCTTCCTCCACTCGACGGAGCCCACATTGGTCCGCTATGATTCTGGACTGGTGCGGGAGATAAAAACGATGAGAAGCTGGCTGTTTCTTGGGTTTGCAATTTCGGTCTTGGCGGCGAGCGGTGCGCTTGCGGAGGAGACGCCAAGTTCGCCGCCAGCGGAAAATCAGCAGCAGCCGCCGCAGTCTCAGCAAGCGACTGTTCCCCCGGCGACGGATAGCGATTCTGACCGCGAGAAAGTGATCTGCAAGAAGGTCGACGTGCCCGGTACCCGCATCGGCGGCAAAAAGGTGTGCAAGACCAAGCGCGAGTGGGACGAGGTCCGACGCGATACCTCCGATGCCGTTCGCAGGAGCCAGGATGCGGCGCTGCGGAGCAATCCAAGCTCAGGCGGCGGCAATTAGATCATGATGCCGAGTGCTGCTCGCGTTTGAGTGCGGGCTCTGTGCCTGCGCTTTCCGCGGACTAAGGTCGTGCGCCCCATGGCGGGGGTGGGGCGGTGACTGGCCGCGTGAGGTCGAATTCGACGCGGAAGAAGCGGTTGGGGCGGCGGAGTTCGTAGGCGAAGAGTTCGCCGGGGCGTAGTTCCATTGCCCAGACGTTTGTGACCGAGGCTTTCAGGTTTTCACGCTCGAACATAGCGATGGAATAGGCGTCGACGGGGAACTCCTGACGCGTTGCCGTTCCGTCTGTCGCGGTGTCGCCGCCGTACTGTGTGACTTTGTCCTCGCTGCCGTCTTCGTGGCGGTGATCGTGCTTGAGGCGAAGACCGGCCTGCGTTCGCGTGACGACCCAGGTGCGCGAGCGGTTCTCGCCGACGTGGAAGGGGATGCGCACCGCGTCGTCGCCGCATTCGCGCACATGCATGACGAGTTGCGATTTCGCAAAGGCCTCATCGGCCTTGTCGGTTGAGACGACCCGGCCTTCAAACGCCTTGCCGCAGAACGTCTTCAGGCTTGCGAAGAATGTGGCTTGGGGTGAAAGGGGCACCGTTGGCGACGGTTCGTGTGCGCAAGCGGCGAGCAGCAATGCCAGGATCAGCGCGGGCGCAGGGGCTTTCAACACGATCGGCGGTCCTCTCAGAGTCTTGGTAAGGCGGCGTTCACCACCCTCTTTTACCGCGCCTTCAGCGCCCGCGGCGCACGATTTTCGCCGATCTTCAGCGGGGTGGTCTCCGATGCTCGTCCAGGTCGTCTATATCAGTTCGGCGACGAAGGCGTTCGAGCCGTCGGAGCTTGACCGCTTGCTTGAAGGCGCGCGCCGGCGCAACGAGCGGAGCGGCGTCACCGGCGTCTTGCTGCACGACGACTACTCGTTCCTGCAAGTGCTGGAAGGCACACCTGAGGCTGTGCGGCGCACGGTCGAACGCATCAAGCGCGATCCGCGTCACGCAGGCATGACCGTCGTGCAGGATCAGCCGATCACTGAGCGCGACTTCAGCGACTGGTCGATGGCGTATGACCGCCGCGACATTACCGAGCTTGATCGCATGCGCGGTGCGCGCAAGCTCGAGCCCGGATTGCTGCGTTCGATCGCTGCGTCGTTGTCGCAACCTGTCAGCCGCACATTCGTGCAGTGCTTCGGCGAGCGTGGGCGGCCGACAAGCGCTACGGCGTCTTCGGGGCCAGGACGATCAGCGCCAACCAGCCGATCAACATGATCATGCCGCCGATCGGCACGACTTCGTCGAGCGGGTGCTGCCCTGTGAAGATGATCGTGTAGAGCATCGCCGTCCAAGCGGTCGTGCCGGCGGCAATGAGGATCGCCGCCCACTGGCTTTGCGAGGCGCCCGCGAGCAGCATCAGCGTCAAGCCCTGGATCGCCTGGAGCGCGGAACCGGCGCGCGCGAGTTCGAGCGCAGGCGCGTCGAGCATGTCGCGCAACGGATGAAACGACAGGAAGAGAATGGCCGACCCGACAAGTCCGTGAAGTCCGCCGACGATCCAAGCCCAACGCATGCTTCAAGCCCTCTCCCCTTCGATATGCGCGAGCTTAGCGGGGGCGGACGGCGCCTCCTATGCGACAGGCGACCGTGCCAGTTTGCGACCGGATTTCTGCCAAGGCGTCAGGAGGGATTGGCGATTTGGCGGCAGGCGTAGTTCGCTTCCAACCCAGAGTGCGTCTTGTGCTGGATCGCGCCGTTGCGCAGGTCGATCGACATCGTGTCCGGCGTTTCGCCGGGTGTCTTGAAGACGATCGTCGTGGCGTCGCGGCTGACGATCGGGCAGGGGCGGCCCGGAATCGAGCACGCGTAGCCCTTCACCTGGGCCTCCGGCAGAAAGAAATAATACGTGCCGTATTTCGGCAAGATCTGCGGCCCCGCCGTTTGCATGCAACGGACGCTGAATGTCGGCCCCGCCGCAAAGACCGCTGTCGCGGTTAGCGCGCAGGCGGCAAGGCCAAGGGCCAGGGCTTTGGTTACGGGCCGCATCGGATCGATTGCCTTCGTTGAAGAGGGCCGAACCCTAGCCGAATTGGCTACCCGGTAGAAGCGGGGTTCGCCCCCATGGTTCACGGGTTGCGGTGGCGGTGTTGCGCTTCTACCAGGGCCTTAATTTCCGGCAGGGCCCGTTCGGTCGCTGCGGCGCCGAGCGCGATTGCCTCAGCTGCGCGGTCAAACTCGAGCATGGCGATCGGGGCGATGTCGGGGGTGACCGTGATGTCCGGCGGGTCGCTCGCCAGGCGCACGCGGGTCATGCGGTCGAGCAGGATGTTCAGGGCCGCCACCGAGACGGAAGCGGTGGTCAGCGTGCCGGGCTCGTCGCCGAACAGCTGGCGGGCGACGAAGCGTTCGGGCTCGCGAAAGGCGGCTTGCGCCTTCTGCCAAGCGGTCGCTTCGGCCTCCGGCGTTTCGCGGGCGAAGCGGTCGGCGGGGTTCTGCGTAGCGGGTAGCGGCACTGCGATCACGATCTGGGCGCCGAGCGCGCGGCAGGCCGACACCGGCACCGGGTTCGTGATGCCGCCGTCGACGAGCGGGCGGCCGTCGATGATCGAGGGCACGAAAATGCCGGGCAGCGCGTAAGACGCGCGCATTGCGGCGATCAGCTTGCCGTCTTCGAGCCAGACCTCGTGACCGGTGAGAAGCTCGGTTGCGACGGCGGCGAATTTTTTCTTGAGCGCTTTGATGTCGTGGTCGCCGATCGTCTCGTTCAAGACCTGCACGACACGCTCGCCCGCGACCAGTCCGCCGCCCTTGCCGAGATTCAAATCCGTCAGTTTCCAAACGCCGCGGCGGTCGAGTGCGAGTGCGAACTTTTCGAGTTCGTTCAAACGTCCGGCGGCGAACGCTCCGCCGACGATCGCGCCCATCGACGTTCCTGCGACGACGTCAGGCTCGAATCCCGCCGCGATCAGTTTGCGCAAGACGCCGATATGCGCCCAACCGCGCGCGCCGCCGCCGCCCAAAGCCACTCCGATGCGCATCTCTCACGCCCTCGTTTCCGTTCGCATTTTGCGGCTTCGCGGCGCGTGCGGCAACAGCGGCTTGATCCGCGCCATGCTGCCGCACGTACAGGTACCGACGACAATGCGGGTGTTCGATGCGTGCGAGACAAGGTTTGGCTTTGCTGGTTGCAGGAGGTGTGCTTGTGGGATGCGCGTCCGCGCCCGAATTCTCCGCGCCGCTGCCGCAAAAAGCGCTGGTGCTTGAAAAGGCGCTCGCGGGCCGCACGCTTGGGGAAGGGGTGTTCGTCAACAGCCTCACCGGCGGTGAAACCACGTTCTCGGTCGTGATTGACGGGAGGTGGGACGGCAAAGTTCTCACCCTGGTCGAGGATTTCACCTATCGCGACGGTTCGACGGACCGCAAAACCTGGCGGCTGACCAAAACGGGCGAAGGCGCCTATCGGGGCGTGCGGGAAGACGTCATCGGCGAGGCGGACGTGCGCCAGGACGGGCCCGGCGTCAGGCTCGACTATTGGGTCACCTTGTCGACCGGCATCGGCGGCATCGATGTGCGGTTTCAAGACCTGCTCTATCTGAACGCCGACGGAACGATCGCGAACAAGGCCGTCGTTTCGAAATTCGGCCTGCGCGTCGGGCGCGTGGATATCACGATGCGGCCGCAGGATCGTTGAGCGATAGCGCGTATGCGCGGCGCTTCAAGGGCGTGACGCGGAAATAATGTCGGCCCGATTTCGCATCTGCGCGGCGGCGACGCTCGTAGGAGGTTCCGGTTCGCGGGCGGCAAAACTGTCACCGCAACGTCTGGGTCAACACACAGGAGATTGCACATGTCGTTTCTGCGTAAAGCGATGCTCGCCATCGCGCTAGTCATTCCGGTTGCAGTTGCGCCCTCCATCGCGGGCGATCACAAGGTCAAGGGTCAGACGATCACGGAAGTGGCCGCGTCCAATCCCGACTTCTCAACGCTGGTCGCCGCGCTGAAAGCGGCCGATCTCGCCGACGCGCTCAAAGGCGCCGGTCCGTTCACGGTGTTCGCGCCGACGAACGCGGCATTCGCGGCTCTGCCGGCCGGCACGGTCGAGAACCTGCTCAAGCCCGAGAACAAGGCGAAGTTGCAGTCGGTGCTGAAGTTCCACGTGATCCCGGCGAAGATCGAATCGTCGGCGCTTGCGGGCAAGACACTGACGTCGCCTGCAACGCTGCAAGGCGGAACGCTGGCGATCGACGGCACCAAGGGCGTCGTGGTCGGCGGCGCGAACGTGACGGCGGCCGACGTGAAGGCGTCGAACGGCGTCATCCACGTGATCGACAAGGTCTTGCTGCCTGCGAACTAAGCGGGCGGTCTCCCCGGGCGGCGCTCCAGCCTTTCACGGCTGGGGCGCCTCCTGCCATCTGAACAAGCTATGAAACGGGGTCATTGACCATGTTGCGTTCGGCATTCGTAGTTCTTGCCGTATTGGCGTTCGTCTTGATGCCTGTTGCGCGCGCCGATACGGAAGAACCGCGCTACACGGTCGTCGATAAGATCGGCGCGATCGAAGTTCGCCAGTATGCGCCGCGGTTGGCCGCCGACGTGATCGTGCCGGGCGATGAAGAAGATGCGCGGAGCGCGGGCTTCCGTCAGCTCGCCGACTATATCTTCGGCAACAACACCACGCGCTCGAAGATCGCGATGACGGCGCCCGTCGCGCAGGAGCGCAACGAGAGGATCGACATGACGGCCCCGGTGGCGCAGACGCGCGAGGCCGGCGGATGGCGCATCCGCTTCTTCATGCCGGCGAAGTACACGCGCGAGACTTTGCCGCGACCCAACAATCCGGCGGTGCAAATCGTCGAGCTGCCGGGCGAGACCATGGCGGTGCTGCGCTTCTCAAATAGCCGGAGCGCGGAGGCTGTCGCGGCGCGCACGGTCGAGCTTCTGCGCGTTGTGGCGGCTTCGCGCTGGGCGGCGAATGGCGCGCCGGTCTCGTGGTTCTACGATCCGCCGTGGACGTTGCCGTTCTTCCGGCGGAACGAGGTTGCGGTGGCGGTGACCGCACGATAATCCTGACATGATTTGTCAGGTTATTTCGGCTAGTGTCGGCCGATGCGGGCGAGCCGGCTGTTGTCACTTCTGATGTTGTTGCAAACGCGCGGACGCATGAGTGCGGAGGCGCTGGCGTCCGAACTCGAAGTGACCGTACGCACGATTTATCGCGACGCCGACGATCTAAGTTCTGCGGGCGTGCCGATCTACGCGGAACGCGGGCGGGCCGGCGGGTTTCAGCTGCTGGACGGCTATCGCACGAAGTTGACGGGGCTGACGCGCGGTGAGGCGGAGGCGCTGTTCCTCTCGGGTATGCCCGGGCCGGCAGCGGCGCTCGGCCTGCGCGAGAATTCGGCATCGGCGCGATTGAAGATGCTGGCGGCCTTGCCGTCAGAGGCGCGCGTTGCGGCCGACCGCGTCGCGGGACGATTTCATTTCGATCCCACACCTTGGTACCGCGAGGCGGAAGCCGGACCACTGCTGCGCACGGTGGCGGAAGCGGTGTGGTCGTCGCGCAAATTGCGCGTGCGCTACGAAAGCTGGGACAAAACCGTCGAGCGGGATTTGGAACCGCTCGGCTTGGTTCTGAAGGCGGGCGCCTGGTACCTGGTGGCGCGGGCGGAACGATCGGTGCGCACTTATCGCGTTTCGAAGATCCTCGAAGCGGCGCTGCGCGAGGATGTGTTTTCGTATCCGGCCGCGTTCGATTTGGCTGCGCAGTGGACGAAATCGGCGCGCGCGTTCGAGGAAGGTCTTTATCGCGACGAGGCCGTCCTGGTGGTCAGCGAGGCGGGGCGCAAGCGGCTGGGTCTTCTGAGCGGGGCCGTTGACAAGGCGGTGCTGGCGTCCGCCCAGGTCCAGGGTAAGGGGCGATGGCGCGTCGCGATCCCGATCGAGAGCATCGAGCATGCGGTGCGCGATCTGCTCGGGCTTGGCGTCGACGTGGAGGTCTTGTCGCCGGCGCCGCTGCGTGCGGCGATGAAGGCGCGGGCGCAGGCCGTCGTGGCGCTTTATGCGCGGGGAAAGCGGATCGCTTGACCGGCTGCGGGTTTGCGGCGGATGCTCGGGACCAACCGCCATTGACACCGGAGTGACGTCAGATGCTGAAACCGCTCGCCGATCAGATACTCGAAACCTACGCGCCGGAGCCGAAGTATGGGCGGGCGTTCGCGTTCGATCCGCCGGTCGATCTCACGCATTTCTCGGCGTTCACGGGCGGGCAGCCGTTCGACGCCTTCCGAGCGATGCGGGAGAACGCGCCGGTGTGCTGGTGCAAGGAGCCGCCGGATTTCGGCGGTGGGTTCTGGGCGCTGACGCGCTATGACGACGTTCGTGCCGTGTCGCTCAATCCGGGGGTGTTCTCCTCGCAGAAGGGCGGGATTTTGATGGCGTACGGCAACCCGGCGCAGCGCCATCCGGTTTTGCACCGCGCGTCGCTCGATCAGCTGATCAATATGGATCAGCCGATTCACTTCGAGCTTCGGCGCGAGCATCTACCGTTCTTCACGCCGAAATACGTGGCCGACTTGAAGTCCAAGGTCGAGGGCAAGGTGACGGCGTTGCTCGATGCGATCGCGCCGATGGGCAAGTGCGATCTGGTGGAGCATCTTTCCGCCGAATTGCCGCTGTTCACTCTGTCGGAGATTCTGGGCATTCCCGAAAGCGACCGGCCGAAACTGGTGCGCTGGATGCACTATCTCGAGATCGCGGGCCACATCATGGCCGAGAAGAACTTCGGCGCAGTCGATCCGAGCTTCTTCGGCGACTTCATGTCGAACGTGTCGGAGATGTTCGAATACGGGCGCGCGCTGTTGTTGAAGCGCCGGGCCGAACCGAAGGAAGACCTGCTGACCGCGCTTGCGCAAGCGAAGGTCGCGGGCGACGTACTGCCCGACAATTATCTCGACGGGTCGTGGCTGCTCATCGTGTTTGCGGGCAACGATACGACGCGCAATTCGATCTCGGGCACGATGAAGTTGCTCACGGAGTTCGCGTCGGAGAAGGCGCGAGTGCAGGCGAACCTCTCGCTTCTGCCCACGATGGTCGATGAGGCTATTCGCATGGTGTCGCCCGTGATGTACATGCGCCGCACCGCGACGAAGGATACGGAAATCCGCGGCCAGAAGATCGCCGAGGGCGAGAAGGTGATCATGTACTACGGCGCGGCCAATCGCGATCCTGACGTGTTTGCCGATCCCGACCGGTTCGATGCCAGTCGTGCGAACGGCAAGGATCACGTCGCCTTCGGCATCGGTCCGCATGTGTGTTTGGGACAGCGGGTCGCGAACATGCAGCTTGAGGCGGTTTACCGGCAAATCCTGACGCGCTTTCCCGACATGCACTGGACCGGCGAGATCGACATCGCGCCGAACAACTTCGTGCACGCGATCCGGAAAATCGGCGTTGCGTTCACGCCAGAAGCGAAGCGCGCGGCATGAGCTGGGAAAAGGACGTCGAAGAGCTGCGCCGCCGGCAGCGCCTCACACAGGAGATGGGCGGCGAAGAACGTGTCGCCAAGCACAAGTCGCTCGGCAAGATGACGGTGCGCGAACGGATCGATGCGCTGCTCGATCCCGGATCGTTTCACGAGATCGGGTCGATCACCGGGTCGGCCGAGTACGGACCCGACGGCGAGATGCTGGGCTTTACGCCGGTGCCGTTTCTGTTCGGGCGCGGAACGATCGAGGGCCGGACCGTCGTGGTCGCGGGCGACGACTTCACGGTGCGTGGCGGGTCAGCCGACTTCGCCGGCAAGCGCAAGCAGGAAGTCGCCGAGCAGATGGCGCGCGAGCTGCGCCTGCCGATCATCCGCCTCATCGATGGATCGGGCGGAGGCGGGTCGGTCAAGACCTACGAGCAGACGGGCTTCACCTATGTGCCGGCGAATCCGGCGTGGGACGATGTGGTCGCAAATCTGGCGACGGTGCCCGTGGTGTCGCTGGCGCTCGGCAGCGTCGCGGGGTTGGGTGCCGCGCGTGCGGTGACCAGCCACTATTCGATGATCGTCAAGGGCACTGCGCAGATGTTCATCGCGGGGCCACCGGTCGTGAAACAGATCGGCGAGGATTTGACGAAGGAGGAACTCGGCGGCTCGGCGATCCACACAAAGAGCGGCGCCATCGACGACGAGGTCGAGAGTGAGACCGAGGGTTTTGCGCGGGCACGGCGGTTCCTGTCCTATCTGCCGTCGTCGGTGTTCGACGTGCCGCCGCGCGGGCCGCAAACGGACGATCCGGCGCGGCGCGAGGAGGCACTGATCAAGATCGTCCCGCAGTCGCGCCGCCAGGTCTACAAAATGCGCGCGATCGTCGAGGCGGTGGTCGATAAGGGTTCGTTCTTTGAGATCGGGCGGGGACACGGACGTTCGTCGATCACGGGGCTCGCGCGGCTCGACGGATGGCCGGTCGCGGTGCTGGCCAGCGATCCTTACGTCTACGGCGGCGCGTGGACGGCCGAGTCGAGTATGAAGGTCACGCGCTTCGTGGATTTCGCGGAGACGTTTCATCTGCCGGTCGTGCACTTCGTCGACAGTCCGGGATTTCGCATCGGGCTTGAGTCCGAGCAAGCCGGCACGATACGGCACGGGGCGCGCGCGATGACGGCAATCTATCAGGCGAGCGGGCCGTGGTGCACGATTCTGATCCGCAAGGCGTTCGGTGTTGCTGGAGCGGCGATGAGCAACGCCTCGCGCCTGCCGTTCCGTTATGCGTGGCCTTCCGGCGATTGGGGTTCGCTGCCGCTCGAAGGCGGGATCGAAGCCGCCTATCGGCGCGATCTCGAGGCGGCGGAGGATCCCGTGAAGCTGCGCGCGGAAATCGACGAGCGGCTCAACCGGGTGCGTTCACCATTCCGCACAGCGGAGAAATTCGGGATCGAGGAAATCATCGATCCTCGCGACACGCGCAAAGTGCTTTGCGAGTTTGCCAATCTGGCCGCGCCCTTGCGCACGCCAGGCATGCGGGCGACGGGGTATCGGCCGTAGCGATGTAAGAAATTTCGCGGCTCGGAGACTGTTGAGGGGAGAACAGTCGAACTCGCGGGGTTTCATGTTGCGTTGCTTAGCGGCTGCAGTGTTCGCTGCGGCCCTTTCGGGTGCGGTTGCGGCGGCGCCCGTCAACGGCGTCCCTTGTTATGTCGACGGATTCGAGACGCCGGCCAGTTGCGTCTCGATCACCGTGCCCCTCGACTATTCGGCGCCGTCGGGCGAGACGATCGAAGTTACGGCCGCCATCGTGCCGTCGACGACGGCGCGACCTGCGCCCGATCCTCTGTTCGTTTTCGCGGGCGGCCCTGGACAGGCGGCGACCGGTATGGGGCCCTGGCTTTACACCGCGTTCGGGCCGGCGCGGCGCGAGCGCGACATTGTGCTCTTCGATATTCGGGGAACCGGGATGTCGGGAGCGCTTGCCTGTTCGTTTTCGCTCGCGGCCGAGCGGGACACCGCGGGCGCCTTCAAGCGCGACGCGGCGGCATGTGCCGCAAAGATCGGCCCTAAGGCCGTGTTCTACTCGTCGCGCGAGATCGTCGAGGACATCGAACGATTTCGCGCGGTGATGGGCTACGCGAAGATAAACATGTGGGGCGGGTCGTTCGGGACGCGGGTGGCGCAGCACTATACGCGCCGCTACGGCGCACGGGTGCGCGCAGTCGTGCTCGACGCGGCGACGCCAGTCGACGACTCCATCTTCGTCAGCGCGCCGCGCTATGGACAGGCG
>JAEUML010000144.1 GCA_016792785.1 Alphaproteobacteria bacterium
TATCGGCTGGTGAGTCGCCATGTGCGGCCGCGCAACTTGAGGGGAGGAAGTCATGTCAGCCTGGATCGTGCTCGTCACCGTGGCCGCACTGTTGCTCTATTTCTACATGGGATTGCGCGTCGGCGCGGCTCGCGCCAAGCACAACGTTCCAGCGCCCGCCATCACCGGCGCTCCGGAATTCGAGCGGACGTTCCGCGTACAGATGAATACGCTCGAATGGTTGCCGATCTTCCTGCCGATGCTTTGGATCGCCGCCGCCTATTGGGACGCGCGGATCGTCGCTGCGGTCGGCGTCGTGTGGATCGTGGGGCGCTTCTTGTACATGGACGGCTACATTAAGGCTGCCGACCAGCGTTCGATGGGCTTTATGATCCAGGCGATGGCCGTGCTGGTGCTGATGATCGGCGCGGTGGTGGGTGCGATCTTGAGCTTGGTCGCTTGAAGCTCACTCCTCGAACTCGAAGCGCAGCGGCACCTTGACGATGGAGCCAGCGGCTGGCGCGTCGTTCTTCAAGCGCGGCGAAGCGCGATACTTGGACAGTATCCGCTTCGTCGCATCCTCAAACATCGTCAATCCCGGCGGGTCCGTCTCGAAGCTCAGGCAAGCGAGCGAGAGATCGGGCTCGATCCGGCACGTTGCCACGACCTTGGCTTTGATCCCATCGGCGAGCGCTCGCGCCGGGTAGTGGCGCGACAGCTCGGACGGCGAAGCGGTCTGCGCCCACACGGGAAGCGCGGGTGCGGCGGCGGCCAAGGCCGGGTCGCGGTCGGCGCGGGACAGCTTGATCGTGACGTTGGTTTGCAGCCGCAAGTCGTTGTCGGGGTCGAGTTGCTTCGGATCGTAGCGGTATTCCCGAAGGCGCGTTCTTGCCGCCCGGGCTTCGCGCGTGTTTTCTTCCGCCGCCGTTGGAAGTGCGCATCCTTGAAGCTGTCCGGTCTCGCGGCCGATGTCGCAGCGGAATTGCAGGGTCACCCCTTCGGCGGGAAGGTCGAACCCGTCGAGCGAATGGTGGCGCGTTGCGGCGGAGGGGAGCGCTATCGGCTTCACCTTGACGGTATCCAACAGTTCGAAAGCCGGACGGTCCTTCGGTTGCGAGCGCAGTTCGGCCTTGATGCTGCAGGTGCTCTTTCCGGCGCTTTCGTTTTTGTGAAACCAACCGTCGGCGCCGATGGAATAGTCGTAGGTGCGCGAGGCGTGTTTGATGAAATCCCATAGCGCGGAGCCGTCGGCGACGAGTACTTCCCGCAGGCGCGCGTTGCGCCCCACGCTCAGCACCGTTCGCTTTCGATCACTTTCCTCCGCGGCGGCAGGTGCGATGTAGGGCTGCGCGGTAACGAAGAGGTGTCCTTCGGGCGAGCGCTGCGCCGTGATCGTGGCTGAGCTGGGTTGTGTTGCCATTTGGTCTTCGATCGACCAACGGGGCTCCAAGCCTTCAAAGTAGCGGTCGAAATGGGTTGCAAACGCCACGACGCGTGCGCGGCAGGTTTCCAGGCTGTCCACCTCGTGCTCGCCGCGCAGCGTGAGGATGGATGCGCCATACGACAACGGGCGAAATTTGATTTGATACGCGTGACCTTCCAGCGTCCAGGCGTTGTCGCCGGTGATCGACAACGTCTTGCCCGAGTGGCGCGATACTTCGTCCTTCCATTGTACCGAGGGCGCGGCGCGCTTGGCCTCGGCGATCGACATCTTGACTGAGATGGGGCCGGCGGCGGGGGGCGGTGGCGGTTCCTCGGATGAAGCGGCGGCGGATGCGAGCAACGACGTGCTCAAGCACAGAACGAACCGCACGAAACTCTCCCCTACCCTTCCCCGGCGGGTTTTCTGGCATCGATATGCGAGCTTGTCGACGGTGGTTTGTCCTTAACGTGCGGCTCTAGCATCCTGCGCGGCGCTGATGCTACGCATGCGCCATCCCACCCTCGCGAGAAACGTCATGGCTGTCGTCCACTTGAAGCGCTGGAATCTGTCGTTGGGCACGGGTCAGCCGTTGTTCGTGATCGCCGGATTGAACGTGCTCGAAAGCCTGGAGTTGGCGCTTACCGTGGGCAAGCACCTGAAGGAAACGGCAGGTGCGTTGGGGCTGCCCTATGTGTTCAAGGCAAGTTTCGACAAAGCGAACCGGTCGTCGATCAAGAGCTACCGCGGGCCGGGGTTGAAGGCGGGGCTGGCGATGCTGGCCGAGGTCAAGCGCGCGCTGAACGTGCCGATCGCAACCGACATCCATGAAGTCGATCAGGCCGAGCCGGTCGCGGCCGTCGCCGACATCGTGCAGATCCCGGCGTTCCTTTGCCGGCAGACCGATCTCGTGGTGGCGGCGGCGCGCGCGACGGCGGCGGCGGGCGGATGGCTGCATGTGAAGAAGGCGCAATTCCTGGCGCCGTGGGACTGCAAGAACATCATCACAAAGGCGCGCGAGGCAGCGCCCGCGCTCGACATCGTTCTGTGCGAGCGCGGCAGTTCGTTCGGATACAACAATCTCGTCGTCGACATGCTGGGCATCGGCGAGATGCAGAAGCTGGGCGTGCCGGTGACGATCGATGCGACGCACGCGGTGCAGTTGCCCGGCGCCGACCCGCGCACCGGCGGCGCCTCCACGGGTGGGCGGCGCGAGGGTGTGTCGGTGATCGCGAAGGCGGCCGTGGCGGCCGGCGCCGACGGCGTCTTCCTGGAGTTCCACACCGATCCGGACAAGGCGCTCTGCGACGCGCCGAGTTGTCTGCCGCTCGACGGCGCGGCGACGTTGCTCGCGACGTTGAAGCGGCTGAATGAGGCAGCGCGTTCCTAGTTATTCCGGCGAAAGCGCGAGACCGAGCGACGTCGTCAGTTCGAAAGCCTGCTGGCTCCACGCGAGTGCACGCTTCTGCACGGCATCCCATTCGGCCTGCGGCGCGCATTCACCGTTCTTGAGGATGAGATTTCGCGCCTGGAGGCCGATCCCGCCGTATTCGACCGCGAGCCCTGCAAGCGGCACGCTCAAGTCGCGGTAGTAGACCTTCATCGTGGCCGCCGTATCGACGTCGAGCAGCCTTCTGACTTCGTCGTCGGTTGCCCAGTCCGCGCGAATTCTCTTGTCCATGTCGTCGTGCGTGCTCTTCATCGCTTGAAGGCGGCGCGAGAGTCCTTGCCGCACGGCGTCGGGCGCGGGCGCGCTCTGTATTTGCGGATCGAGCGCGGCCAGCATCTCGCTCAGCGTGCCGTAGACCTTCGGTACCGTGTGCACCTTCGCGATATCCGCCTGCAAAGCGGTGAGGTCGCCGGCAAGCCGGCAGTAGGTCTGCGAGGACGTGCGACCCGTGACGATCATCGCCATGAGCGATGCCTCAGCGCGGGTGAGCGCCTTGCTGATCTCCAGCGTGTGCTCGGCACGCAGCTTGTCGTACTCCAGCGCGAGCATTCGCTTCTGGTCTTCGTGCGCGAAATAATAACCGAGGAACGCGGAGAGGACTGAGGCGACGATCGTGAACGTGCCGACCAGCACTGCGTGCATGTTCTGCGCCAGCGCTTGCGCGAGCGGGCGCGACGCCTCCTTGGGCGGTTGGACCGCGGGTGCGGGCTCTCGCGGCGCTGCTTGTGTCGGCTCGCCGGGGCCGCTGCTCACATCACACCAACCGGCTTTGCGTCACGGCGGCGGCGATGAAGCTGGCGAATAGCGGGTGTGGTTCGAACGGGCGCGACTTCAATTCCGGGTGATACTGCACGCCGATGAACCATGGATGGTCCTTGCGCTCGCAGATTTCGGGCAACAGGCCGTCGGGCGAAGTGCCGGAGAAGAAGAAGCCCGCCTTCTCCAGCAGGTCCTTGTATTCGAGGTTCACTTCGTAGCGGTGGCGGTGGCGTTCTTCGATCGTCGTCGTGCCGTAGATTTGTGCGGCCTTACTGCCGGGCTGCAGCACGGCCGTGTATTTGCCGAGACGCATCGTGCCGCCGAGGTCGCCGCCTTCGCGCCGCTTCTCGAGCTGGTTGCCGCGCATCCACTCGGTCATCAGACCGACGAGGATGTGTTTGCAGGGACCGAACTCCGTCGAGCTCGCGCCTTCCAAGCCGCCGAGATTGCGCGCGGCTTCGATGACCGCCATCTGCAGGCCGAAGCAGATGCCGAAATACGGCACTTGCCGCGTGCGGGCGAACTTCGCCGCCTCGATCTTGCCCTTTGTGCCGCGCTCGCCGAAGCCGCCGGGGACCAGGATCGCGTGAACGTCTTCGAGGGCCTGGATGTGGCCTGGCTCTTCGAATATCTCCGACTCGAGCCATTCGGCCTTGACGCGCACGTTGTTCGCGATGCCGCCGTGGGTCAGCGCTTCGTTCAGCGACTTGTAGGCGTCGAGCAGGCCCGTGTACTTGCCGACGATCGCAACTTTGACCTCGCCCTCGGGTTCCTTGATGCGCTTGACGATCGTGTTCCAGCGCGTGAGTTGCGGGTTGGGCACGTCCTTGATGCCGAAGATCGACAGGACTTCGCTGTCGAGGCCTTCGGCGTGGTAGCTGAGCGGCACTTCGTAGATCGTCTTCACGTCCAGCGCCTGAATGACGCTCGACTCCCGCACGTTGCAGAACAGCGCGATCTTGCGGCACTCATCCTTCGAGATTTCGCGGTCGGAGCGGCAGAGCACGATGTCGGGCTGAATGCCGATCGAGCGCAACTCCTTCACCGAGTGCTGCGTCGGCTTCGTCTTCAGCTCGCCCGAAGCCGCGATATAGGGCACCAGCGTCACGTGGATGAACAGCGCGCGGTCGCGGGTGAGATCGTTGCCGAGTTGACGGATCGCCTCGAAGAACGGCAGGCCTTCGATGTCGCCGACCGTGCCGCCGATTTCACAGAGCACGAAGTCGACGTCGTCGGTGTTGGCGATGACGAACGCCTTGATCGCGTCGGTGACATGCGGAATCACCTGCACCGTCGCGCCGAGATAATCTCCGTGCCGCTCACGGGTCAGGATATCCATGTAAAGGCGGCCGGTCGTGATGTTGTCGCCCTTCGTCGCCGAGACGCCGGTGAAGCGCTCGTAGTGACCGAGGTCGAGATCGGTCTCGGCGCCGTCGTCGGTGACGAACACCTCGCCGTGCTGATACGGGGACATGGTCCCCGGATCGACGTTCAGATAGGGATCGAGTTTACGGAGTCGGACCTTGAACCCGCGCGCTTGGAGAAGCGCGCCGAGAGCCGCCGATGCGAGACCTTTGCCGAGGGATGAAACCACGCCGCCGGTAATGAAGATGAACCGCGCCATGGGCGATCACCATAATCAGCTTGAGTGCAGCGGAACAAGAAAGAATTTTCCGCCGTCGTGAAACGGCGTTCCACGACGACGGCTTCGGCTAATTTCCGCCGCCCGAGGGTTCGGCCGGCTGAGGCGCAGGCTGTGCGCCTGGTGCCGGGGCAGCCGGCGCAGGTGCTGCGGGCACGGGCGTCGGCGACGGATTGGCGGGCTGCGATTCGGACGCGGGCGGCGTTGCACCCGGAAGAAGCGATGTTCCGGTCGCGGGGCCGGGCAGCGGTGTCGACGGGAACGTCGTGCCGGTGTTGGCGGGCGCCAAGGGATTGTCGCCGCCGCGCTTGGCCACGAGGGCGAGCGCAATCGAGGTCGAGATGAAGATCGTGGCGCAAATCACGGTCGTGCGCGTCAGGGCATTCGCGGTCCCGCGGCCGCTCATCAAGCCGCCAACGCCGCCACCGGTGCCCAGACCCAGGCCGCCGCCTTCCGACCGCTGGAGCAGGATGACGCCGATCATGGCGATGCAGACGATGATGTGAACCGTTAAGAGGATGGCTTCCATTGCGGCGGTCGTTTCAACTCAGGTGCGGAAAGCGGCGGGTTGTAGCCGATGGCGGGTCCAGTGACTACCCCCGCCTACCGCGGCATAGATGTGGCTTTCGCTGGCCGAAAACAAGCAACATCGCCCTCGTTTGGCCACGAAGGCGTTCGATGGTCGTATCCCTGGCGGAAGTGGCGGAGATTCGCGTGAGGCGCATCGGATGTGTGCTCACCCTGTTGCTCGGTCTGGCGGCGTGCGAGGCGC
>JAEUML010000149.1 GCA_016792785.1 Alphaproteobacteria bacterium
CGAGCATAATCCCCTCACGCGCGAGTTTGGACCCCAAAGCACTTGCGCACGTTGTCGTCTATAACGACGTTCCGTGTGCGGAGGAAGTGCCTACCCGTCGCTTAAGCCCGCGTTTAGACATTGATGTACAAGGGTAAACGCGGCGTTAAACAAGCCGCGGTTGTTTAAGAGCCGACACCTGTCGCAACCGACATCAATTTTGTGACCCGACATGTCCAAAAAACAACCAGCACTCGCCGTCGATGCCGTCGTTTTCGACACAGATGATCGCCTGCTTTTGATCCGCCGCGGCCACCCGCCGTTCAAAGGCCGCTTCGCGCTACCTGGCGGCTTCGTCGAATACGGCGAGACGTTGGAAGAGGCCGCCGCCCGTGAACTGCATGAGGAGACCGGGCTGAAGGCGCACACCTGCCGCCTCATCGGCGTCTACTCGGACCCGAAGCGCGACCCACGTGGCCACACGGTTTCGGCGGCTTATTTGATGACCGTTGGCAATGCCCCACCCAAAGCAGGCGACGATGCCGCTACGGCCCAGTTCGTCGCCGGTTGGCGGGACAAGAAGCTGGCTTTCGACCACGACCGCATCGTGGCCGACGCCCGCACGCTGATGCGGCGCAGTTAGCGGACTGCAGCCCGGACAGCGTCGATCGCAGCCATTGATTTGACTGGATCATCCTCGGCAAGAGGAAAGGATGCCCCGTCAAGCAGCGCGGCGACGACGGCCCCAAGTTGGCTTGCAAACGTCGACGGCCCCTCGACGGTTTCCGAACGAACCGTCCCGTCGATCTCAGTTTCAAGCGCGTGCCCGAACTGCGGCGCAAGCGGGTTCGTGACGCGCAGGCGCCCCCGCGCACCCTCGACGTTAAGGAAGGCGCGAAACGCCTCCCCTTCCATGCCGCACGACACGCGCCCCTCGACGCCGCCAGGAAAGCGCAGCACCGCCTCGGTTTCAGCGTCAACGCCGTCGACCATGCGCATGCGTGCCGACACGACGGCTGGTTCCTTGTCAGCCACCACCCGCGCCCACTGTAGCGCGTAGCAGCCAAGGTCCATCAAAGCCCCACCCCCAAGCCTTGGGTTCCAGCGAAACTCGTCGGCCGACTTCGCGATCGGCACATGAAATCCGGCTTCGATCATCTTCAGCCGACCCAGCGCGCCGGAACGCACGATCTCGACGATCCGCCCCCACAGCCGATGATGGCGATAGTGGAACGCCTCGAACACGCGCCGCCCCACCGCGCGCGCCGCGTCGAGAATCGCCCGCGCCTCTGCTGCGTTCGCCGCGAACGGCTTTTCGACAAGCACGTGCTTGCCCGCTTGCAATGCCTTGATGGCGACACTGGCATGCAGCGTCGGCGGCGTCGCCACATAAACGAGGTCGATCGCCTGATCGCCGATCAACGCCTCGTAGCTTTCATGCACGCGCGCAATCCCGTGGGTCTCGCCAAACGCCCGCCCCCGCGCAGGATCACGCGCTGCGACCGCCGTAACTATAGCCCGCGCATTGTCCTGTGCCGGGCCAAGCATCGCGTAGACCGCGACGCGCGCCGCCCCGATGATGCCGATCCGGATCGCATTGTGTCCGCTCATGCCCGTAGAATGCGCACGTGATGCCACCGAAGCAAACGACGATCCGCCCCCGCGCGCGCCAAGACGACGGCGCAATCGCGTCGGTCATCGAGGCTGCGTTCGGCGGCCAAGCCGAAGTCGCGCTCGTCGAAGCCCTGCGCCGCGACGGCGACATGGTCCTCGAACGCGTCGCGGAAGAGGCACAAGGCGGGCTCGTCGGCCACATCGCGTTCTCGCGCTTGAGCGCCGAAGGCGCCGGCCAGAGTTTGCGTGCCGTCGCTCTTGCACCGCTGGCCGTTGCCCCGGCGTTGCAACGGAAGGGCATCGGCGACGCCCTGACTCGCACGGCGCTGACGGACCTGCGAAACGCGGGCGAAGAGATCGCGGTCGTGCTCGGCCACCCTGCATATTACCCACGCTTCGGGTTCTCAAACTTGCAAGCCAAGCGCCTCGAAGCGCCTTTCTCGGGCGCGTCGTTCATGGCGCTCGAACTGCGCCCCGGCGCGCTTGCAGACCACCGCTGGCGCATCACCTATGCGCGCGCCTTTGAAACCGGCTAGAACGAGACGAATGTCCGACGCGCCCGCCCAAGCCGCCGCCCCGACCGCCAGCCGCGCCGCGGTCGCATTCATCTTCATCACGCTGACGCTCGACGTGCTGGCGATGGGCGTGATCATTCCGGTGCTCCCCGAACTGATCGAAGACTTCATGGCCGGTGCCGAGGCCGACGCCGTGCGCATCGGCGCATGGATGGGCTTCGTCTGGGCGTTCATGCAGTTCATCTTCACGCCGATCCAGGGCGCGCTGTCCGACCGCTTCGGTCGCAGGCCCGTGCTCTTGATCTCGATGACGGGCCTCGGCCTCGACTACATCTTGATGGCGCTCGCGCCCAATCTCTGGTGGCTCTTCGTCGGTCGCGCGATCTCCGGCATGACGGCCGCAAGCTTCGGTACCGCCAACGCCTACATCGCCGACATCACGCCGGTCGAAAAACGCTCTGCCGCCTACGGCCTGATGGGAGCGGCCTTCGGCATCGGCTTCGTACTCGGGCCTTTGCTCGGCGGCCAAGCCGGCAACATCGATCCTCGACTGCCGTTCTGGATCGCCGCCGCCTTAAGCCTCGCGAACGCGGCCTACGGTTACTTCATCCTGCCGGAGTCCTTGCCGCCCGAGCGCCGCACCAAACACTTCTCCCTCGCCCGCGCGAACCCCTTGGGCTCGTTCCGCCTGCTCGCCTCGAGCACACAGCTCGCCGGCCTTGCGACCGCGCAGTTCCTCTACATGATCGGCCACAACGTCTACCCCGC
Organism: Alphaproteobacteria bacterium; assembly: GCA_016792785.1. Lineage (GTDB taxonomy): Bacteria > Pseudomonadota > Alphaproteobacteria > Micropepsales > Micropepsaceae > SZUA-430. The sequence continues at coordinate 2,877 of JAEUML010000149.1, forward strand.
CGTCTTCGTCTGGTTCACGAAGTACCGCTACGGCTGGGACGAAACGATGAACGGGTGGGCGCTCGCGCTCGTGGGCGTCATGAGCATCGTCGTGCAAGGCGGCCTGGTCGGCCCCGTCGTCAAGGCACTCGGCGAACGCCGTGCGATCCTCACCGGCCTCTCGTTCGGCATTGCAGGATTCTTGCTCTACGCATTCGGCGAAGCGTCGCTCTGGGTTTGGATCGCCATTCCGGTCGCAGCGCTCTGGGGCTTCTACGGCCCCGCGGCGCAGACGCTGATGACCCAGCGCGTGGACCCAAGCCAGCAAGGCCAGCTTCAGGGCGCGCTCGGAAGCCTGATGGGTGTTGCGTCGATCATCGCGCCGATCCTCTATCCAAACGTGTTGGCAGCGGCGATCGAAGCCAAGGACGCAGCGCCAGGCTGGCCGTTGCTCGGCGCCCC
>JAEUML010000360.1 GCA_016792785.1 Alphaproteobacteria bacterium
GGTCGTGAAGCTGCCCAACGCGGTCGCGGTCGTCGCCGACAATACCTGGCGCGCGAAGGAGGCGATGGCGGCGCTGCAACCCGTTTGGGACGAGGGCAAGAATGCGTCGCTCACGCAGGCGTCGATCTTTGCCGGCATGGACGCGGCGCTGGCCAAGGGTGACCTGTCGGAGGATCACGCGACGGGCGCGGTCGACGATGCGCTGAAGGCTGCCAAGAACGTCGTCGAGGCGACGTATCGGGTGCCGTTCCTCGCGCATGCGACGATGGAGGTGATGAACTGCACCGCGCATTTCGAGGGCGACAAGCTGACCGTGTGGGGCGGGTTCCAAGACGGGCTCGGCGCGCGGGCGGCGGCTGCGAAGTTTGCGGACCTGCCGATCGAGAACGTGACGCTTCACCACACGGCGATGGGCGGCGGGTTCGGGCGGCGCGGGTCGACGGTCAATTATCTCGAGCGCGCGATCGCGATTGCGCGGCAATCCGAAGGGCCGGTGCAGGTCGTCTTCACCCGCGAAGAAGACATGACGCAGGACAACTACCGCCACGCCTCCGTCGCCAAGATGCGCGGCGCGCTTGACGACAGCGGCAAGGTGACGGCCTGGCTGCATACGTTCACGGAGAAATACGATCCGCCCGAGGCGGTGCGCGTGAACTACGACTTCGCGAACCAGGCCGCGCGCTATGCCAGCGGCACGAATCCCATTCCGTGGGGGCCGTGGCGCAGCGTGGACCACACGCAGCAGGGCTTCTTCATCGAGACGTTCATGGACGAACTCGCGCATGCGGCGGGGAAAGATCCGTTCGCGTTCCGCAAGGCGCACTTGTCGGGCGCGCCGCGGCACAAGGCGGTGCTGGAGCTTGCCGCAGAGATGTCGGGGTGGGGATCGGCGCTTGAGCCCGGTCGCGCGCGCGGCATCTCGTTGCGCGAGGCGTTCGGCACGATCGTGGCGCAAGTCGCGGAAGTTTCGCTGGGCGCCGAGGGTCGCGTGCGCGTGCACAAGATGTGGAGCGCGGTCGACCCGGGCGAGGTCATCAATCCGGCGACGTTCACGGCACAGATCCAAGGTGGGGCGGTCTATGGTTTGACGGCGGCACTCTACGGCGAGATCTCGATCGACAGGGGCCGGGTCGTGCAGCAGAACTTCCCCGACTACAACATGGTGCGCATGGGGGATGCGCCGGCAACGCACGAAGTGCGCTTCATCGAATCCGGTGCGCGCACGGGCGGGGCGGGCGAGCCCGGCACGGCGCCGGTCGCGGCGGCCGTCGGCAACGCAATCTTCGCGTTGACGGGAAAGCGCATTCGAGAGTTGCCGTTTAAGAACTTCGACCTGACGACGGGTAACAAGGTGGCGTCGCTGTAGGCACCAGTTTCGTCATGGCCGGGCAAGCGAAACGCGGCCATGATGCTTGATCGGCTATTCCACCGTCTCCTTCGCCCATTTTTCGATTGCTTCATAGAATAGGATGACGAGGCGGCGGGCGTCTTGGCGGTTGTCGCGGTTGCCGGCGCGCTTGTGTTCGGTATCGGCTTTGCGAAGGGCGGCCAATTGGCTATGCGCGAAGTCGAGGTCGGCTTTGGCGATCTTGCGGCGGAGTGTTGGCGGCGCTTGGCGCATGAACACGGCCTTCAGCATCGGTTCGTAGCGCATCGTGTAGTCGCTGGGCTCGCCCAGCCAGGCGACGAGTGCCTTTTGTCCGTCCGGCGTGATCGCATAGACGACGCGGCCGCGGGCACCGCGTTCGGCGACCTTGATGGCACCTTCGGCGAGCAGCGCGCGTAGGATTTTGTAGACCTCATTCTGCGGCGCCGGCCAAATGACGGAGCGGGCGGTCGAGAACTCGCCCACGAGGTCGAAGCCGCTCATCGGTTTCTCGGCGAGCAGTCCCAGTATCGCAAATTTGAGCGTCATGTGAGGATCGGCGTCTTCCCTGGTCGTGCAGACTACATTATATCACATGTGACTTCTCACATGTTAAGGAGGCAGATATGTGCAGAATTCCGGCGCTTTTGGCGTTGGCGGGATTTGCTTGGATCGCCGCCGCGCGGGCCGACGACCGCGTCTTGGCGGCCGTCCAGGCGACCGATCCGATGGCGGTCGAGGCGCTGCTCAAAGACCCGCGGGGGCTTTCCGCCGGCGAATTGGCGCTGCTGTCGGCGGAGGCGGCTGGGATGCGGTTCGACGATAAGGACGCGATCGAGACGCTGACGCGGGCGCTGGGCGGGCCTGAGGTCGGCGGCGCGCTCCGTCGGCAGATGTTGTCGCTGCTCGGCAGCGTTCAGCTCCGCTCGAACAACTACGCGGCGGCGGCTGAAGCGCTGGAAGCGGCGCTGGCAGTCACGGAACCGAGCGCTGAGGGACGTCATTCGCTCGAGCAGACGCATCTTGTGGCGAAGACGTTGCGTGGCGAACCCGCGCAGATTCACGAGGTCAAGGCGACCAGCGCCGTGGCGATCAAGCGCGACGCGGCGAACTTGGCGCGCGCGGTTGGCCGCGTGAACGGGCTCGATGAGGAGTTCATCCTCGACACGGGTGCGGGGATGTCGACGATCACGCGGTCGGCCGCAGTGCGGTTGAGTGTGCGCATGTTGGAGGGGCCCGTTTCGGTCGGCAGTGCGACATCGGCGTCGGTGCCGGCCCATATCGGCGTCGCCGATAGCGTCGAAATCGCGGGGAACAGGTTTCGCAACGTCGTCTTCCTCGTCATGGCGGACGAGGCGTTGACGTTCGGTTCGTACAAGATCGATGCGATCCTCGGGTTCCCGGTTCTGTCGCGACTGGGGCGCATCGAGTTCGCGCGCACGCTCGCTGGCGAAGTGTTTCGCGTGGGTGCGCCTTCCGCTGGCGTGCCGTCCAAGCGCGATCTCTATCTCGACGTCTTGCGACCAATGGTGATTGTTGATGTCTCGGACGCGGGGCCGGTGCGCATGTTGCTCGATTCCGGGGCGAAGTCTTCATCGTTCAGCAAATTGTTCGCCGATACGTTCCCTGCGCTGATGCGCAACGCGGACACGCAGACGGTGACGATCGGCGGCGCCGGAGCAAGGAAGACGATCGAGGTCAAGGTGCTGAAGAACGTGGCGATGGGCGTCGATGGCCGTGTGCGGCGCGTCGGCGCGATCGACGTTTCGAAAGAGGGCCGGGGCGAGCATGGGGCCGTGGGGCAGGACGTGCTGCGCGCAGAGGGCGGCTTTGCGCTCGACTTCACGACGATGGATTTTTCGTTTCTGCCGGACGCACCGCAATGAAGCGTTGAGCGGCGTGGTTGGTGTGCGCGCGCTTGACATATATTTGCAAATTTGGTGAAATATTGTTCATTTCGTCAAATGAAGGTGAATCTCATGAGCCAAGCGGCACCGCGTCCCTCTTTGATGTCGGCATTGTGCTATCGCGACCCCAGAGCGGCGCTCAAGTGGCTGGAGGCGGCATTCGGGTTTGAGACCTTCATGGTGATCACCGATGCGGACGGCAATCTGGGGCACTCTGAGATGCGGTTCGGCAACGGCGTTATCATGGTCGGTGCCGAGTGGACGGAAGATCACAAGAGTCCAGCGTCGATCGGGCGCAAGAACACGCAAACCGTTCACGTTCAGTTGGCGGAAGACATTGACGCGCATTGCGCGCGGGCGCGCGCGGCGGGTGCAGAGATCATCCAAGCGCCGGAGACGCAATTCTACGGCGACCGCACCTATCGTGCGCGCGACCTGGAGGGCCATATCTGGACGTTCGGGCAGACGGTGAAAGCCGTGACGCGCGAAGAAGCGGAGAAAGCCTCGGGTCTCAAGATCGAGGGCTGGGTGTGAAGCGCGGAGGTGGGGGGCGGCGTGCGCATGGCGATGTGGATGCCGTGTTGGCCGCGCTCGCCGATCCGCAGCGGCGCAAGGTCGTCGATGTGCTGCGCGGGGGCGCGCGGAGTGCGGGTGATCTTTCCCGGCTTGTCGGTGTTGCGGCGCCGGCGATGAGCCGGCATCTGCGGCGGCTCAAGGCGTGCGGCCTTGTCGGCGAGACGCATCCCGCGTTCGATGCGCGGGTGCGCATCTATGAACTCAAGACGGCGCCGCTTGGTGCGCTCAAGGCGTGGCTTGAGACGACGGAGCGGCTGTGGGCCGATCAGCTATCGGCGTTCAAGGCGCATCTGGAACGCAAGCCGTGACGTCGCGCGTCGTCGTGGCGTTGCGCGTGAAGGCGTCGCCGTTGCGCGCGTTCGAGGTGTTCACGCAAGAGGTCGCGCTTTGGTGGCGGCCGAGCGCGTTCTTCCAGTTCACGCCGCGCAGTCCGGGACGGCTCGCCTTCGAGCCGCCCGACGATGAGGGTAGGGCCGGGCGCTTCGTCGAGACGCTCAAGAACGGCAAGGTCTTCGAAATCGGTACGATCAGCGTTTGGGCGCCGGGCGAGCGGCTGGTCTTCGGTTGGCGGCAGGCGACGTTCGCGCCCGGTCAGGCGACCGAGGTCGAGGTGCGCTTCGATGCGGTCGGCGACGAGACGCGGGTGACGGTCGAGCATCGCGGCTGGGACACTGTCCCTGCGTCAAACGTCGCCAAACATGGTTTCCCAGAGGCTCTGTTCCTGCGGCGGAACGGCGAATGGTGGAGCGAATTGCTTGAAGCGCTGAAGGAACGGGCTCAAACTGCCCCGGGTTGAGTGGGAGGTTCCCTCGATGCGTGGGTTGGCGAATGTGGCCGCGGTCGTTTCGCTGGCGTGGGCGGGGATTGCCGCTGCCGCGCCGCAGGTCGAGTTCGCGGAGCGGTTGGCGGGTCCGTGGGGCCGCGTCGATATCAACTGGCAGCCCTATTCGGGTGCGCTGTCCAAGAACACGTGCCCTGCCGCGGGCGTGCGGACGCCCTCGAGTGTCGGGTTGTTCGGCGACGGCGGCACGCTGTGGATCGAAGCGGGTCCGGGTGGTTCGCTGCGCGTTCACGACGGCGGAACGTTGCCGCGAACGTATCTTTTCGTGCGCATGGAGACGGCGTCGTCCGGCATTTATCTCGACGGTACGGCGGAGAAGCGGCTGGCGCTCGCCGGGCTCGATCGGCTCAGCGAAGAGCCGTCACCGCCGGTGGCCGGGGTTCCGGGGACGAAGTACCTGCGCTGCAAGATCAGGAAGTAGTCTCCAAGTCGAGTGTCATGGTTCGCGAAGGCGAACCATCCACGACTTGACACGTCCGAGCGGAAGAAAGTCGTGGGTGGTCCGCCTTCGCGGACCATGACACTCGGGAATGCGGGTCAGGTTAGTCTATGCGCCGTGTTGCAGTGTTTCTTCGAGGCGTTTGGAGAGGTGCGCGCGCAGGCGCTCGCTCGGGATCGATTGCGCGTCGCTGAACGCGCGCGCGAGCACTTTGTGCACCGCCAAGTAGGATTCATTGACGCCTCTGCCGTGACGCTTGGCTTCGTCACGCAGTTCAGGCCCCAACGCCACCAGTTCGAAGAGCCGATCCTTCATCTTGGCCACTCCCGTTTTTTGGGTTCGCCCATCGCCGTCCGGAGTGCTTCAGCCGACGATTCAACCTCCACCGGTTGCGATGCTGACACAGGATCGCCTGCTTGTCCCTGAATGTTTGGTGACAAATTGTCCAAGCGATGAAGACGGACTGAACGCGCGCACGGTCAATTGAGCGATCGCACCGAGTCGTGTGCGATGCAGCATCGGGCAATTGCCCGCTTGCGCCGCAGCAGCGTGCCTAAGCGGCGTTCATTTTGTTGCGGCGCAACGAAGCGCGAGCGTCAGTGCGTGGAAGGTACGTCGCGCGGCGTTGTAGGCTTGGCGCGCGCTGCCGTGGGCTTCTTCGGTAGTGCGTGCGCGCCCGATTTGCCGTTCAGCGGACGTTCCTTGAGATCCACGGGCAGCTTCACTTCGCCGTTTTCGGCGAGCTGGCCCGTGATCTTCGACATGACGTCGAACTGCGTCTGAACGTCGTCCATGATGCGTGCCATCGTGCCCGACACCCAGCGCTGCCAGGCCTCGGCGCGCTTTTCGTTGTCGCGCTCGCCGTGCACTTCGTTCAGCATGGCGATCGTCGCCTCGGCGCCTTCGCGACGGCGCTCGAACCACTTGTCGAGATTGCCTTGGAAGTCGTCCAGCATACGCTTTTGCATCGCGAAAACGCGGCGCATGGCGTCAAGATAAGCGGCGTTCGGGAAGGGCACGTTCATCAGTTCGGCGAGAACTTCGGCGGGGGTTTTGTCGTGCTTATCGTTCTTGTCGTGCGGCATGGTGGGGCTTCCTTGCTTCGCGGTGGCAGGTGTCAAAGTTCCGGCCGGCGATCGCTTCCACTTTTGAGAAGCTTTCTGTTCGCCGAAATCGCGGCCAAACCCACGCCGATGCCGGCTTGCCGGAAGTGGGCCGCTGTTGCCCTTGCCGGCCTTGCGCGCGAGACGGGCGCAACCGAACACGTTGCCTCAATAACAGACTAGCCGCGTATGGCCCAGGGGCCTTTGACGTGCGTCAACAGATGCGCGTGCGAGCCGGGCTCCGCAAGTTTCTTCTTCGTCAGAAATCACTCTTGTGACGGCTGCCACGGTGTGAGGCGTGGGAGCCAACGCGGGACAGCGGCGCGGTAAGCCTTGAATGCATCGGGGAACGTGCGGGCGAGCGTCGGCTCTTCGTAGAGCACGATGAACGCATGAAACACCGCGAATACAGCCGCGGCGTAGACCAGAAGGTGGTCGCTGCCGAACAGGACTGCTTGGCCCAAAATGGCGGTCAGAACGGCGACGTACATAGGGTTGCGCACGTGACGATAGAACCCCTCGACGACCAATGTCTCGGTTGGGTTCGTGGGCGAGGGGGTCCCCTTGCCGGTGACGGCGAAGCGGGCGAAAGAATCGATCACGATGTCGAGGGCGGCGAAGACCAGCGCTGCGCCTGCGAAGCGCGTTGCGTCATTGCCCAGAAACGCGGGTTCGAACGTCCAACCCGTGATCGCCCAGGGGATCAACCCGGCGACGGTTCCGGGGGCGAGAAAGAAGAACAGGATCGTGCCTTGGACGGGCGTCAGACGCATCAGGTGACTTCTATCACCTGTGGCGCGCGTGAATAGATGGGCGGCTCACGAGCTGGGGCAGTGGGCACCCGTCCTGATCCAGGTTTCGGCGGCGGCGACGAAGTCTTTGTGCGTGACCGGCGGCGGCGTGCGCTTGGCCCCCGGCGTCCAGGACCAGACGACCAGCGCGTCGGCGTGGACATGTTCGAGGATCTTGGCGCCCGTGCGGTTGCCGTTCTTCTCCGGATCGCCGAGCGTGCGGCAGAGCGCGCCAGGGGTGAGGCCGGTCCAACCTTGGCTCAGCGGTGGCATGTGCCAGTCCTTGGCGCCCGGGATGTTCGCGATGTTCTTGTCCTTGTGGCAGTTCGAGCAGCGCATGCCGCCTTGGCCTCTGCCGTCCGGACCGCGCACCACGTTGAAGCCGTGACGCTCGCTCTTGTCGCCTTGGGTCGGCCAGGCGGTCGTGGTGTGGCAGTTCATGCAGCGGGGATGGGTCATGACCTTTGCGACCGTGTCGAACGCGGCGAGCGAGGCGGCCTTGTCGCCGGAGGCGGCATAGACGGTCGGCCACGACGTCATCAGCGCCAGGCCGGCCAGCGCGCCTGCAATCAGCACCAAGCGCATTGCGATCCCCTGTTCCCATGAACCTGCCCCTGAAGTGTGCGGGCTCGGCCACGCCAACGCAAGTATCGCGCGCCGAATTCGCGTGCAGGGTCTGGTAAATCGTCCGTGGGCTTCCTAACTCGGCT
>JAEUML010000369.1 GCA_016792785.1 Alphaproteobacteria bacterium
CAGGGATAGCCCCCCACGTCAAGCAGGCCCGCCAGAGCCGCTCTGACGCATCCCGCAGGGCGCCGCGCATTCGGCCAAAGGTTGCGGCATTGCGGGCGGATCAATCGCCCGCGCGACCCCGGCTGCGCTCACGACAAAAAAAGAGCCGCGCCGATCGCGGGGGTCGCGAAGGACGCGGCTGATGTCAGGCACGTGTGCGTTAGGCGCGTTGCGCTTCCCGCAGTTCGACGACGCGGAAGTCCGGATAGACTTCTTCCTCGCCGGTCAGCGATTTGACGAGCTCGAGCATGCGCTTACGCACGCGCGGGTCGGTGATCTTCGTGAACGCGCGCACAAGTTGGAAACCTTCGGCGCTCGACACGAATTCCATCATGTAGGGACCGGCATCGATGTCGGTCGTGCTCGGCGTGTGACCGCTCGTGCGGCGCACCGTGGCGTCGCCCAGCGGCACGTCGTCGAAGAAGTACGACACGGGCACGCCGAGAATGTGGGAGATTTCATAGAGCCTGCTGGCGCCGATACGGTTGGCGCCCTTTTCGTACTTCTGGACCTGCTGGAACGTGAGGCCCAGAAGTTCGCCAAGTTTTTCCTGGCTCATTCCGATCAGCATCCGGCGCAAGCGCACGCGGCTACCAACATGTCCATCAACTGCAGAGGGTTGCTTTTTGGCCAAGGGGGGAACTCCTGTTACGACTGACAAGAAGCTCGACGCGCAACCACCAGAGTGCGAATCGAACACCACGAAATAGTCTTGTCGGTGACCGTCTTTTTTTGACGGTCTTGCCCCCCGAGGGCACGTTCAGGCACGTCAATACGCGACGCAGCTACAAGTTGACGGTTGTGGGGGTCAGTGGGTCGCGGCGCACCCCTTGCGCTACAACCTGATTCCAAGTCGACCCCCAGTAGCCAACCTGGACTTCAATGATTCTCACTTAATGCTACGTGGTTGTAATGGTCAACTACCTTCTTTGGCAGATCGAGAAAAAAACAACCCAGCACACGTGAGCGCGATGAGCATGATTGAAAAAATCGCGTCACCGACGAATGCGTAGAGGGTGGTTGCAATCCTGCCTGGCAGTGGTGAGTCCACAACTCCTGATTCGTCGAGACCGAGAGATACGGTGACGCGTCCGAACGGATCGATCACCGCCGACACGCCCGTGTTTGCCGCGCGCACGATGGGCAGCCCTTCTTCCGCCGCACGCACCTTTGCGATGCCGAGGTGTTGATAAGGCCCGGTCCACGGACCGAACCAGGAGTCATCGGTCATCGTCACAAGCCATTGGGGTCGTTTACCAGGCTCGACCACCGCACCTGGGAATATCAGCTCGTAGCAGATCAACGGACTGAAGCTTGGCGTCCCCGGAATAGAAAGCGTCCGCACGCCGGTCCCGGGTGTATAGCCCCCCGACCCGCCGGTCAGCTTCGTGATGCCGAGAGGCTCGAGCAACTGATAGAGCGGCAGGTACTCGCCGAACGGCACGAGATGCGCCTTATCGTAAACGGCGAGCACTTGGCCCTTACCTGAGATCGCCGCCATGCTGTTGAAGAACCGGCGCAGGTCGCCCTCCTGCTCGATACGCACGACGCCTGTTAGGAGAGTCGACGTATCCGGCAAAACCTGTGCCATCACCTCAAGGCCCGCGGGCTCTGCCAGCAGCAGGAACGGCGGCGCCGCTTCCGGCCAAATGACATGCGTCCGGCTCTCGAACCCCGGCCGGCGCGTCAGCTCGATCAATCCGTGCCAATTGCGCTCCAAGAGGCCCGGCACCCACTTCTCCGCTTGCGGCACATTCGGCTGCACAATGCGCAGCGCGACGCCCTCCACTGTCGCCACGGGCTCCGCGGGCAGGCGTATCCATCCGAAAGCGAACAGGCAAACCAGAAGGCCCAGCGCCGCGAGAGGCGGCCAGCGAAGCCCCGCCCACCTCCCGTCGGCGTTCAGCAGCGCCGCCGGCAACAGGACCGCTGCAAGCGTGACCAGGCTCAAGCCATAGATCCCGTAGAGCGAGACCGTCTGGAACATCACGTCGAAGCCGGACCACGTATAGCCGGGCAGGTTCCACGGAAACCCAGTCAGGATATGGCCGCGCAGCCATTCGGCAGCGGCAAGGCCTGAAGCCAGCAGTGCGATGCGCGCCGGACCATTCGACCAGCACAGCCGCACGAGTGCCGCAGCGGCAGCGAAGAACAGCGCAAGCCCGCCCGGGAACAGCACCGCCACGAACGGCAGCAGCCACGCATGACGATCCGCATCGACGACGAACGCAAACCCGACCCAATGCAACCCGACGAAGAAATATCCGGTACCGAACGCCCAAGCGGTCAGCGCCGCGCCACGCCACGCGCGCGGGCCCTGCGCGGCATCAATCATCCACACCAAAGCCGGAAACGCCACGAACAGCAGCGGCCAGAAATAGAACGGTGCATAGGCAAGCGCTGCGACGGCACCCAAACCTGCAGCCGCAAGAAGCCGCCGCCAGCCGCTCAACGATCGCAGCCATGCTGCGGCCCCGATCAGAGCCGGTGAAACATCGATTTTGCGCAAGCCGTCCAGGACGGTGCTAGCCATTCACCGCCGCCATCGGCGATTTGTCGTCGTTCTTGGCGTCGTCGGACGTGTCGGCCAGCGGCGTGTCGCTGCTGTCCTTCGGCTTCGTCACCCGCACGCGCAACCGCTTCAGCCGGCGCGGATCGGCGTCCAGCACTTCGAACTCGACGCCCGCCGGATGCGCGACGATCTCGCCCCGCTGCGGCACGCGCCCCACGAGCGAGAACACGAGCCCCGCGAGCGTGTCGATCTCCTCGGCCTCTTCCTCGTCGACAAGCGCGAACCCGACCGCCTTCTCGACCTCTTCGAGATCGGCCCGCGCGGAGGCGTCGAACTCGCCGTCCTTGCGCGGGATGATGAGCTTCGCCTCGTCCGTGTCGTGTTCGTCTTCGATGTCGCCGACGATCTGCTCGACCAGGTCCTCGATCGAAACAAGCCCGTCGGTGCCGCCGTATTCGTCGATGACGAGCGCGAGATGAATACGCGTCGACTGCATCTTCACGAGCAGGTTCACGACCGGCATCGACGGCGGCACGAACAGCACCTCGCGGCGGATGTCCTGCATTGTCTTCGGATGCGGCGCGCCTTCGGCCTCAGGCACCGCAAGTCCGATCAGGTCTTTGATGTGCACCATGCCGACCGGGTTATCGAGCGTATCGCGATAGACCGGCAGGCGCGAATGCTGCGCGTCGCGGAAGATGCGCACGAGGTCGGGCAGCGGCGTGCTCGCCTCGACGGCGATGATGTCGGCGCGCGGCACCATAATGTCGGCGACCTTGAGCTCGCCGAAATTCAAGATGTTGAGCATCATCGAGCGCTCTTCGCTCGCGAGCGGGCGATCGACCGCGTCGCTCTCCTCGATGACCTCTTCCAAGCTTTCGCGCAGCCGTGCGGCTTCGCCCCGCCCCGGCAGCAACCGGCGCATCAGGTCGACCAATTTCGGCCAAGACGGCTTTTGTTTGTCGGGACTTGGGTCTGCCGTCGCTGCGCCCGAATCGGATTCAGGCACGCGCGTTCGCCTTCAGGATGTAGGGATTGGGGATGCCCATGTCGGTCAGGATGGCGATTTCGAGCCCCTCCATCAAGCGCGCATCGCGCGGGGTCTCATGGTCGTACCCAAGGAGATGTAATAAACCGTGTAGAATCAGGTGTTTAGAATGATTAACAAACGCTTTCTTTTGGCCCTTCGCCTCGCCCGAAACCGTCTCGAAAGCGAGTGCAATTCCGCCAAGCGGCTGTACGGGGTCGGGAAACGAAAGCACGTTGGTCGGCCGGTCCTTCGCCCGGAATTGCGCGTTGAGGCCCCGAAGGCGCTGATCGTCGGCGAAGACGATCGCAACCTCCCCTGCCGCCGAAGACAACTCGGGCCGCTCGACCGCCGCCCGCACCACACCGCGCGCATCGGCGGCAAGACGCGGCCACGCTTTGCGCCAGGCGGGACATTCGACCTGCACGGTAATCTCAAGACCGCTTCGGGCCATCAGGTCTGCCGCTTCGGCGCCATCGCCCGCCGGTCGTCATGGGCGGCATAGGCCCGCACGATCCGCTGCACCAGCGGGTGACGCACGACGTCGGCGTCGGTGAACTCGACCATCTCGACCCCTTCGACGCCCTTGAGAACCTGTCGCGCCTCGCTCAAGCCCGAGGTCTGTCCCGGCGGCAGGTCGGTCTGCGTCGGATCGCCCGTGACTGCCATGCGCGCGCCTTCGCCGAGCCGCGTCAGGAACATTTTCATCTGTTGCGTCGTGCAGTTCTGCGCTTCGTCCAAGATCACGTAGGAATGGGCGAGCGTGCGCCCACGCATGAAGGCGAGCGGCGCAACTTCAATCACGCCTTCGTCGATCCGCCGCTGAATCTGCTCAGCAGGCAGCATGTCGTAGAGCGCATCGTAAAGCGGCCTGAGATAAGGATCGACCTTCTCCTTCATGTCGCCGGGCAGGAAGCCAAGCCGCTCGCCGGCCTCAACTGCGGGCCGCGAAAGGATCAGCCGGTCGACTTCGCCGCGCGCCAGCATGCTCGCGCCGACAGCGACCGCGAGATAAGTCTTGCCGGTACCCGCGGGCCCGAGGCCCAGAACCAGATCATTACGCACGAGCGCTTCGAGATAACGCGCCTGCACGGGCGTGCGCGGCTTGATCGCGCGCTTCGGCGTCGACACGGTCGCGGTGCTCGGCACCACCGAATCCGACGCAAGTCCAAGCCGCATCGCGCGGTCGAGATCGGTCGCCGTCACGTCGTGTCCGTCGAAGGCGTGCGCATAGATGTCGCGCAACACTTGCGCCGCGTGCGCCCGCGCCGACGCCCCGCCATGCAGCGTGAAATGATTGCCGCGCCGCGTGATCGCAACGTCGAGCTTGCGCTCGATCTCGGCCAAATGCCGGTCGTGCGCGCCCACGACGCGCGCCAGTACGGCATTGTCCGCGAACTCGAGATGCGAAACCTGACCTTCGGGCTTCTTCGCGCGCGTGTTCAAACCGCCTCCGCCATCGCCGGCGTTTGGCCGGTGACTAGTTCGCCGCTCAGACTGTGAACCATCACATCCTTGATTTTCACGCGCACAATGTCGCCGATCCGGTGCCCGCGCGCCATGACGTGAACCGGCTGCAAATGAGGACTGCGCCCCATCAGCTGCCCGTCGTAGCGGCCAGGCTTTTCGAGCAGCACGTCGAAGCTCGACCCAACGCAGTCGTGCGCGAACGACGACGCCTGCGCGTTCAAGAGCGCCTGCAACCGCTCAAGCCGCTCGGCCATCACGCTCTCGGGGATCTGCTTGCGCGCCGCGGCGGCGGGCGTACCCGGACGCGGTGAAAACTTGAACGAGAACGACTGCGCGAAGCCGATCTCGCGGATGAGCGACATCGTCGCCTCGAAGTCTTCGTCGCTTTCGCCGGGAAAGCCCACGATGAAGTCCGACGACAGCGCGATGTCGCCCCGGGCTTTGCGGATGCGCGCGACGAGCCGCCGGTAATCATCGGCCGTGTGGCCGCGGTTCATGGCTTCCAGCACCGCGTCGGACCCCGACTGTACCGGCAGGTGCAGAAAGGGCATGAGTTTTTTTTCTTCCGCATGCGCCGCGATCAACTCGTCGTCCATGTCGCGCGGATGGCTCGTCATGTAGCGCAACCGGGCGAGCCCCTCGATCCGCGCCAAATACCGGATCAAGCGCCCAAGACCCCAGGTCTCACCGTCGGGCCCAATCCCGTGGAATGCGTTGACGTTTTGCCCAAGCAGCGTGATCTCGCGCACGCCGAGATCGACGAGCCCCCGCGCCTCCGTCTCGATCTGCGCAACAGCGCGCGAGTATTCGGCGCCGCGTGTGTAAGGCACGACACAGAACGTACAGAACTTGTCGCAACCTTCCTGCACCGTCAGGAACGCCGTCGGTCCATCGACGCGCTTCGTCGCGGGCATCGCGTCGAACTTGTCGACAGCGGGAAAATCTGTATCGAGCACACGCCTCTCGCGCGCAAGCTTGGCGACCATCTCCGGCAAGCGATGATAGACCTGCGGCCCGACCACGATGTCGACGAGGTCGGAGCGGCGCAACATCTCTTCGCCCTCGGCCTGCGCGACGCAGCCTGCGACCGCGACAATCATGCGCGAGCCCTGCGCCGCCTTCTCGCGCTTCAACGCGCGCATCCGCCCAAGTTCCGAATAGACCTTCTCCGCCGCCTTCTCGCGGATATGGCAAGTGTTCAACACCACCATGTCCGCATCGTCCGGTGTGTCCGTCACGGCGTAGCCGTGCGGCGCCATCACGTCCGCCATGCGGGCGGAGTCGTAGGCGTTCATCTGGCAGCCATAGGTCTTGATGAAAAGCTTGCGCGTCACGGGGAACAGTCTAGCCGGAAATCGGGGCCGGACATATGGACGAAGGGGCCTGCGAAACTCAAGCCGCGTTCGGCCGTAAACCATCGGCCGGCAC
>JAEUML010000045.1 GCA_016792785.1 Alphaproteobacteria bacterium
GAGCTTCCTCGTCATCGGCCCGCTAATCGCGCGCTGCCATGAGGCGAAGGTCTCACTGCCCGGCGGCTGCGCCATCGGCACGCGCCCTGTCGATCTGCACATCAAAGGCCTCGAGGCGATGGGGGCTGAGATCGAGATCGACCAGGGCTACGTCATCGCCAAAGCGCCAAAGGGCTTGCACGGCGCGCGCTTCGCGTTTCCGTTTGTCTCGGTCGGTGCCACCGAAAACCTGATGATGGCCGCGTGCCTCGCGAAGGGCACGACCGTGCTCGAGAACGCGGCGATGGAGCCCGAGATCACCGACCTCGGCCATTGCCTGCTGGCGATGGGCGCGAAGATCGACGGCCTTGAGACGCGCACGATCACGATCGAAGGCGTCGACCGCCTGCACGGCGCAAGCCACACGGTGCTGCCCGACCGAATCGAAACCGGCACCTACGCGATGGCGGTGGCGGCGGCCGGCGGCGAAGTCGAACTCGTCGGCGCGCGCGGCGACACGATCGGCGCAGTGATTCCGGTCCTCGAAGGCGCGGGCGTCAAGATCGAACGCACGAACCGCGGCTTGCGCGTCTCGCGCAACGGCGCGCATTACACCGGTGTCGACGTGACGACCGAGCCCTATCCCGGCTTCCCGACCGACATGCAGGCCCAGCTCATGGCGCTGATGGCGACCGCGAACGGGGTCTCGCACATCACCGAGACGATCTTCGAGAACCGCTTCATGCACGCGCCCGAACTGATGCGCATGGGCGCCGACATCACGATCGATCATCAGACGGCGGTGGTGCGTGGCGTCGAACGCCTGCGCGGCGCGCCGGTGATGGCAACGGACTTGCGCGCGTCGTCCTGCCTCGTCATCGCGGGCCTCGCCGCCGAAGGCGAAACGATCGTCAACCGCGTCTACCACCTCGACCGCGGCTTCGAGCGCATTGAGGAGAAACTCTCTGCCCTAGGCGCCGACATAAAGCGCGTGAAAGGCTGAGGATCGCGGCTCCGCCTTAGCGCTTGCACAAATCGCCGCATTTCTGCACTTTCCCGGCGGATTCTGGCGAGAGAGACGGGCGCTCGGGCTGATGATTGCGGAAAGAGAACGGCCATGACGGACGCGCTGCGCCTGCGCGCGGTCGACGCCATGGATTTGAGCGTCGTCGCCGCCCATCTTCAGGACGCGATCGCCATGGTCGGCGACATGGCCTATCAGCCGCAGAAGCGCCGCTTCGCCGTGATGTTCAACCGCTTCATGTGGGAGGACGTCGAACTCGACAAGGGCAAGGGCGCGAAACCCGACGCGAAAGGCTATCGCCGCGTCCGCTCCGCGCTGCACTTCGACGGCGTCGAGCGCGTGCAGACGCAAGGCTTGCGCCTCAGCAACAAAGAGGCCGTCGCCGAACTCCTGACGCTTGCCTTCGAACCGAAGAACGAAACCGCAGGCGTGATCAAGCTGACGTTCGCCGGCGGTGGCGCAATCAAACTGGAGGTCGAGTGCCTCGACGCCTGGCTGACCGACGTGAGCACGCCTTGGCCGACGGCGAGCCGCCCCGGCCACGGCGCCGACGTCGAAGAGCCTCTGGGCTAACAGCTGCGATGCCCCGAAGCCTCAACACGACACAACCCGACTTCGACGCCGCGTTCGCTGCTTTCCTCGCACGCGCGCGCGGCGCAGAGGCCGATGTTTCCACGGCCGTGGCGACGATCATCGCGGAAGTGAAGCTGCGCGGCGATGGCGCGCTCTTCGACTACACAAAGCGCTTCGATCGGTTTGCTCTCACGGCGGACAACCTGCGCGTCCGCGCCAGTGAAGTCGCCGAGGCCAAGGCCGCGGTGCCACCCGAAGCGCTGGCCGCGCTGAAAGTCGCCGCCGAACGCATCGAAGCGTTCCACTGCCGCCACAAACCTCGCGACGATCTCCACACGGACGAAACCGGCGTCACGCTGGGCGCGCGCTGGACGCCGGTCGACGCGGCGGGGCTCTACGTCCCGGGCGGCCTCGCCGCCTATCCGTCGAGCGTGCTGATGAACGCGATCCCGGCGAAGATCGCGGGCGTGAAGCGCCTCGTGGCGGCCACGCCCGCGCCGGATGGCAAGCTCAATCCGCTGGTGCTGGCGGCCGCCGACCTTGTCGGCGTGAACGAGATCTATCGCATCGGCGGCGCCCAGGCGATCGCCGCGCTTGCCTACGGCACGAAGACGATCGCTCCCGTTGACAAGATTGTGGGTCCCGGCAACGCCTATGTCGCCGCGGCGAAGCGCCAGGTTTTCGGGCAAGTTGGCATCGACTCGATCGCCGGTCCGTCGGAAGTGCTGATCGTCGCCGACAAGGCGAACGATCCTGCCTGGATCGCGGCCGATCTGCTCGCCCAAGCCGAACACGACGAAACCGCCCAGAGCATCTTGATCACCGATGACGAGATGTTCGCGCGTGCAGTCGCGCTTGCGGTCGAAAAGCAACTCACGACCCTGCCGCGCGAAAAGATTGCGCGCGCGAGTTGGGACGCGCACGGCGCGATCATCCGCGTGCGCACGCTCGACGAGGCGCCCGCGCTCGCCGACCGCATCGCCGCCGAACACGTGCAGCTCTGTGTCGCCGACCCGAACGCGCTCGCGAGGCGGATCAAGCACGCCGGCGCGATCTTTTTAGGGGCGCACACGCCCGAAGCGATCGGCGACTACGTCGGCGGACCGAACCACGTGCTGCCAACCGCCCGCGCCGCGCGCTTCTCATCGGGCCTCTCCGTGCTCGACTTCATGAAGCGCACGACGATCTTAGGGTGTTCGGCGGAGTCGCTGAGCGCGCTCGGCAAATCCGCGGCGACGCTCGCCGACGCCGAAGGTCTCGCCGCCCACGCCCGCTCGATCCGCATCCGGTTGAATCGATGAGCGAGGACAAACCCTTGACGCGTCTCATCGATGTCGTGCTCGACGAAGGCTCGATCGCGCCGCGCGGTCCCGACGTCGAACACGAACGCCGTATCGCGATCTTCGATCTGCTCGAAGAGAACTCGTTCGCCCCCGCGAACGCGACCGCGCCCGGCCCCTACCGGCTGAAACTCGCCGTGCAGGAAAATCGTCTGGTCTTCGAAGTGCAGCTCGAAGACGGTATCGCGCACGCGACGCACGTGCTTTCGCTCACGCCATTGAAGCGCGTGATCCGCGATTACTTCGTCGTGTGCGAAACCTACTATCAGGCGATCCGCGCCGCCTCGCCCTCGCAGATCGAGGCGATAGACATGGGCCGCCGCGGCCTGCACGACGAAGGCTCACAGTTGCTCGCCGAACGCCTGACGGGAAAAATCGCCGTCGATCACGACACTGCGCGCCGCCTGTTCACGCTGATCTGCGCGCTTCACGTCAAGGTCTGACAGCGATGACGCACGGCCCCAACGGTGAGGAACTGCCGGACGCGGTTCTGTTTTCCTGTTCGATGAACGCGATTCGCTCGCCGATGGCGGCGGCGTTGATGAAGCATCTCTTCGGCACGCACGTGTACGTCGAATCCTGCGGCGTGAAGGCGGGCGTGCTCGATCCGCTCGCCGTCGAAGTGATGGACGAGATCGGCATCGACCTTGCGCATCTTCATCCGAAATCGTTCGAGACGTTGGCTGACACGTCGTTCGATCTGATCATCACGCTGAGCCCCCAGGCGCGCCACAAGGCACTCGAACTCACACGCACGATGGCGGTCGAAGTCGAATACTGGAAAGTCCCGGACCCAAGCGCTTACGACGGTTCACGAGAGCAGCGTTTGATCGCATATCGCCAGGCACGCGACACGATCCTGCGCTTTTTGAAAGAGCGCTTTGCCGCACGGCCAGCGCCCGAGCCGTAAAATGCTTGCTTTTCGGGGTGTCGCCGGACCATTCTCCGGCCGAATTTCATGGAAACGTCGGCTTCCAGCCGGCTCTTGTCCACAAATCGAAAACGCCCCAAGTGCCGGCAGAAAGTCGGCGCTCCCAGGGGCAAGAAGGATGTGAATGGCGAAGGAAGAACTTCTCAGTTTCGAAGGCACGGTGGTCGAACTCCTGCCGAATGCGACGTTCCGCGTGAAGCTCGACAACGACCACATCGTGATCGCGCACACCGCGGGCAAGATGCGCAAGAACCGCATCCGCGTGCTCGCTGGCGACAAAGTCACCGTCGAAATGACGCCCTACGATCTCTCCAAGGGCCGCATCGTCTATCGCAGCAAGTAGCTTCGCCCGGGTGAAGCCGCCTCTCATCCTCGCTAGCGCAAGTCCGCGACGTCTCGCGCTGCTCGATCAAATCGGCATCACCCCCGCACGCGTCGCGCCAGCCGATATCGACGAAAGCGTCCGCGCGAAGGAACTGCCGCGCGCGCACGCAGAGCGCATCGCAAACGAGAAGGCGCGAGCGGCGCACGCGCGTCTTGCCACGAACGAACGCGCCGTGATTCTCGCAGCCGATACGGTCGTCGCCTGCGGCCGGCGAATTCTCCCCAAAGCAGAAGATGACGCCACCGTCACGAAGTGCTTGCAACTTTTGTCAGGCCGCCGCCACACGGTCATCACCGCGATCATGGTCGTGGACGCGGATGGAAAACTCCGCACTCGGACGATCGAAACGAAAGTTGCGTTTCGCCGCCTCGATACGAATGAAATCGCCGACTATGTGCGCTTGGGCGAAGGCCGCGGCAAAGCAGGCGGCTATGCGATCCAAGGCAAGGCGGCAGTCTTTGTGCGTTTCCTCTCAGGCTCCTATTCGAATGTTGTCGGACTGCCGCTCACCGAGACCTTTCAGTTGTTAAGGTCGTGCGGCGCGGTATGAACCTGCTAGACTGCATGCCAATCGCAACTATCGCATTGGTTGAGCCTGCATGGCGTCCGAAGTCCTGATCAACGTCGCCCCGTCGGAAACGCGGGTCGCGATCGTCGAAGAAGCGCGTTTGCGCGAACTTTTCATCGAACGAACGATGCAGCCGGGCGACGCGGTGCGCGCCGGACGCAGCGGTCATCGCCTGCTCGGCAACATCATGCTGGGCCGCGTGCAGCGCGTGCTGCCCGGCATGCAGGCAGCGTTCGTCGACTTGGGGCTCGAGAAGGCGGGCTTCCTCGCCGCGCGTGAGGCGCGTTGTCTCTCCGACTTGCCGAGCTTCATGGACCAACCCTGTATCACGAAATGCGTGCGCGAAGGCGAAGCCGTCGTCGTGCAGGTGATCAAGGATCCGATCAGCGACAAGGGCGCGCGTCTCTCGGCGAACGTCACGATCCCCGGCCGTCTGGTCGTGCTGGTACCGAACCAATCGGGTGTCGCGCTCTCGCGCCGCATCGAAGACGAAGCCGAGCGCGCCCGCCTGACCGAGCTTCTGAACGACATCGCCGCGAACGATCCGCGTGCGGCGGCGGGCGCAGGTTACATCGTGCGCACCGCGGCGCTTTCCGCCTCGCGCGAAGACATCGCCTCCGACATCGCGCGCCTCGGCGACGAATGGCGCGCGATTCAAGCCAAGCGCAACATGGCCAAGGTCCCGGCCACGATCTACGCCGACCTCGACCCCGTGGAGCGCACAATGCGCGACGGCGTCGACGACGACACGACGCGCATCTTGATCGACGACGCCGAAGCGGTGGCTCAAGCCCGCGCCTACGCGACGCGCGCCATGCCGCAGGCGCTCGACAAGATTCAACTCTTCAACGGCCCCGGCGAACTCTTCGACCTCTACAGCATCGAGGCCGAAGTCGAGATGTTGCTCGGGCCGCGCGTGCGCCTGCCGTCCGGCGGCTGGATCACGTTCGAAACGACGGAGGCGCTAACCTCCGTCGACGTGAATTCGGGCAGCTACACCGAAGCGACCGGCCTCGAACAAACCTCGCTGAAGACGAACCTGGAAGCCGCTGCCGAAATCGGCCGCCAGCTTCGCCTGCGTGGCATTGGCGGTCTGATCGTCATCGACTTCATCCATCTCGCCGAACCTGAAAACATCGCCCAGGTCCTGACCGTCCTCGCCGACAGCGTGTCGAAGGACAGAACCCCGACCCAGATCCTTCCGATGTCCGAATTCGGCCTCGTCGAGATGACGCGGAAACGCGTACGCGAGCCGCTGTCGAAGCTGCTCTCCGAACGCTGCGAACCCTGTCACGGTCACGGTCGCTTGAGGACGGTCGCAACCGTCGCCGCCGAACTCCTGCGCCGCGTCGTGCGCGAGGCGAAGGCGCGCCCCGGCGTGAAGCTCGTCGCCTATGCCGCGCCCGAAGTCACGCGCTGGATCGAAGCGCAGGGCGACGACATGACGGCCGCAATGCGCCGCCACGTGCCTGCGGGCTTGCGCTTCGAAGCGCGTCCCGCCTTCGCGCGCGCGAACTTCGACGTTGGGGCCGATCAATGAGCGACGCCGTGCGCCACTGCCCGATCTGCCGCAAACCGGCGGAGGAACGCTTTCGTCCGTTCTGTTCGAAGCGCTGCGCCGACGTCGACCTCGCGCGCTGGCTGAACGGCGCCTACGCGATCCCGGCGGAAGAAAAAGTCCCCGACGTCATCAAGGACGACGAGTGAGCGCCGGCGCCAAACTGAAAGCGCGTCTTGCCGCGGGCCCCCTGATCGCGCCCGGCGCCTACGACGCGCTCACCGCCCGCATCGCCGCGCGCGCAGGTGCGGAGGCCGTTTACATGACGGGTTTCGGCGTCGCAGGATCGCTGCTCGGCGTCCCCGACATCGGTATCGTAAGCGCGACCGAAATGATCGACCGCGCGCGTGCGTTGAGCGCCGCCGCCGCGCCCGTGCCGCTGATCGCCGACGGCGACAACGGCCACGGCGGCACCGCGAATGTCGAGCGCTTGGTCAGAGCATACGAACAAGCCGGCGCCGCCGCGATCCAACTCGAGGATCAGGTTCTGCCGAAGCGCTGCGGCCACATGGACGGCAAGGAGGTCGTGGCCCTAGAGGAGGGCGCGAAGAAAATCCGCGCCGCTGCCGCCGCGCGCACGTCGAGCGAATTTCAGATCATCGCCCGCACCGACGCGCGCAGCGTCTTGGGTCTCGACGAAGCGCTCCGCCGCGCCGACGCCTACCTCAACGCCGGCGCCGACATCCTGTTCGTCGAGGCGCCGCAAAGCGAAACGGAACTCCGCGCCATAGCCGACCGATTCAAGGGCGTGCCGCTGGTCGCGAACATGGTCGAAGACGGCAAGACGCCGATGCTCCCTGTGGAGGCGCTCGGCGCGCTCGGCTACCGTCTGATCCTGTTCCCGATCTCAAGCCTGCTCGCCGCCGCCCGCACGGCCGAGCGCGTCTACGCGGGTCTCCTGAAGTCAGGCAAACCCGATCCCGGCGTCGATCGCGTGACGTTCCAGGCCTACAACGAGATCGTCGGTTTGCGCGCCTACCTCGATCGGGATTGAGAAAAAAAGGTCGCCGGTGGTCCGCCTGCCAAGTGAACGTGGTGAGTTCGCCGCACTTCAATTCTCACTCTTCACGTCATGGTCCGCACAGGCCAAGAAGTCACGCCGACCGCCCCCGCGCATCCACCGGCCAGATGTCGACGAGCGTGTCGCCGTCGACCACGTGATAGGCGTCGTAGAGATTGACCGTCGGATCGCAGTGCGGCGCGGTGCACAAAACAGTGGCACCGAGGTTGAGGCGTTTGTCCGCGCCACCCAGCAGAATGCCGCCCTGTTCATCGCCGAAGAAGAAATAGTTCGCGCCCTCCGGCGCACCCGCATGGATCACCGGCGACCCAGCCTCAGTCGCAAAGGACTTGAGCCCCGCATCCGTGGTGGCGAGCCCAGGCATGTTCGCGCTGATCACGGTCGTCTGCACGAACAGCGCCGTCTCGAACGGCATCGGCGCGCCGTTCGCGATCTTCACGTCGCAATACTGCTTGTCCATGAAGATGTAGGACCCGGCCTGTAGCTCCGTGAATACCCGCGCCTCGGCGTCGATATTGTAGGTGCCGGTGCCGCCGCCCGACACGATGGGGCAGGGGACGCCCGCAGCGACGATCATGTCGCGCGTGTCGCCCAGAAGCTTCAGCGCCGCGAGCGATTGCGTCCGCCGGTCTGAAAACTCGGCCACGTGCTGCAACTGCCCCGCATAGCCCTGCAGCCCCATGAACGTCAGATGCGGCGACGCCGCGATGCGTTTCGCAAGTTCGAGCGCGTCTTGGCCCGGCCGGATGCCCGTGCGGTGCAGGCCGATGTCGACGTCGACCAGGACCTTGAGCGCCTTACCCGATGCACCCGCCGCCGCCGCATAGCCGTCGACCGCGACCGCGCTGTCGGCCACGATCATGAAGTCGGCTGCCCGCGCGTTCAGCTTCGCGACGCGCGCGAACGCCTGCGCCGTGACCACGGGCGACGTCACGAGCAACCCCTCGATCCCGCCGTCGGCCAAAGTCTCGGCTTCGCCGATCTTCGCACAGCATTGCCCGACCGCGCCCGCCTCGATCAGACGCCGCGCGATTGCGACGGATTTGTGTGTCTTGGCATGTGCCCGAAGCTTCAGCCCAACGCGCGCACAATGGTCCCGCATCGCCGCCACGTTTCGTTCAAACGCTTTGAGATCGAGCACCAGCGCGGGCGTCGCGAGTTTCGCCCGTCCCCCCGGCACGCCGATGAGGTCCTGGTTGAGAAACCGATGGGTCATGGCGGCGACTCGTTTCGTGATTGTGCTAAAAGTCACAAAACAGGATGTCGGCGAACGTCGCAACCTTCCGATAGCCGATGCGCTGATAAATCCGGTTGGTAAGGTCGTTGTCCGCATCCGCGAACAGGCAGCACCATTGCCCGTGCGCCAGCACGCGCTCCGACAACGCCGCCGTCAGCGCCGACGCATAGCCCCGCCCGCGCGCCTCGTCCGGCGTGTAGACGCCGGAAACCCGCGCACCCAACGCCGCGACCAGCCGAAGCCGCGCAGTCGCGACCGGCGCGCCGTTCGCCTCCCACACGAAGAACGAACGGTCGGCGAGCCCCTCATCCACGAACCGCGTGATGTAGTCGATCTCGCGCTCGGCCGCCGGCAAACCGGCGTCGACCGCGAACGCCGCCTCCCAGCGCAGGATCAGGTCGCGCTCCTCCGCTCGCGCGTTGCGCATCGCGCCGCGAACACCCGCCGGCGGCACGACGCGTGTCACTTCGTAGAGGTTCTGCAGCAAGCCGTGGCGCGGTCTTGCCGAGACAGACTGGCCGGTCGCGGCCGACCAGCGCGCCGCGAACGCGCGAGCTAGCGCTTCTTCGCCGACAACACCCGGGATTGCGACTTCGCCTTCGATGAGGTTGCGCACCAGCGCCGCTATACCCGCCTCGCCGCGCCCGTCATGCGCGAGGTTCAAACGAAACGGTGGCGTGCGCAAAGCGCCAAGCACAATCTCTGACCCATCGAACACGCCGGCGCGCAGCAAATCCTTACGCAAATCCTTTCGGACGCGGTTTGCCACGCCGATGAACACGTTGTTGAGCACGGGATTGGCGCAGAGCGGCGCTGCCACCTCATGCCAAAACGCGTGCCCGTCGGTGTAGCGTGTGACCAGCATCGAGGGTCCTTAAGCGATTCCTTCCGCGCGCCGCATCTTCGCGACGAACGCCGTCCCGCACGACAGCTTTTTTGCGATCGGGCTTTTCTCGTCGATCAGCCGCCAAAACGGAGTGATTTTGGTCGCAGGCTTGCCGTCCTCCATCTCTTCAAGTGCCGCCTCAGCCGCGATGCGCGCGAAGATGCTCGCAGTCATCGGACACGTCGCGTCAGCCTTGTGCGCCTGCGCGAACGCCTCTCGCATCTCCGCGATTGTCCGGGACGATCCCTTGCGGATCGCCTTCATATAGTCACGCACCATCACGGGCGTCGCGATGAAGAGCTTGTCGCCCTTCTCCAAGCCCCACATCGCCTTCGTCATCGCTGACACATGGGCCGGCTTTGCGCCGTGCAGTTTCTCGCTCCAGGATTTCGCCATCAGATTCCGCTCGCAACCGGTTCGACCGTGCGCGAAGATTGACCAAACGCGAGGAGAATTTCCATGGAGTATATCCGTTTGGGCCGCACGGGCTTGAAGGTGTCGCGCCTTTGCTTGGGCTGCATGACCTACGGCACGCCGAAGTGGCGCGAGTGGGTGCTGGACGAGACGGCCTCACGCCCGTTCTTCAAACAGGCGCTCGACCTCGGCATCAACTTCTTCGACACCGCCGACATGTATTCGCTGGGCGCAAGCGAAGAGGTCACGGGCCGCGCGCTGAAGGAGATGGCCAAGCGCGATCAGGTCGTCATCGCGACCAAGGTCTACAATCCCATGGGCAAGGGGCCGAACGACCGCGGCCTCTCGCGCAAACACATTATCGAAGCGATCGACGCCAGCCTGAAGCGTCTCGGCACAGACTACGTCGACCTCTATCAGATCCACCGCTTCGACTACGAAACGCCGATCGAAGAAACGATCGAGGCCTTGAGCGACGTCGTGAAGGCGGGCAAGGCGCTCTACATCGGCGCCTCGTCGATGCACGCCTGGCAGTTCATGAAGATGCTGGGCCTGCAACGCGCGAACAACCT
>JAEUML010000095.1 GCA_016792785.1 Alphaproteobacteria bacterium
GGTCGCCGACCTGCATTTTCAGCGTGTCGACGCCCGCGTTCTGGGGCAGCGGGTAGACATAGACGCCCTCGACCCACTTGTCGGACGGGTTCTCGAAGCGCTGGGTGATGCGGGCGCGGGCGATCGGGCCCGAGACGTCGATCGAGACGTCGGTCTTGAGGCGCGGGGCCTCAAGGTATTTGCCGCCTTCGGTTGTCTTCAGAAGAAGCGCGCCGGTCGCCATCTCGTCCGGCGTCACGAGGACGGCGGGTTGGAGCGTGGCGGCCGTGTCGGCGCGGGTGGCGTGCGCGGCCAGGGCGGTCAGGGTGGCGCAGGCGGCGATCAAGCCGGCCTGCAGCCAAAAATGCGGCGACCCGAGCGGGGCGCCGCTGATATGCGGTTTCGGTTTCATGAGAGGGTTCCCCTTGGGCGACGGGTCCATGTCGTCGCTTGCGGGGACACGTTGCGCGCGGATCGCGCCGCGATTGCGATGCGATTGGGGCCTTGTTGCAGCGATGATGGCGGATTGATGTTCGCGTGTGGCGCGGGTCACCTGCGTGACAATTCGGTCGTGAAGCGTGAACGGCCGCACTGTCGCCGGGACCCGAGATTTGACGATCCCGGCACTTTGCGCGCACCATCCCGGTTAACGAGAACACAAGTCGACTTTTGGGAGGATCCATGGGCATGCCGCGCACCGCGCCGCCATCGGCGGGCGGGTTTTTCGCATGAGCGACATCGCCGATGATGCCGCCCGGCCGGCGGCTCCTCCGGTCAAGGTGCTGAGCGTCGCCTATCGTGGGTACGCGCTCGGGCTTCTGCTTCTCATCTATGTGCTGAACTTCGTCGACCGGTCGGTGGTCAACATCCTGGCCGAGCCGATCAAGAACGACCTCGGGCTCGCCGATTGGCACATCGGGCTCATGAGCGGGCTGGCGTTTGCAGTTTTCTATACGTTCTTGGGATTGCCGATTGCGCAGATCGCGGAGCGACACAACAGGCCGCTGATCATTTCGATGTCGCTGGCGGTCTGGAGCGCTTTCACCGCTTTCTCGGGCCTCGCGCAGAACTTCACGCAGCTGGTACTGGCGCGGATCGGCGTCGGCATCGGCGAGGCGGGTTGCACGCCGCCCGCACATTCACTCATCACCGACTACGTGCCGAAGGAGCGGCGGGCCTCGGCGCTGGCGTTCTATTCGATGGGCATTCCGCTCGGCAGTCTTCTCGGCATGGCTGTCGGCGGAATCGTGGCGGACGCCTATGGGTGGCGCGTCGCGTTCTTCGTTTGCGGGTTGCCCGGACTTGCCGTCGCGCTTCTCGCCGCCCTGACGCTGGTCGAGACGCGAACGAAGGAGGCGCGGACAAAGGCGTCGCTCAGTCTGAACGACTTCAAACTGACTTACGCGGTGCTTGCGACGAAGCGGACGTTCTGGCTGGTCGCGTTCGCGGCCTCGATCAAGGCGTTCATCGGTTACGGACAGGGACCGTTCATCGCCTCGTACTTCCTGCGCAATCACACGGAGCAGATCGGACAGTTGGCGGCAGGCTTCAAGTTGGGGGCTGTCGGGTTTACGGGGACGACGCTTGGGTTGGTCGGCGGTATCGCAGGCGCGGCCGGTGCGCTGTTGGGTGGGCTCATCGCCGATCGTTTCGGCGCGCGCGATCTTCGCGCCTATGTCAGCGTGCCGGCGATTGCGGCGTTGGTTACGATTCCGATCTTCGTGTTCGCGATCACGACGGACAATGCGGTCGTCGGCTTCGCGGTGCTGGGGTTCAATGCCATCTTGGGGTCGCTGTGGTACGGCCCGGTTTATGCGACAGCGCAGAGCATCGTGCCGCCGCACATGCGGGCGACAGCCGCCGCCATTCTGCTCTTCATCATCAACTTGATCGGATTGGGTCTCGGCCCGCTGGCCGTCGGCGCGTTGAGCGACGTGCTCGCCAAGGTGTGGGAGTTTGGCTCGGCGGAAGGGGTGCGCTGGGCGCTCATCATCTCGATCCTGCCAAACGTGATCGCGTTTTGGCTGTTCTGGCGGGCGCGCACGACGATCCGGGATGAATTCGTGGGCTGAAGCCGGTTGACTGCGGCAAAGCCCCTGCCCTAACCTGCGACCTTCGAAACCGCCAACCGCCAGGAGGAAATTATGACCATTGTCGCCATTTCCCCGCGGGCTGGCCGCGCGTAAGGCAAGCGCGTCTAACGACTCCCTTCCCGTCCAGCTCTTTCGTGCGTGCCCGATTGCTCGGGCGCGCGTTCCATTTCGCATGCGGCCGCGTTCGCGCAGCCGCGTTGATCGGACGAATCTGCTGTGACATCGACATTGAAGGACTTTGGTTGGAGCGCGCATTTCCAGGCGCAGCTTCTTGAAGACGAATTGAACGCCGCGCCGTTGAGGGTGATGGCGGTGCATCGCGACGCGTTGGAGGTCGCGGGGCCCGGCTTCGACGGGCGCGTGCTTGCGTTCGCGGGCGAAGAGGACGAGGCCGCGACCGTCGGCGATTGGGTGCTGCTCGACGACGGGCGACGGCGCGTGCGGCGGGTGCTCGACCGGATCAGCCTCTTCAAGCGCCGGAGCGCGGGGACCGACCGGCGGGTGCAGCTGATCGCGGCGAACGTCAACACGTTGCTGCTCGTGACGTCGGCGAACCAGGATTTCAACGTCGCGCGGCTGGAGCGCTACTTAGCGCTGGCATCAGAGGCCGAGGTGACGCCTGTGGTGGTGATCACGAAGGCCGACCTCAGCGACGATGCCGAGGCCTATGTGGCCCAGGCGCGTCGGTTGATGCCGGGTCTCGTCGTCGAGGCGTTCGATGCGCGCGATGCGGGCGCGGTGGCACGCCTCAGCCCGTGGTTCGGGCGCGGACAGACCCTGGCGCTGATGGGTTCGTCGGGTGTCGGCAAGTCCACGATCGTCAACACGCTGGCCGGACACGAGTTGCAGCACACGCGAGGCATCCGCGAGGATGACGCGCGCGGGCGGCACACGACGACCGGGCGTTCGCTCCACCGGCTTGCGACCGGCGCGTGGATCATGGACACGCCCGGTATGCGCGAGCTGCAGATCGTCGACGCGGCGGGCGGTATCAACGACATCTTTGCGGATGTGGTGGAGTTCGCCGCGGCTTGCCGGTTCGGCGACTGCGCGCATGAGCGCGAGCCGGGCTGCGCGGTGCAGGCGGCGATTGCAAGCGGCGCGCTCGAGGAGGCCCGGCTCAAGCGGTATCAGAAGCTGCAGCGCGAGGACCGGCGAAACTCCGAAAGCCTTGCCGAGGCTCACGCCCGAAACCGACGCTTCGGCCGGATGGCCAAGCGCATCTTCGAGCACAAACTGAAGAACCGCGAATGGTGACACCTTAACGTCCCTTGACCGGAGCGGGCGAGACCGCCTAGGGCAAAGCCTGTGCACCAGGAGGTTTTTCGCATGCGGATCGCCGTCTTCGCGAGTTTCGCAGTCTTTGCGCTTGCGCTCGCCGGATGTTCGGGACAACCGTCGTTCCAAGGTCAATGGACGATCGAGCGCGTCGAAGCGGCGCCATGGGTCGAAGCGGGCTTTGCGCCGGACGCGTCGATCGCCGGCCTCTATGTCGGCAAGGCGGTCGCGTTCAAAACCGACGCAATCGAGGGGCCTGCGCTGCTCGCTTGCGCGCATCCGCGGTACACGTTCGAAGAGGTGCCCGCGGAGGGGTTGTTTCAGGGCAGCTTGGCGGGCTCTCACAGAGACACGGCAGGCGCGGAGACCGCCGCGCGCAAGCTCGGCTTCGCGCCGCCGGTCAAGACGATGATGACGGGCTGCGAACACGACATCGCGTTCCATATGCGCGACGAGGATCATGCGGCATTTGCGCTCGATAACATGATTTTCTGGATGGTTCGCGCGCGCTGATCGGCGGGGCGTTGCCCCCTGCGCAGAGCCTCGGCTAACCTGGTCGAAAGAGCAATCAATCGGGGACGCGCACATGGGTTCTTTCTTTCGCGGGCTTGCGCTCGGCGTTGCGGTGACGGCGCTTATTCTGATCGGCTTCGCCTACATGTTTCGCGGCGTGCTGCCGATGATCCTGGGCGCACCGGCGCCGAGTATCCCGAAGGACGTCGTGGCGGAAGCGACGACGACCACGAAAGAAGCGCGCGAGAAGATTCTGAAGGAGCTGCCGTTCGCGAACAAACAGGACTTCGAATTCGCGGAGCGCGGCTTCGTCGCTACGCTGGAAAACCCGGAGGTCAAGGACGACACGGGGCGCGTCGTCTTCAACACCGCGGGCTACGACTTTCTGAAAGGCGAGGCGCCGGAGAGCGCGAACCCCAGCCTTTGGCGGCAAGCGCAGCTGATCACGAAGCACGGGCTCTTCAAGGTGGCCGAGCGCATCTATCAGGTGCGCGGGTTCGACGTTTCGACCGTGTCGTTCATCGTGACGGACAATGGCTATATCGTCGTCGATCCGTTGACGACAGCTGAGGTCGCGAAGGCGGCGCTGGGGCTCGTGAAGAAGCATGTCGGCGACAAGCCGGTCGTGGCGGTCGTCTATTCGCACAGCCATGCGGACCATTTCGGGGGCGTCGCGGGCGTCACGACGGAGGAGGACGTCAAGGCGGGGCGCGTGAAGATCATCGCGCCGGACGGCTTCATGGAGCACGCGGTCTCGGAGAACGTGATCGCCGGTCCCGCGATGACGCGGCGGGCGCGCTTTCAGTTCGGCGGCACGCTGACGCGCGGGGCGCAGGGGGAAATGACGTCGGGGCTCGGGCCCGGCGTTTCGACCGGTACCGTGTCGCTGATCGCACCGACCGACATCATCGCCAAGACCGGCACGGAGATGACGATCGACGGCGTGACGCTCGTCTTTCAGGTGACGCCCGGCACCGAAGCGCCGGCGGAGATGAACTTCCACCTGCCGCAGATGCGGGCGCTGTTCATGGCCGAGAACGCGAACGCGACGATGCACAATCTGCTGCCGGCGCGCGGCGCGCTGGTGCGCGACGGCAAGGGGTGGGCCGACTATCTGACCGAGTCGATCCGGCTTTACGCCGACAAGAGCGACGTGATGTTCGCGGCGCACGGCATCCCGCGCTTCGGCACCGAGGTGATCCGCGATTTCCTGTCGAAGCACCGCGACGCCTACAAATATCTGCACGATCAGACCATTCGCCTGATGAACAACGGGCTGACCGGCATCGAGATCGCCGAGCAATTGCAACTACCCGACGTGCTGGCGAAGGAATGGTACAATCGCGGCTACTACGGCACGATGAGCCACAATTCGAAGGCCGTCTATCAACGCTACATGGGCTGGTACGACGCGAATCCTGCTTCGTTGCACGCGCTGCCGCCGGTCGCGGCGGGCAAGAACTATGTCGAGGCGATGGGCGGCGCGGATGCCGTGATCGCAAAGGCCGACGAGGCGCAGAAGGCGGGCGAATACCGCTGGGCCGCGATGCTGCTGAACCATGTGATCTTCGCCGATGCCGACAACACCAAGGCGCGCAACCTGCTCGCCGACATCTACACGCAGCTCGGCTACCGCGCTGAAGCCGGCACGTGGCGCAACATCTATCTGACCGGCGCGCAGGAGCTTCGCCACGGCGTCATCGATTGGCCGACGCAGCGCCTGAGCCTCGCGCTTATCCGCGCGACGCCGACGACGATGATGCTGGACTTCGCAGCCGTGCGGCTGAACCCAGAGAAGGCGCAGGGCAAGACGCTGAAGATCAATCTCGTGCTCAGCGACATGAACGAGACGCACCTGATCACGGTCGAAAACGGCGTGCTGATCCACGAGGCGGGCGTGCGCGACGACAAGGCGGACGCGACGGCGACCATGAAACGCGCGGACATGCTCGAGACGCTGCTGGCCGGCGTGCCGGTCGGTCTCAA
>JAEUML010000127.1 GCA_016792785.1 Alphaproteobacteria bacterium
ACGTCGCGGCCGACGTAGCCGACTTCGGTGAACTTCGTCGCTTCGACTTTCAGGAACGGCGCCTGAGCGAGGCGCGCGAGGCGGCGCGAGATTTCCGTCTTACCGACACCGGTCGGGCCGATCATCAGGATGTTCTTGGGCAGCACTTCTTCGCGCAGATCGGGTGGCAGCTGCTGGCGGCGCCAACGGTTGCGGAGTGCGATGGCGACGGCGCGCTTGGCTGCCGCTTGGCCGACGATATAGCGGTCGAGTTCGGCGACGATCTCGCGGGGGGTGAGGACGCTCATACGGACTAGAGACTTTCGAGGGTGATTTCGTGGTTCGTGTAGACGCAGATGTCGGCGGCGATTTTCATGGCGCGGCGGGCGATTTCTTCGGCGCTGAGATCGAGCGGCAGAAGCGCGCGGGCGGCGGCGAGTGCGAAGTTGCCGCCGGAGCCGATGCCGATCAGGCCATCTTCCGGTTCGACGACGTCGCCGGAGCCCGAGAGGATCAAACTGGTCTGCGCGTCGGAGACGGCGAGCATCGCTTCGAGCCGGCGCAGATAGCGGTCGGTGCGCCAGTCCTTCGCGAGTTCGACGGCGGCGCGCGTCAGGTTGCCCGGGTGCTGTTCGAGCTTAGCCTCGAGGCGCTCGAACAGCGTGAAGGCGTCGGCGGTTGCGCCCGCGAAACCGGAGATCACTTTGCCGCCCGCGAGGCGGCGGACTTTGCGGGCGTTCGCCTTCATCACGGTTTGGCCGAGGCTCACCTGGCCGTCGCCCGCCACCACGACGCGTCCGCCTTTTCGGACGGACAGGATCGTCGTGCGGCGCCAGACGGGCGCGTCTTCGCGGGCGGAAACCATGGACACCGGGCCTTTTCGCTCAAAATTAGGACTGCTGCTATATGACGGCTGAAGCCCCCTTCGCAAAGGGCTTGAAAGGCTTAAATCCGATGCGCAAGGCCAGCGTCGATCGCAAGACGCGCGAGACCGACATTTCCGTCAGCCTGAACCTCGACGGGACGGGGAAGTACGACGTAGCGACCGGCATCGGCTTTCTCGACCACATGCTCGAGAGCTTTTCGAAGCATTCTTCGATCGATCTCAAAGTGAGGGCGAAGGGCGACACGCATATCGACTTCCACCACACGACGGAAGACACGGGCATCGTGATCGGGCTTGCGATCGCCAAGGCGCTCGGCGACATGAAGGGTATACGCCGTTTCGGCCAGTCGTTGATCCCGATGGACGAGACGCTGACGCGCTGCGCGATCGACGTGTCGGCGCGACCGTATTTCATTTGGAAGGTTTCGTTTTCGCGGCCGAAGCTCGGTGAGATGGATACGGAGCTCTTCAAGGAATGGTTCCAGGCGCTGGCGCAGAACGCAGGCCTGACGCTGCACATCGAAAACCTGTACGGCGAGAACAACCATCACATCGCCGAGAGTTGTTACAAAGCTTGCGCGCGGGCGCTCAGGCAAGCGATCGAACCCGATCCGCGCCATGCGGGCCAGACGCCCAGCACGAAGGGTAGTTTGGGGTCTTAGTCCGACCATCCACGACTTTTTGGCGCATGTGGGAGGCTCAAGTCGTGGGTGGTCCGCTTTCGCGGACCATGACACAAGTAAGCGATGAGCGGGCTTGTCGCCATCATCGACTACGGGTCGGGGAACTTGCGGTCCGCCGAGAAGGCGGTTGCGCGGGCGATCGCCGACGGCGGGATTTCTGCGCGGGTCGTGGTGACGAGCGATACTGAGGTCGTGCGCGGGGCGGAGCGGATCGTGCTGCCCGGCGTGGGTGCGTTTGCCGATTGCATGCAGGGTCTGAGCGCGATTGCGGGCATGGTCGATGTGCTGAACGATGCGGTGCGCAAGCGCGGCGTGCCGTTCCTCGGCATTTGCGTCGGTATGCAACTGATGGCGTCGCGCGGGCTCGAGCACGGCGAGCACAAAGGGCTCGATTGGATCGCGGGCGATGTTGTGCGCATGACGCCGGCGGACGCGGCGCTCAAGATTCCGCACATGGGATGGAACACGCTGCGCGCCGTGTCACCGCATCCGGTTTTGACTCATCTTGCGGATACGGCGGAGCCTCACGCCTATTTCGTGCATAGCTATTGCCTTGCGGCCGCGCATCGAGGCGACGTTCTGGTCGAGACCGACTATGGCGGTGCGTTTGCTGCGGTCGTGGGGCGCGACAACATGATCGGCACACAGTTCCATCCGGAGAAGAGTCAGGCCGTGGGTCTTGCGTTGCTGCAGAACTTCGTGCGGTGGCGGCCGTGATCCTGTTTCCGGCGATCGACTTGAAGGACGGCAAGTGCGTGCGGCTGCTGCGCGGCGCGATGGATTCGGCGACCGTGTTTAACGACGATCCGAGTGCTCAGGCGAAGGCGTTCGAGGCGCTCGGGTTTCGGTGGCTGCACATCGTAGATCTCGACGGCGCGGTGCAGGGCCGGGCAGCGAACAGCGAGGCGGTTGCCGCGATTCTGAAGAGCGTCGCCCTGCCCGTTCAACTCGGCGGCGGGATTCGCGACCGGGCGGCGATCGAGCGTTGGCTCGAAGCCGGCGTGCGGCGCGTGATCTTGGGGACCGTTGCTGTGCGCAATCCGGCGCTCGTGCGCGAGGCGGCGCG
>JAEUML010000158.1 GCA_016792785.1 Alphaproteobacteria bacterium
CACGACGTTGTAAGCCGACAGGCCTTCCGGGTTGTAACGCCGGTGCACGACGACCTCGAACGGCGGCGGCGTCCCACGCAGCGGCGCAAGCGCGCCGGAAAGCTCGCGGTTGAACACGGTCGCCGGCAACTGCGAGACGGCCGCGATCGCATTCGCTGCGGCCGACGGATCGCTCGCGTCAGCTTCGATCAACACTTGCGGTCGCTCGCCGCGCGCCAGTTCTCGCGAGAACTCTGGCGGTATGGAGATGACGAAGGCGACGCGCCCGCTCGCCAGCAGTTCGTCGGCTTGCGCTTCGCTCGAGATCACGTGTTCGAAACGGAAATAGCCCGAGTTCTCGAGCGCTCGCACCAACGTGCGCGCATAGACGCTTTGGTCCTGCACGTTCAAGGCGGCCGGCAGGTGCTTGGGGTCCGAGTTGATCGCAAAGCCGAACAGCACCAGCTGGATCACCGGAATGCCGATGATCATGCCGAACGTCAGCCGGTCGCGGCGCATCTGAATGAGTTCCTTCAGGAATACCGCCATGATGCGCGCGAGTGAGATGCCCAACATCGCCCTAACTCGTCTGTTCCCGGAACGGCGCCATGAGATGGATGAAGACGTCTTCGAGGCTCGGCTGCGACTTCTCCCAGGTGAATCCGGGCCGCGCCCGGAACGGCGCGATTGCCCGCTCAAGAGCGGCGGCGTCTTTGCCGCTGACGTGAAGTGTCACGCCGAATACCGACACCTGATCGATGCCGGGTTGGCCCTGCAGTTCGGCTGCGAGCCCACGCACGTCCTCGCCCTGCACGATCCAGGTCGTCAGCCCCGATCCCGCGATCACTTCATCCACGGTTCCGCGTGCCAGCACCGTGCCGTAGGCGAGATAGACGATGCGGTCGCAACGCTCGGCCTCGTCCATGTAATGCGTCGAAACCAGAACGGTCAGCCCCTGCGCGGCGAGCTGATGGATCTCGTCCCAAAAGTCGCGCCGCGCCTGCGGATCGACGCCGGCCGTCGGCTCGTCCAGCAACAGCAACTGAGGCCGGTGCAGGATGCAGGCGGCAAGCGCCAGACGCTGCTTCCAACCGCCCGACAACGTGCCCGCCAATTGCGCTTGCCGCCGCACGAGGCCAAGCCGTTCGATCGCCTGATCGACCGCTGTGCGCCGCTTGTCCATCTGATAGACGCGCGCGACGAAATCCAAATTCTCGCGGATCGACAGATCCTCGTAGAACGAGAATTTTTGCGTCATGTAGCCGACGTTGCGCTTGATCGCCGCCGCCTCGCGCCGGATGTCGTAGCCCAGGCACGTGCCCGTTCCGCTGTCCGGCAACAAAAGGCCGCACAGCATGCGGATCGTCGTCGTCTTGCCGCTGCCGTTGGGACCCAAGAACCCCCACACCTGGCCGCGCGGGACTTGGATCGAGAAATTGTCGACGACTTTGCGGCCGGCGAAACTCTTCGTCAGCTCGCGCACGTCGATGGCGGGCGCTTGGCTCACGGCAGCGTCACGTCGACGGGTTGGCCGGGGCTCAAGATCGCGCCCTCCGGCACCGCTTCGACCATCCACACGAGCTTCTCGCGCGAGCCGACGCTGTAGATCACGGGCGGCGTGAACTCGGCGTCCGCCGCGATGAAGGTGATGCGCGCCTTCAAGTTCGAAGGACATCCGTCGCAGCGCACCGCAACCGACGAACCGATGCTGAGCTTCGCCCGCGTGCGTTCCGGAACGAAGAAGCGCAGCTTGACGTTCTGCGGCGGCAGAAGTTGCACGACCGCCCCGCCGGGTGCCACGAACTCGCCGGCGCGCCGGAGCGTGTCTTCGACGCGCCCCACGACCTTGGCGCGGATGCGCCGCTGGCTGAGCGCGTAGTCTGCGCGCTCAAGCTGCGCCTTGGCCGCATCGACGGAGGCTTGTGCCGCCGCAATCTCGTCCTGCCGCGCGCCTTTGCGCGCGAGCGCCAAATTCGCTTCGAGCTGCTTGACCTGCTGCGCAGCGACGTCGCGCTGCGCGTTGCGGGCGTCGAGCACGCTCTGCGAAACGAAACCGCGCGTTCGCAAGTCCTGCGTCCGTTTCAAGTCGGCATCCGCAAGCGTGAGATTGGCCCGCGCTTGGCCGAGCGAGGCTTCGAGCGCCGCGATCTCGTCAGGCCTGCGCCCCTTTTGCGCGTTGGCCAGTTGCGATTGCGCTTGGGCAAGTTGCGCCGCCGCTTGCTCGCGCTGCGCCGTCTGCGCCTCGGCGTCGAGCGTGAACAGAAGGTCGCCGGCCTTGACCTGCATGCCGCGTTTGACGGCGACTTCGGTGACCCAGCCGCCCTCCGGCGCGCCGACATAGACGTACTCGCCTTCGGCATAGCCGTTGACCACGCCGGACGGTTCTGCGTTGCACCCGGCGAGCGATATCGCCGCAAGCAGAACGATGGCCCTGATCTCCATCATGGCGCCCCCTTCAAAAGCCCCCGCACGAACGTGTCGATGTGCTGGGGCACGAATATCTCCGCGTCGATCTGCTCGCCCTCGAAGCGTTCGAAGGTCGTGCGCCAAATCGCGGTGAACAGGATCGGTGCTAGCCCGGCGAACGCAGCCTGCAGCGGATCGACCGCGCGAAACACGCCCTCCTTGATGCCGCGTTCGATCACCGCCGACAGAATGCCGATGCCGCGCGAGATGACCTCGCGCTTGTAGGTCTCGGCCAGCTTTGGGAATCGCCCGCCGTCGCTGATGATGAGGCGCGGGAACTTCGCCATGCGCTCGTCGCGAAGGAAGCCGCCGACGAAGGTCAGCATTCGCCGAAGCAGGTCTTCCGGAGGCACTGTCGCGTCCATCGCGATCGCGCGCATCTGCTCGACGTTGGCCTTTGGGATCGCCTGGACGAGCGCCTCGAACATCTCCTCCTTGCTGTCGAAGTAGAGATAGACGGTGCCTTTGCTCACGCCGGCCCGTGCGGCGATGTCTTCAAGCCGCGCGGCGGCAAATCCCTTCTCGAAGAACTCGGCCAGAGCCGCGTCCAGAAGTTCGGCCGGCCGGGCATCCTTGCGCCGCTGCCAACGTTGCGATCGTTCGAGATTGCTCATGGCCCAAAATAAATAACTGACCAGTCATTAAATAGTGCCTATCGCGCTCGTGAACAAGATTAATCAGCGGTTACTCCCAGGAAATGCGCAAGGCATTGATTTTAATGGAAAATTTTGTGTCGGATTCAAGGCATGCACCCACTGCAGACCTATCATGCAGCTAGTGCAGTTGAATTCACAGTAGTGCGAACAACATACTAGCCAGTAAGCAAGGACGAACTGGCAGCCGGCCCGCAGGACCCCAGGGCCGGAAACTGAAGGAGAGACGACAATGAAGACGCTGACGGTGATGGTGGAATGGTCGGCTGTGGCGGTCGCTCTTTACGCGACGCTGGCTCTGGCGATGCCGATCGAAGCGCTGGCGAAGCTCGCCTAACGGCCGAGCAGCCAAGAGATTTCGGCCGCGAACCCGCGCGGCACCCCTTAGGAGATGGAGAGATAAAGATGCAGACCCTGACGACACTGGTGACCTGGTCCGCGGTTGCGATCGCGGTGTTCATGGGCGTTTCGGCACTGATGATCGGCTCGCAGCCGTTCATCGCGTAACCAACGCCCAAGACTGAGACCTTTTAGCGGGGCCCGCGGCGGATCAAGAGCTGCCGGGCCCCGTTTTCATGCGCCCTCTCGGCGCGCACCTCGTGCCCGTCGCGCTGGCACAAGTGCCTGAGATCAAGCGGCGCCAGTGGATCGGTCACCACGACCGCGACGCCTTCCCCCTCAGCCATCGAACGCAGCGCCTTGGCGGTCATAAGCGCCGGCAGCGGGCACTTCAGCCCGCGAAGATCAAGGTCCCGCGCCTCGTTCCACTCGCTCTCGTCCACGCCGTTCATGGAAAGTTCGATTGACCGCTCTTAGTCCGCCCCCTATGTCGCGAGGGGAACGGCAAGAACATAACCGAATGAGCCGGTACTTCGGCAATTTCGCTTCGTGAAGGGGAACGACTTAAGTGGGCTTGTTTGGCGCGATCGGTCGCGAACTGAGGTTTGTTGGCAGCATGACCCGCCTTCTGCGGCGGGTAGGCAAGATCAAGCAGAACTCGCCGACGACGGTCGCCGACATCATCGAAGGCTGGGCCGCGAAGCGCCCGAACAACGTCGCGATTTGGTTTGAGGACAAGCGCTACACCTATAAGGAATACGACGCACACGCGAACCGTTACGCGCGCTGGGCGCAATCGCTGGGCCTGAAGAAGGGCGACGCGGTCGCGCTTCTGATGGAAAACCGGCCCGAATATCTGTTCGCCTGGACCGGCCTCGTGAAGATCGGCGTGACGGTTGCGCTCATCAACACGAACCTGCGCGAACGCGCGCTCGCCCACAGCCTGACGATCTCGGGCGCCAAGCACCTCGTCATGGGCGCCGAACTCGCCGACAACTACGCCTCTGCAATTGACGACATGCAGGAGCGCCTGCAGGTGTGGACGACCGGTGGCCTCGTCCAGGGCACCGAGAACCTCGACGCAGCACTCGCCAAGCAATCCGACGCGCCGCTGCCCAAAGACGTGCGCAAAGGCCTCACCGCCGGCGACAAGTGCTTCTACATCTACACCTCCGGCACGACCGGCCTGCCCAAGGCCGCGAACATGAGCCACCTGCGCATCCAGACGATGATGCACTCCTTCGCCTCCGCCATGAAGTCGACGGAGCGCGATCGCATGTATGTCGTGCTGCCGCTCTATCACTCCGCCGGCGGCGTCTGCGCGATCGGCTCGACCTTGACCGTCGGCGGTTCCGTCATCATCCGCCGCAAGTTCTCCGCGACCCAGTTCTGGGACGATTGCCGCAAATATGGCGCGACACAGTTCGAATATATCGGCGAACTCTGCCGCTACCTCTTGAACGCGCCGCCCCATCCGCTGGAACGCAAGCACAAGCTGCGCGTCGTCATGGGCAACGGCCTCAGGCCCGAAATCTGGCCCGCGTTCAAGGCGCGCTTCCGCATCCCGCGCATCATCGAATTTTACGGCGCGACCGAAGGCAACGTCGCGCTCGTCAATCTCGACGGCGTCGTCGGCGCCGTCGGACGCATCCCGAACTACATGCGCAACACGCTGAAGACGCGCCTCGTGCTCTTCGACATCGACAAAGAACAGCCCGTGCGTGGGCCCGACGGTTTCTGCATCGAATGCAAGCCCGACGAAGTGGGCGAGGCGATCGGCATGATCGACGAAGAGCGCGGCCGCTTCGAGGGCTACTCGAAAGGCACCGACACGGAAAAGAAGATCCTGCGCGACGTCTTCGCGAAAGGCGACGCCTGGTTCCGCACCGGCGACCTGCTGCGCCGCGACGCGCTTGGCTACTACTTCTTCGTCGACCGTATCGGCGACACGTTCCGCTGGAAGGGCGAGAACGTCGCGACGAGCGAGGTGGCCGAAGCGATCTCAGTCTATCCCGGCATCAAGGAAGCAAACGTCTACGGCGTGAAAGTGCCGGGCACCGACGGGCGCGCCGGCATGGCGTCCCTCGTCACCGCAGAGCGCCTCGATCTTGCCAAATTCAAAGCGCACCTCGACAAGAACCTGCCGGCCTACGCGCGCCCCATCTTCCTGCGTATGCAGGGCGAAATCGAAGTCACGGGCACGTTCAAGCACCGCAAGGTCGAACTCGTGAAGGAAGGCTACGACCCGCGCGCCGTGAAGGATCCGCTCTACTTCCTCGACCCGATCACGTCCAACTACGTGCCCCTGACACCAGAACTCTACGACCGCATCCTCGCGGGCGAGATCAGGCTCTAACCATCACCTCACGTGTCATGGTCCGCGAAGGCGGACCACCCACGACGTTCGTCGCCTCAGACGCGCTCAAGAAGTCGTGGATGGTTCGCCTTCGCGAACCATGACAAGAAGAGTGAATGGAATTCGAAATCTCCACCGACCGCGCCCGCCTCGACGTCGCCCTGATCCACCGCTGGCTCTCGGAAGAAAGCTACTGGGCCAAAGGCGTGCCGCGCGACGTCGTCGAACGCTCGATCGCGAACGCGCTCTGCTTCGGCATTTACGGCACCAACAACGCGCAGGTCGGCTTCGCCCGCGTCATCACCGACAAAGCGACATTCGCATATCTGGGTGACGTCTTCGTGCTGGAAGCTCACCGTGGCCGCGGCCTCTCGAAGCGCCTGATGCAGACCATCATCGACCACCCGGACCTGCAGGGTTTGCGCCGATGGATGCTCGCCACCCGCGACGCCCACGGCCTTTACGCCCAATTCGGCTTCGGTCCCGTCGTCGCAGAACGCCTGATGGAGCGCGTCAACCCCGACATCTATTTGAACGTCACACGTTGAACGCTTCGACCGGCGTCCACCGCGATTTCCGCCGTTCGCCACGCAGCGACGCGGTTTCGTTATCGTAGGAGATCGCCTCGATCGGCGCGGTGAACGATGCGCGGTCGTGTAGGACGTTCGCGTTCACGATCCCCCACGCCTCGCCGCCCTCGGAAAGCACGGCGCCGACATACACGCCGCAACGCGCGCAGATCAGAAAGTCGGCGGTCTTCAATCCAAAACGATAACGGACGAGAGCATCCACCTTCGCGTCGATGCGCAGCGCGCCGTCCGCGTCGCTGATGGTCAGCGCCCCATGCGAGCGGCAGAATGAACACTGACACGCCCGCCGCTGCAGCGAAGCCGGCGCGACCGCAGTCTCGAAGCGCAGGTTCAGCGCCCCGCAATGACACCCGCCATTGTACGCCTGCATCGCGCCCATTTCTGCCCCCTACTCGGCGGCGGGCTTCTTCTCCTTCGCCGCCTGCTCCATCGCGTGCTTCTGGATCGTGGCCATCGCGGCGCCCATCGCCGCGCCGATGTACTTCTCGGAGTGCTTTGCCGCGTCGTCGAAGCTGTCCTGCCGGTTGACGTTCGCCTTGTTGATGACCGGCGTCACGTGCCGCTGCCACAGCTCGAAGGACTTCTTGGTGTTCTCGAAGTCGGCCCAATTGTGCGCAAGCTGCAGGAAGCAGCCGAACTCGCCCTGCTTGGCCTGCAGCCGCTTGATCTGCGCGACCGCATCGTCCGGCGTGCCGACAACGATGACGCCGTCCTTGATGCCTTGCTCCAGCGGATCGACGTTCTTGTCCTGCGCGGCGCTCGCCGGATTGATCTTCGAGAAATAGTCCGCCCACTTGGCAAAGCCGTACTTGATGTTCTCCATGGCCTGCTGCTTCGTCTCGGCGATGTGCATCGGCGCGACGAGCCGCAAGCGCTCCGGATCCATCTTGCGCCCGTTTTCGGCGGCGACGTCGTTCGCGATCTTCCAATTGATGCCGAGCGCGTCATAGCCGCCGGTCTGTGTCGCCGCGACGCAAAGCATCCCGAATCCGTGCTTGCCCGCTAGCTTGCCGCCCGACGGCGTGACGCTGGAGGCGACGCAAATCTCCGGATGCGGCCACGTGTAGGGCTTGAGTTGCGAAATCGCATTCGAGAGGTTGAACCACTCCGTCTTCTTCGTCACCCGCTTGCCGGCGAACAGTTCCAAGATCACGTCGATCGCCTCGACCATGCGGTCGCGCTGCGTGTTCGGATCGATCCCCATTTGGAACGCATCCGATGGCAACAACCCGGGCCCGACGCCGAACATCACGCGCCCGCGCGTCTGATGATCGAGTTGGATCATCCGGTTCGCGACAGTGAGCGGGTTGTGATAGGGCAGCGACACGACGCCGGTGCCAAGCTTGATCCGCTTCGTGCGCTCCGCCGCGGCCGCGATAAAGAGCTCGGGCGAGGCGATGATCTCATACCCCGCCGAATGGTGTTCGCCGACCCAGGCCTCGTCGTAACCGAGCCGGTCCAAGTGCTCGATCAACTCGAGATCGCGGTGCAGACAAAGCGTCGGATCTTCGTCGAGCGGATGAAACGGCGCGAGGAAGATTCCGTTACGGAGTTTGATGGTCATGGGGCGTCGGGTCCTGACTGGCAATGGCAAAGGTGCTGACATATTGTCAGCCGATCCGAACATTGACAACCGACGAGGACCACCCATGCGCGCCGCCGTGTTCAAGGAAATCGGCAAACCGCTGAGCATCGAAACGCTGCCCAATCCGGAATGCGGGCCGACGCATCTGATCTTGAAGGTGAAGAACTGCGGCATCTGCGGCTCCGACCTTCATATGACGGAAGCAACGTCGATCCAGCCGCTGCCCTCGGGCGCCGTGATGGGGCACGAGTTCGCGGGCGAAGTCGTCGAAGTGGGCGCGGCTGCGAAGGGCAAGTGGAAGGCGGGCGATCGCGTCGCGGGCTTTCCCTTCATGTGCTGCGGCGAAGCGAGCCCGTGCCTGAACTTCGCCGGCGGTTACGGCGCCTGCGCGAAGGGATTGCCCGTCGGTCTCGGCCAAAGCCACGGCGCCTATGCGGAGTTCGTGAAGATCAGCGCGATGGGCGCACACAAGCTGCCCACGAATGTCAGCTTCCGCGAAGGCGCGATGGTCGAGCCGCTGGCCGTCGGCCTCCACGCCGTCGACAAGGCGCACATGGAGCGCGGCGCAACGGTGCTGGTGATCGGCGCGGGTCCCGTGGGCCTCGCCGTCATGCTGTGGGCCAAATTCTTAGGCGCGCGCCACGTCATCGTCAGCGAGAAGGCCGAGACGCGCGCAAAGATGGCCGCCCGCTTCGGCGCGACGGACGCGGTCGATCCCACGAAGGCGATCATCCCTCAGGTCGAAGCGATCGCGGGCCGCGCGCCCGACGTTATCTTCGAATGCGTCGGCGCCCCCGGACTCATCAACGAGGTCATGATGATGGCGCCGCGCAACTGCAAGATCGTGATCGCGGGCGTCTGTCAGCAGATGGACATGATCATGCCGCTGATGGGCATTGTGAAGGAACTCACGTTGCAATTCGTGCTCGGCTACCGCCCGGCCGACTTCGACTATGTGATTGAGATGATTGCGAAAAACCGCATCGACGTCGATCACATGATCACCGACGTCGTCAACCTGGACACGCTCCCCGCCGCCTTCGAAGCACTTCGCAAGCCGCTCCATCAGTGTAAGGTGATGCTCGAGAACTAAGGGCAGGGGACGATGGGCGACATTCCCTTCATCTGGGCGGACGTGCCGGGGCACGTCTCCTATGTGCTGATCGCGATTTCGTACTGGCTGACGAACATCTATTGGCTTCGCGTCACCGCTGTGCTCGGCCTCTCGCTCGAGATCGTCTACTTCCAGATGTCGGGCGGCGCGATGCACGCGGGCATCGGCTGGGATGTAGTGTTCATCGCGATCAACCTCTACCAGATCTACTGGCTGGTCGATGAACGCCGGAAACTGAAGCTGATGAAGGACGCGCATCTCTTGCGACAGGGCGTATTCGCGGGCTTCACCGACGCGCAACTCGCCCGCCTCGTCAAAGCCGGCACCTGGCGCCAACTCGACGCGGGCACGATCCTCACGCACCAAGGCAAACCCGTCGAAGAACTCGTGCTGATCTGCGAAGGCCAGGCGATCGTGGATGCGAGCGGCTCGGTCGTGGCCCACCTGCGCGACGGCGCTTTCGTCGGCGAAATGGCGTTCGTCTCCGGCAACCCCGCCTCGGCAACCGTGATCGTGGAGCAACCGACGCGCGCTTTCGTGTTCGACATGGAACGCCTGCGCAAGCTGGTTCAGACCGACGACCTTGTCGCCGTCGCCATCCACCGCGTCGTCGGCCGCGACCTCGCCCAAAAGCTCAAAGTCCGCAACGACGAAAAGACAGCGGCTGCCTAAGGTCCGACCAACCGGTCCGGCAGCGCCGACCAAGCGTGCGGCAATTCGAACTTCGTGACGTGGGCGGCGCGCGAGTCTGCGCCGAAAACCATCGCGGCAGGTGAGGCCTTTGACCACTGCGGCCAAGCCTCGACGCCCTGCGCCGTAGGAGCGCCGGTCCGCGCGAACGAAGTCCAGGCCGCCATCATCGCGCGATTGATCGCATCGGCCTCAGGCCCTGAGCCGAAGAACTTGTCCGCGCCGGCAAGGCTGTACGACCCGAACACAAAACCCAGTTCCAACGCGTGGCAAG
>JAEUML010000175.1 GCA_016792785.1 Alphaproteobacteria bacterium
GGCATCCCCTACTCGCCCGCGACCGGCCTTCCCATCGAAAGCCAGACGGTCAGCCAGATGGCCGACCGCGTGATGGAACTGCCCGAAGGCACGCGCATCTATCTGCTGGCGCCGATCGTCCGTGGACGGAAGGGTGAGTACAGAAAGGACTTGGCCGACCTTCAGAAGCGCGGCTTCCAGCGCGTGAAGGTCGACGGCACGTTCTACGAAATCGACAAGGTCCCGGCCCTCGACAAGAAGCTGAAGCACGACATCGACATCGTCGTCGACCGCCTGGCCGTGAAGGCCGACGTCGGCAACCGCCTGCCCGACAGCTTGGAAACCGCGCTGAAACTCGCCGACGGCATCGCGATCGTCGAACTCGCCGACAAGAAGACGAAGGACGGCGATCCCGAACGCATCCTGTTCTCGTCGAAGTTCGCCTGCCCCGTTTCCGGCTTCACGATCGCCGAGATCGAGCCGCGCCTGTTCTCGTTCAACTCGCCGCACGGCGCCTGCCCGAAATGCGACGGACTCGGCACGCAGATGTTCTTCGATCAGGGCCTCATCGTCCCCGATGAAACGCTGTCGCTGAAAGACGGCGCGA
This sequence comes from Alphaproteobacteria bacterium, assembly GCA_016792785.1. Taxonomy (GTDB): domain Bacteria; phylum Pseudomonadota; class Alphaproteobacteria; order Micropepsales; family Micropepsaceae; genus SZUA-430. The sequence continues at coordinate 587 of JAEUML010000175.1, forward strand.
TCGCCCCGTGGTCGAAGGCGACATCCACGCTCTACGGCCAGACGCTGGAATCGCTCGCCAAGCACTACAAATTTTCGATGACGGTCGCGTGGAAGGATTTGCCGAAGAAAGCGCGCGACGTGGTGCTGCGCGGCTCCGGCGAGGATGTGATCGCGTTCGTCTACGACGACGGCCTGCGCCGTTACGAGACGAAGAAGGCGTTCGAAGGCGTGGTCCCGAACCTCGAACGCCGCTACCGCGAAACCGACTCGGCCTGGATGCGCGAGGAACTCGAACGCTTCCAGGACCAAAGCCGGTGCGAAACCTGCAACGGCTACCGCCTGAAGCCCGAAGCCTTGGCCGTCAAGATCGGCGAGAAGCACATCGGCGAAGTCGTCGACCTCTCGATCAAGGCCGCCGACGACTGGTTCAAGAATGTCGACAAGAAATTCAATTCTAAACAAAAGGAAATCGCGACCCGCATCCTGAAGGAAATTCGCGACCGCCTGCGTTTCCTGAACGACGTGGGCATCGAATATCTGACGCTCGCGCGCAACTCCGGCACGCTGTCGGGCGGTGAGAGCCAGCGCATCAGCCTCGCGTCGCAAATCGGTTCCGGTCTGACCGGCGTGCTCTATGTGCTCGACGAACCGTCGATCGGCCTGCATCAGCGCGACAATCAGCGCCTGCTCGAAACGCTGCGCCGCCTGCGCGACCTCGGCAACACCGTCGTCGTCGTCGAGCACGACGAAGATGCGATCCGCACGGCGGATTACGTGATCGACATGGGGCCGGGCGCCGGCATCCACGGCGGCGAAATCGTCGCCGAAGGAACGCCCGATGAGGTCATGCGCAATCCGGCAAGCCTCACCGGGCAGTACCTCATCGGCATGCGCCAAATTCCCGTGCCGCAGAAGCGCCGCCCCGGCAACGGCAAGGCGCTAAAGGTCGTCGGCGCGCGCGGCAACAATTTGCGCAACGTCTCGACCGAAATCCCGCTCGGCACGTTCACCTGCATCACCGGCGTCTCGGGCGGCGGCAAGTCGACGCTGATCATCGAAACACTCTACAAGGCCGCCGCGCGCAAACTGAACGGCGCCCGCGAGAACCCCGCGCCGCACGACAAGATCGAAGGCCTGCATCACCTCGACAAGGTCATCGACATCGACCAGTCGCCGATCGGCCGCACGCCGCGCTCGAACCCTGCGACCTACACCGGCGCCTTCACGCCGATCCGCGATTGGTTCGCAGGCCTGCCGGAGGCGAAGGCCCGCGGCTACGACCCCGGCCGCTTCTCGTTCAACGTCAAAGGCGGCCGCTGCGAAGCCTGCCAAGGCGACGGCGTCATCAAGATCGAGATGCACTTCTTGCCGGATGTCTATGTGCAATGCGACGTCTGCAAGGGCCACCGCTACAACCGCGAAACGCTCGAGGTGAAGTTCAAGGACAAGTCGATCGCCGACGTTCTGGACATGACCGTCGAAGCCGCCGCCGAATTCTTCAAGGCGGTGCCGAGCGTGCGCGAAAAAATGGAAACGCTGGAACGCGTGGGCCTCGGCTACATCAAAGTCGGCCAGCAAGCGACGACGCTCTCCGGCGGCGAAGCCCAACGCGTGAAACTGTCGAAAGAACTCTCCCGCCGCTCGACCGGCCGCACACTCTACATCCTCGACGAACCGACGACGGGCTTGCACTTCGACGACGTGCGCAAACTCCTCGACGTCCTCCACGAACTCGTCGAACAAGGCAACACGGTCGTCGTCATCGAACACAATTTGGAGGTCATCAAGACCGCCGACTGGATCGTCGACCTGGGCCCCGAAGGCGGCGACGGCGGCGGCGAAATCGTGGCCGCCGGCACACCTGAAGAGGTCGCCAAAGCCGCTCGCAGCTACACCGGCCAATTCCTGAAGCCGCTGTTCAAAGCCCGAAGTACGCCGAAGTCCGAGTTGGTGCAGTCCAAACAGAAACGTGTCCGCGCAGCCGTGTGACGCGTCAACTCAACTCGACGACAGCGTCGTCGCCAGACAACGCGACCTCTATGCGCGGAAGCGCTGCTTCGAACTTGGGCAGCAGCACGTGCTTACGCACATTTCCGAGCCGCACCCAAACGATGGACGGTCCACCGCCGTCCAGAATTCGACGGATCACGAAATCCTCATCCTTGGTGACGAGAACCGACTTCGAGTCCTTGGCGTGCGACCAGATGCTGCGGTCCTGCGCCCCGTTGGGACCAAGGCGATAGACGTGCTGGGCCTCGTGGCCCAAAGCAATCAACCGCTCCGCGAGTGCGGGAGGCAACTGGGCGTCGATCAGAAATCTCAATTCAGGCCGTCACAATAATGGAACGATCCGACTGACGCGCGGCAAACTCAAGCGAGGCTGAGATGTCGTCGTCTTCGAGATAGGGATAGTCCGTCAGTATTTCTTGGCGCGACGCACCGGACGCCAACAAATCGAGCACGTCCGACACGCGAATCCGCATGCCTCGGATGCAGGGCTTTCCGCCACAAACCTGCGGATCGACTGTGATTCGTCCCAACAAACTGCTCATGTCTCATTGTACACCCCCGCCCCTGGCCAAGGCCAGACCACGGCCGCATTGAGGAAATCCGCCAACGCGCGACCGCAACACTGCCGGATTTGTGCGCGCAGCCGCTTGCCAGCCCGCGACGTCTCCAGTCCTATCCACGCTTCGAAGCGATCAGGACGGAACCGGGGCATATGACACTCACACGGCGCCACGCATTGCTGGCCACGGCGGCGGTCGCCGCTCTTGCCGGCACCGCACGTGCAACACTCGCCGCCGACGGGATCGGCGCGGTGGAGAGTCTCGAGAACGAGGCCTGGGGAACGCAGGTCGGCGCCACGCGCGTCGCACTGGCGGAGGCCGCGGCGATCTTCCGCAATCAGCGCGTCGAAACCGGCGATGAGAGCGCCACCGTCATCCGCTTCGTCGACACCTCGAAGCTGACCTTGGGCGAGAACGCGAGCGCCGTGGTCGATGAATACGTCTACGCAGGCGACGCCAGCCGCTCGACCACGACGCTGGCCAAAGGCGCGTTCCGTTTCATTTCCGGGCAGATGCCCGAGAAGAACATGAAGCTGAAAACGCCGACGGTGACGATCGGCATCCGCGGCACGGAACTCAAGATCGACGTCTATGAGGACGGTTCGACTGAACTATCGACGATCGAGGGCGCGGCGAACATCGTCTCGAACATCACGAACGACGCGCTCGACATCTTGGCCGGACAATCCGTGCTCGCGGACTCGAACGGCGTGCTGGGCGTCATCCGCGACTTCATCCACAAGTCGAAAGACGAATTGATCGAACGCGGCAAGAGCGAAATCCGCGATCGCCTTCAGATACCCGACATCCCGGGCATTCCGAACCCGTTCCGCTGACGCGCGGCTACTGCCGCGGCTCGCCGGCAAGCGCCGTATAGGCCGAACCGAACGCACCCGCAAACAACGCGGTCGACACCACGCTGCCCACGACGTTCAGGATCGTGACCGCGGTCCAGTGCGCCAGCATGGCTTTGCTCAAGCCTTTCTCCCAGGCCTCCATTGCTTTTTGAAAAGCCTCGGCGGCCTCCTTCATCGCGGTTTCGGATTTCGTCAGCTCAGGATCGAAGAAGTTCGGGAACGCGGGCGTGGCCGGCATGTCTGCGCCCAAGATGGCGGTCAGCGCCGACCACGACACGATCGCATACGGACCGTAAATCAGCAGTGCGACGCCGAGCAGGCGCAACGCATTTCCCTTGGTCAGCGCCCACGACCGCTCAACGCCCAGGTTGTTCTCCGCAACCACCGTCGGCCACGTCAGCGATAGCCGAAGCGGCACCCAGAAACACGCGACGACGATCGCAAGCAACCCTACAAGCACCAAGATGCTGAGGATCGGCACCGCCGCCGCAATCACGCCAAGCAGCGAGAACGAGATGACCGTCGCGAACATCGCGGCGAACGCCGCAATCACAAGCAACACGGTGACAAGGATCAGCCGCAGTTCCGCCGGACCCAGCCAAAGATAGACGAACAGCCCCGGCTTGCGGTCGCCGAACACGACGACCTGCAACAACGCGACCGTCGCCATGATGCCCGTGACGAAGCCGACCACGCCGACCAGAATTTGGCCGGGCGCGATACCCGTGCTCTGCCCGGCGATCTGCGACTCCAGCACCGTCGGGACGTAGAGATAGGCAAG
>JAEUML010000237.1 GCA_016792785.1 Alphaproteobacteria bacterium
TCGATGAGTTCGCGGAGCGGGATGCCCATTTCCTCTTCGACGTTGCAGGGCTTGTTCACGTGGCCGGAGATGCAGAAGAGTTTCGTGCCGGTGTTGTTGGGCCGTCCCAACGCGGAGAACCACGCAGCGCCACGGCGGAGAATTTCCGGCGCAACCGCGATCGACTCGACGTTGTTCACGGTCGTCGGGCAGCCGTAGAGGCCCACGTTCGCGGGGAACGGCGGCTTGAGGCGCGGCATGCCCTTCTTGCCTTCAAGGCTTTCGAGCAGCGCAGTTTCTTCGCCGCAGATGTAAGCGCCGGCGCCGTGGTGGACGTAGCAGTCGAAGTCCCAGCCGGAGCCGGCCGCGTTCTTGCCGAACAGACCCGCCGCGTAGCATTCCTCGATCGCCGCTTCGAGGCGCTTGTATTCGATGCGGAACTCGCCACGGACGTAGATGTAACAAGCGTGCGCGCCCATCGCGAAGCTTGCGATCAAACAGCCTTCGAGCAGCGTGTGCGGATCGTGCCGCATGATGTCGCGGTCTTTGCACGTGCCGGGCTCAGACTCGTCCGCGTTGACGACGAGGTAGGCAGGCCTTCCGTCCGATTGCTTCGGCATGAACGACCATTTGAGGCCGGTCGGGAATCCCGCGCCGCCGCGGCCGCGCAGGCCCGACTTCTTCATCTCGTCGACGATCCAGTCGCGGCCCTTTTCGATCAACGCCTTCGTGCCGTCCCAATTGCCGCGTTTGCGTGCGGCGGGGAGGCGCCAATCGTGGACGCCGTAGAGGTTCGTGAAGATGCGGTCTTTGTCGGAGAGCATCAGCCGCCCTTCGTGTAGAGAGATGCGTCGGTCAGCGTCTGCGGCCCGCCCTCGGGCGCTGACGTTTGCCGGCCGATTTGTGAGCCCGGCTTCGGCGGGCGGCCGTTGCGCAGGTCGTTGATCAGTGCTTCGGTGCGCGGGCCGTCGAGGTCTTCGTAGAAGTCGTCGCCGATCTGAACGATGGGCGCGTTCACGCAGGCGCCGAGACATTCGACTTCCATCCACGAGAACTTGCCGTCGGCGGAAACGGTTTCCGCGTTCGGATGGATGTGCTTCTTGCAAGCGGCGACCACGGCGTCGGAACCGCGCAGCCAGCACGGTGTCGTCGTGCAGACCTGGAGCAGGTGCTTTCCCACCGGCTTCAGGTTGAACATCGTGTAGAACGTTGCGATCTCGAGCACGCGGATCGGCGACACGCCGAGCATCTCGGCGATGACACGGATCATCGGCTCGGTCACGTGGCCGCCGTTCTGCTCCTGCGCGCGCCAGAGCAGCGGCACGACGGCAGAGGCTTGGCGGCCGTCCGGATATTTCTTCATCTGCTTCTCGGCCCACGCCTTGTTCTCGGGCGTGAACGCGAACGACGCGGGTTGATCGGGTGCGAGACGGCGGAGACTCATACACATCCCCCGAGAGCAAAAATCTCCGTCATGGCCGGGCAAGCGAAGCGCAACCCGGCCACCCAGGGATCATGGAGTGGAGCGGTTGAGACGCTCGCGCGTTGGCCCTGGGTGGCCGGCTCAAGGCCGGCCATGACGATCAAGGGAGAGTTCATCGATCGATCTCCCCGAAGACGATGTCGAGGGAGCCCAGGATCGCGGCGACGTCGGCGATCATGTGGCCTTTGCAAAGGAAGTCCATCGCCTGCAGGTGCGGGAAGCCGGGGGCGCGGATTTTGCAGCGGTAGGGTTTGTTCGAGCCGTCGCTGACGAGGTAGACGCCGAACTCGCCCTTCGGCGCTTCGACGGCCGCGTACACTTCGCCTTCCGGCACGTGATAACCCTCGGTGTAGAGTTTGAAGTGATGGATCAGCGCTTCCATCGAGTGCTTCATCTCGGCGCGCTTCGGGGGGATGACCTTGCCTGACGTTTCGTGCACCGGGCCTTTCGGCATCTTCTCGATGCACTGCTTCATGATCTTCGTCGACTCGCGCATCTCTTCCATGCGGCAGAGGTAGCGATCATAGCAGTCGCCGTTCTTGCCGACCGGAATGTCGAACGCGAGGTCGGAGTAACACTCGTAGGGTTGCGCGCGGCGCAGATCCCACGCCATGCCGGAGCCGCGCACCATCACGCCAGAGAAGCCCCAGGCGAGCGCGTCTTCCGCTTTCACGATCCCGATTTCGGCGTTGCGCTGTTTGAAGATGCGGTTGTCGGTGAGAAGCGTTTCTAGGTCGTCGACGACGCGCGGGAACTCTTCGCACCATTTGTGTATGTCGTCGAGCAGCTTCTGCGGCAGGTCTTGATGCACGCCGCCGGGGCGCACGTAGGCCGCATGCATGCGCGAGCCGCTGGCGCGCTCGTAGAAGATCATCAACTTCTCGCGCTCCTCAAAGCCCCAAACCGGCGGCGTGAGCGCGCCCACGTCCAACGCCTGCGTCGTGGTGTTCAAGAGGTGCGAGAGGATGCGGCCAATTTCGCTATAGAGTACGCGGATGTATTGCGCGCGCGGCGGCACCGTGATGCCGCAGAGTTTTTCGACGGCGAGCGCGAAGGCGTGCTCCTGATTCATAGGCGCGACGTAATCGAGGCGGTCGAAATACGGCACGGCCTGCAGATACGTCTTGTTCTCGATCAGCTTTTCGGTGCCGCGATGAAGCAGGCCGATATGCGGGTCGACGCGTTCGACGATCTCGCCGTCAAGCTCAAGCACGAGGCGCAACACCCCGTGCGCCGCCGGATGCTGCGGACCGAAGTTCAGGTTCAGATTGCGGGTTTTCGGTTCGGTCGCGGTCGTCATTGTTTCGCGGCCTTCTCGTCGCCGGGCAGAATGTGCTTCGCGCCTTCCCAGGGCGACATGAAATCGAATTTGCGGAAGTCCTGAACCAGCTTCACCGGCTCATAGACGACCTTCTTCTGCTCATCGTCGTAGCGCACCTCGACGAAGCCGGTGAGCGGGAAGTCCTTCCTGAGCGGATAGCCGGAGAAGCCGTAGTCGGTGAGGATGCGGCGCAGATCGGGGTGGTCGGCGAATTGGATGCCGTACATGTCGAACGCCTCGCGCTCGAACCAGTTCGCAGCTGGCCAAACGGCGACGGCGGAGGGCACGGGCGTCGCGTCGTCGACTTCGATCTTCACGCGAATGCGTTGATTCCGGTGCAGGCTGAGCAAGTGATAGACGACGTCGAAGCGCTTCGCGCGGCTTGGATAGTCGACGCCGCAAATGTCGGTCAGCTGCAAGAAGCGGCACATCGGATCGTCGCGCAAGAACTTCAAAAGACCGATGATCGTGTCCGGCGTCGCGGTCAGGGTAAGCTCGCCGTAGGCGATCTTCGCGCCGATCCCGAAGCCGCCGCGCTTCTCGGTGACGTGGTCGCTCAGCGCTTTCAGATGATCGGACAAGTGCGCCCCTTCAGCGGATGATGTTGCCGGTGCGGCGGATCTTCTTTTGCAGAAGCATCACGCCATAGACCAGCGCTTCGGCGGTGGGTGGGCAGCCGGGGATATAGATGTCGACCGGGACGACGCGGTCGCAACCGCGCACCACAGCATAGGAATAGTGGTAGTAGCCGCCGCCGTTCGCGCAGGAGCCCATCGAGATGACGTAGCGCGGCTCCGGCATCTGGTCGTAGACCTTGCGCAGCGCCGGGGCCATCTTGTTCGTCAGCGTGCCGGCCACAATCATCACGTCCGATTGGCGGGGCGAGCCGCGCGGTGCGAAGCCGAAACGCTCAAGATCGTAGCGCGGCATCGACGCTTGCATCATCTCGACCGCGCAGCAGGCGAGGCCGAACGTCATCCACATCAGCGAGCCGGTGCGCGCCCAGGTGATGAGGTCGTCGGCGCGGGCGATTAGGAAGCCCTTGTTGTCGAGTTCTTCGCGCGCGTTCAGGAAGAACGGATCGTTTGGGTCGACAGGGCCCGCCCCTTCGACGCCGATGCGCGCGGCGGATAGCGCGGGCGGGCGGGTTACTCCCATTCCAGCGCCCCTTTCTTCCATTCGTAGATGAAGCCGACGGTCAGGATTCCAAGGAAAACCATCATCGACCAGAAGCCGAAGACGCCGATGTCGCCCAGCGTGATCGCCCAGGGGAACAAGAACGTCACTTCGAGGTCGAAAATGATGAACAGGATCGCGACCAGATAGAAGCGCACATCGAATTTCATGCGGGCGTCGTCGAACGCGTTGAAGCCGCATTCGTAGGCGGAGGTTTTCTCAGGATCGGGGTTCGAGGGCGCCAGGATCATCGGCAGCACGAGCAGCACCAGGGAGAGCACGCCCGACAGCCCCAGGAAGATCAAAATGGGCAGATACTCGACGAGGAGGTCGTTCATTGGTGCCCGCAAGGCATTACGGCGGCGCCAGTGCCGTCGCGCAAACCCTGCCCCTTGTTAGAAGCGTGAGCCGCGAAGTGTGCCGCGCCCGATTGGCCCCGCGCGTCCGCGAATCCACGCATATCAGTCGAATTCCGGGCGGAAACTAAAGATTGTGCATCGCAAAGCAAGCGCTTTGGCGTGCCGGGCATGCGACAGTTTCGGATGAAATTGGGCAACAATCG
>JAEUML010000272.1 GCA_016792785.1 Alphaproteobacteria bacterium
ACGATTTCTTCGCGCCGGCTGGGGGCCAGCGCGCTGACGCCGGCGATCATCATGCCGACGGAGCCCAGGTTTGCGAAGCCGCACATCGCGTAAACCATCAGGAGTTTCGAGCGTTCGCTCAGAGCATCGGGCGGCAATGCGGCGAGATTGAGGTAGGCGATGAACTCGTTCAGTACGGTCTTCGTGCCCATGAGGCTGCCCGCCGTTGCAGCGTCGGCCCAGGGCACGCCGATCAGCCAGACGATGGGGGCGAACGCCCAGCCCAACACGCGCTCGAACGACAACGGCGAGCCCGCGATCTCGATGTTGCCCAGAATGATGTTCGCGAGCGCGACGAGAGAGATCATCACGACGAGCATGGCGATGATGTTCAGATACATCTTCATGCCATCTTCGGCGCCGGTCGCGACAGCGTCCATCGTCGAGCGATAGAGCCGCACGGAACCCAAATTCGCGGGCGTCGTTTCGTCGCCCGGGATCATCACCTTGGCGAGCAGAATCGAGGCCGGCAGCGAGAGCAGCGAGGCCACGATGATATGGCCGAGTGCGCCGGGCACGACCGGTTCAATCACGGTCGCGAACAGCACGAGCACGGTGCCTGCGACGTTCGCGAGGCCACAGGTGAAGAGCGTAAAGAGCTCGCTGCGGGTCATCTTCTCGAGGTAGGGCTTGATCAGCATCGGCGCTTCGATCATGCCGAGGAAGATGTTCGAGGCGCAGCCCACCCCAAGCGCGCCGCCGATCTTCATCGAGCGTTCAAGAGCCAGCGCAAACCCCTTCACGACGACCGGAAGCACGCGCCAGTGCCAGAGCAGCGCCGAGAGCGCCGACATCACGAGCACGATCGGCAGTACGGTGAAGGCGATCGTCACCATCGCGTTCGGGTTCTTGACCTCAAACGGCGGCGTGCCGCCGCCCGTGTAGCCGAAAACGAAGGACGAGCCCTTTGCAGTCGCCGATTGGATCGCATCGACAATGACGTTGAGCGACAGCAATGCCTCGCGCATCGCCGGTATGCCGAGTAAGGCTGCGGCGAGCACGATTTGCAGGCCGAGGCCGACGACAACGGTTTGCCAAGGAAAGGCGCGCCGGTTCTCCGACAGCGCCCAAGCGATGGCGATGAAGACGCACAGGCCGAGTGCGCTTTGCAGTTGAATGGGCATGCCCCTCGTTCTCAAGCGAGTCGAACGTAGACTATCCTGTGTGCGCCCAATGCGGCTTCGCAATCGTGCATTGGCGAATGCGTTTGCCCTTTCGATTCGGCGGTACGACCTCCATTTCGAGGGTGTCGAGCGCGAGCGAGTGGCACCCGTTCCGCGGGAACCACTTGATGACCCAGGGGTGTCCCCATTCGTCTATGTCATCAAGGGCGAACACTTCGCCCACCATCGATCGGACGCGCACTTTCTCGGGCGCCTCCAGCCGGGCGAGAAGCCAGGGCGCGATCTTGAGTACACGCACGCGCGAGCCGAGTCGCACACGCCGACCGTAGATGTCCTTGGGTTCTTTGATCGGGCGCAGGAGCATCTGAACATTGTTCCCTGCCCGCGCGGCTTTGCGCCAGTTGATTTCCTTGGAAAGGCGGGGCAGAACTGCGCCACTTCGCAACTGCAGCAATCAGCCAAGGGCAGCATCATATGAGCATTCGTTTCGACGGGAAGGTCGCCATTGTCACCGGCGCAGGCGGCGGGTTGGGACGGGCGCATGCGCTCGACCTCGCGCGGCGCGGGGCCAAGGTCGTGATCAACGATTTGGGCGGGTCGGTCGACGGCTCCGGCGGCTCGTCGGAAGCGGCAAAGAAAGTCGTCGAAGAGATCAAGGCGTTCGGCGGCACGGCGATCGCGAACGGCGCGTCGGTGACGGACGATGCGGGCGTTGCCAGCCTCGTCAAGCAGACGATGGATGCGTTCGGGCGGATCGACATTCTGATCAACAACGCCGGCGTCCTGCGCGACAAGAGCTTTACGAAGATGGAGATCAAGGACTTCGACTTCGTGCTCGACGTGCATTTGATGGGTTCGGTGAAGGTGACGAAGGCGTGCTGGGAGACGATGAAGGCCCAGCAATACGGGCGTATCGTGATGACGTCGTCGTCGTCGGGGCTCTATGGGAATTTCGGGCAGACGAATTATGGCGCCGCGAAGCTTGGCCTGGTCGGCTTCATGAACACGCTCAAGCTTGAAGGGCAGAAGGACAACATCCGAGTCAACGCGCTTGCCCCCGTTGCGGGCACGCGCATGACGGAGAACCTGATGCCGCCGCAAGCGTTGGAGCAGTTGAAGCCGGAGTTCGTGACGCCTGGCGTGATTTACCTCGTCAGCGAAGACGCGCCGAACGGCGTAATCCTGGCGGCCGGCGGCGGCGCGTTCGCGGTGGCGCAGATCGTCGAGTCGAACGGCGCGTTCTTGGGGCAACAGGGCTTGACGGCCGAGAAGGTCGCGGAGAACTGGGGCAAGATCTCCGACATGTCGGGCGCGAAGGCCTATTTCATGGGCGGCGAGCAGACGCAGAAATTCTTCGCGCGCATCAGCGGGAATTGAGCACAGCCCCTCATCCGTCTCGCCGCTTCGCGGCGATCCACCTTCCCCCTCGAGGGGGGAAGGGCTGAGTTGTTCGGGCTTTCACCCGCACGCATTGCCATTCGCGCCGTCGGTGGCGCGGCCGGCATTGGATTGATGACGGCGCTCGCCTATGCGGCGGGGCAGCCGTTGATGATGGTGCCGTTCGCGACCTCGATCGTGCTGGTGATGGGTTCGCCGGAGGCACCGCCGGCACGGCCGCGCTGTATCGTGGGCGGGCATCTGCTTTCTGCGCTCGCGGGCATCGCGTGCGTGCTGCTGTTCGGCGATGCGGCCTGGGTGCCCGCCTTGGGCGTGGGGCTCGCGATCGCCGCGATGCATGTGACCGACACGTTTCACCCGCCGGCCGGCATTAGTCCGCTGATCATCACGAACGCGCACGCGACTGTGTTCTTCATCTTGTCGCCGGTGTTAGCGGGTGCTTTGATTCTGGTCGCCTTCGCGTTCGCGTATCATCGGCTGTCCGGCGAGCGTTGGCCGGAGCGGTGGGTCTAAATTCCCGGAATGATCCCGCCGATGTACATGAACGTGAAGTCGCACGTGTTTTGCATGCCATGCGCCATGATGGGTACGGCTAGATTCCGGCCGGCCAGGAAATAAAGCACGGCGTAAGTCATGCCGCCAATCGCGGTGATGATGATCCCCGCTACGTCTTGATACTCGTGCGCGACGCCGAAAACGATGTTCACGGCGAGCGTGCTCAGTATCCAGGCGGCGGTGTTGCCGCCAAAGAGTTCCGCGACCCGATTCATCGCGTAGCCACGCCACACCAGCTCTTCACCGAAGGCCGCCAACACCCACGACAGCGCGACCCAAAACAGCGTCGCCTGCAAGTTGCCCTTCAAGTCCTTGAACAGGCTCAAGTCGGGCGACGTGCCGGTGAATGAGCGAACGACCGGCTCGAGAACAACCAATTCGTGAACCGACAACGCGATGCCCGCCAGCCCACCGAGCGCGAGTGCTGACAGCGCGTGCGGCGGCCAGCGGAAGCCGAGGTCGCGCCAGCGCTTGCCGCGAACGATCAGCATCAGCCAGCCGAGCAGGAACAGGTAGGGCGTGTGGCTTATCGGGAGGTAGTTGTATGTCCCGGCCACGAAGACGGCGGCGAACACCGCCGCCTCGAACATACCGAATCCTAAGCTTTCCCGCCATCCAGCCGCCCTGTCCATCGCCATTCGCCCCCATTTACTCTTCTTTCGATGATACCTTGTTATGCTATATATCATGATATAGAACTACGGTCGAGTCGGAGTGCGGCGTGGCGCAGGATGAGTTCCTTTCGAATTGGGAGTCGCAGGCGCGCAAAGGGACGCTTGAGCTCGTCGTGATGGCGGCGCTCGCGGCGAAGGAGTTCTACGGCTACGAACTCGTTGAGCATCTGAAAGCGCGTTGCGGCATGAGCATCGCGGACGGCACGCTCTACGCCATTCTGTTGCGGCTCAAGAACGAAGGTTTCGTGCGCTACCGGTGGGAGCACGCGGCGACCGGACCGGGGCGCAAATACTACACCTTGACGAAGCAAGGTGTTGCGGCACTCACCGGCATGCGCGCGGCGTGGGCGGAGATCACGCGCGCGGTCGACCGCGCGACGGAGGGCTGAGATGTTCAAGGACGCACGCGCCAGACGGGCTTGGAGCCTCTACTTCCTGAAGGCGGAGGCGGTGTTGTCGCCGCTGTCGGCCGGCGTCCGGCGGGAACTCATCGCCGACCTCAAGGCGCATGTGGCAGACATTCTTGCGAACGAGCCGCTTGCAGGCGACGAGCTTGCTCGTCTGAACGCTGCGCTTGAGCGTGTGGGGAATCCAAAGGAGTTCTTGGCGCCGCTGGTGGTTGACGCCGTGTTCAAAGCACCGCCCACATTTGGAGGTCTTGGCATGACTCTACGCACATTGTCGCTCTACGCTGAGCGCGGGACGACGTACTTCTTGCGGGCGTTCGGGCTCTTTCTTGTCGCGGCCGCGGGGTTCTGCCTCTCCCTGGCGTCGCTGAACAGCTTGTTCCGACCGCAGAGCGCGGGGTTGTTTCAGCTTGGCGGCGACGAACTCCAATTGCGTGTGTTGGGGCTCGGTACGACCGGGGGGCACCAACTGCTCGAGCCGTGGATGGCCGCGCTTCTCATTCTGATTGGCATAGCGCTCATTGTGTTTGCCGTTCGGCGCGCGCGACACATGCTGCTGGAACTGATCGCGCAGGCGGCTTAGCGGCTCAGCGGGTCGGAGATCATTGTCTTGTCGGGGCCGCCGCGTTTTTTGTTTTCTTCCGCGCAGAGGCGTTCGATCTCCGGCATCTGCGACTTGTAGGCGGAGGGATTGCCGCTCACGAACCAGCGCAACGCGAGCGCCCATCCTACCCAGCCCGGGGCCATGATACGGCGTTTGCGGCGTACGACGCCGTTCACGATCGCCTTGATCGCGAGCTCGACGGGGGCGATGGTTCTTAGGGGACCCGGCAAATGTTCGCGCACGTACGTGAAAGCGGGATGTTCGCCGCCCGTCTTCACGAGGTCGGTTTCCAGCCAGCAGAAATAAGCGACGCCCACATCGATGCCTTTGTGGATCACTTCGGTGCGAAGCGTGTTCAGCAGGTTTTCGGTTGCGCCTTTGCTCGCGCCGTAAGCGGCCATGCCGGGTGGAGCAAGGGCTGCCGCGATCGAGGCGACGCCGAGGAAGTAGCCCTTAGATTCCATGAGGTGCGGCAGCGAGGCTTGGATCGCGTTGAATGTGCCTTCGACGTTTACCGCCATGACGCGGCGGAAGTGATCCGGGGACATGGTGATGAGCAGGTCGAAGTTCGAGATGCCGGCGTTCGAGACCACAACGTCGATGCGGCCAAAGCGTTCGCGCACGCCCTCAAACGCGCTCCCCAGGGCGGTGCGGTCGGTCATGTCGGCTTCGAACGCGAGAGCCTGGGCGCCGATCGCCCTTGCGTTCTGGCGCAGGAGGTCGCCTTCGAGGCCGATCAGGCCGACGGCGTAGCCCTTCTTGGCGAGGGCGGCTGCGACGCCCGCGCCGATGCCGCGCGCGGCGCCTGTGACGATGGCGACTTTGGTTGTTTTCGGCATGGCGCTCCGCGTGATGAGTCTGTCGACCCCAGACTATACGCGATACGGCGCCTGCGGTTGCAGGACGCCCACCGCCAGCTAATGGGCGGTGGGGCCTGGGTGCGCCTTACAAGCCCAACACCAGCTTTGCCATGATGTTGCGCTGGATTTCGTTCGAGCCGGCGTAGATCGCGGCTTTGCGGAGGTTGAAGTAGTAGGGTGCGGTCGTGACCGCGTAGTCGGGTTGCGGCCAGGGTTCGTTCGTGCGCGCCCAGGGGTTTTGGACGAACGGCATCGCCGAGTACTGCACGGCTTCGAGCGCGAGTTCCGTGATCGCCTGCTGCAGTTCCGTGCCGCGGGTTTTGAACAGTGACGATTCCGCGCCCGGCCTGCCGCCCGTCGCGAGTTTCGAGAAGACGCGCAGTTCCGTGAATTCGAGCGCGTGGAGTTGAATTTCGACGTCGTCGATCTTGCGGCGGAAGTCGGCGTCGTCGATGAGGCGCTTGCCTTCCGCACCTTCAGCGGCGGCGATCGTGCGCACCTTTTTCAGCGAACGCTTCAGGCCCGGTGCATAGGCGTTGCCGCGCTCGAACTCCAGCAGGTACTTCGCGTAGGTCCAGCCTTCGTCCTGTTTGCCGATCAGGTTTTCTTTCGGCACGCGTACGTCGTCGAAGAACACCTGATTGATTTCCTGCTCGTCCGCGGGCGGACCGTCGAGGGTCACGATCGGCTTCACGGTGATGCCCGGCGTCTTCATGTCGATCAGGATGAAGGAGATGCCTTCTTGCGGCTTCTTGCCCGGCGTCGTGCGCACGAGGCAGAAGATCCAATCCGCCCATTGTGCGTGGGTCGTCCAGATCTTCGTGCCGTTGCAAAGATAATGATCGCCCTTGTCCTCAGCGCGCATCTGCAAGCTCGCGAGATCGGAGCCCGAGCCCGGTTCGGAGTACCCCTGGCACCACCAGATGTCGGACGACAGGATCGGCGGCAGGAAGCGCTTCTTTTGCGCGTCGTTGCCGAAGGCCATGATGACGGGCGCGACCATCTTCAAGCCCATGGGGCTCACGATCGGCGTGCCGGCGGACGACATTTCGACGTCGAAGATGTACTTCTGGTTCGCTGTGAAGCCCGGGCCACCGTATTCCTTCGGCCAATTGACCGCCGCCCAGCCGCGATCGTTCAGCGCCTTCTGCCATTTCACCTGGCCCGCTTTGTCGAGATAGCCGTTCTTGGAGAACGCCATTTTGCGGCGCAGGTCGTCATCGTACTTCTCGGCAATGAAGGCGCGCACTTCGTCGCGAAACTTCATGTCTTCCTTGCTGAACGCGAGATCCATGGGGCTGAGCCTCTAGAGCTTGTCGAGAAGTTCGATCGCCGGACGCCCGTCAAGC
>JAEUML010000297.1 GCA_016792785.1 Alphaproteobacteria bacterium
TGGTTCCGTTCTGCGCCAAGCGGAACCCGCAAAGCAGCCGCTCGTCCTTGTCGAAAACGAAGAGAGACGCGCCCTCGTCGCGCAACTCTGACGGCGCCGTCGCAAGCCGGTGATAGATGAAGTACGGTTCTTGCTTCAGGCCATAGAGTTCAGCCGCAAGCTCGCTCGCGGGCATCTCCGCACGCGCGCCGTTCCGCTCGCTCCAGCCGCCGTCCGGCGCCACCCATTCCTTGAACGTCGTCGACGGCGAACGCCGCTCGATCAACCGCGTCATCTTCTTGAAGTCGCGCACGATCCGAAGCTCGGCCGTCTCGCCGCTTCTGAGAAAGGCCCGCTCCGCCGCCTCAAAGGTGCCTTTGCGCCAAGCGTCGGCGCCGCCCGCCTGCTCCAGCAGGCGCTCAGCCGCAGCAACCGCCGCCGCGTCGCCCCGCGGCTGGGCCGCAACTGGCAGACAGACCACCATCAACGCGAGAAACGTCGCAACAAATCTCGTCATGGCGTCATGTCCCCTTGGGTCTCGCGCTTGACCGCGCACACGCCCTTCACGCTGGTATCGCGCCTGGCGCACGTCCGGCCGCCGCCGTCCGCATGCGTCGACGGCACGAGACGCAACAACTTCCCGTTCTTGTCGTCCGTCAGCACATAGATGAACCCGTCCGGCCCCACACGAACGTCGCGGATGCGCGCGCCGAGTTCCTTCAACAGAATCTCTTGCTCGGCATCTTGGCCCGCGCGCAACCGGACGCGGCGCAGCGACTTTTCGGCCAACGCCCCGACAAAGAAATCGCCGCGCCATTGCGGGAAGCGGTCGCCGAGATAAAGCGCAAACCCCGACGGCGCGATCGACGGCACCCAGACGACGACCGGCGGCTCGATCCCCGGCGCCACCTGGAACTCGGAGATAATCGTGTCGTCGTAGTCGATGCCGTGCGTCGTCTTCGGCCAGCCATAGTTCGCGCCGGGCGTCAGCTGGTTGATCTCATCGCCGCCCTTCGGTCCGTGCTCGTGCAACCAGATCGCCCCGTCGCGCGGATCGACGATGAGCCCCTGCGCGTTGCGATGCCCATAAGTGAAGATCTCCACCCGCACACCGGCCTTACCCTTGAATGGATTGTCGGCAGGCACCGCACCCTCGCGCGTGATCCGCACGACCTTGCCCAGATCGCTCGCCAAATCCTGCGCCTTGTCGCGATAGTCGTAGCCGTCGCCGACCGTGAGCAGCAGCGTCTGGTCCGGCAGAAACGCCAACCGCCCGCCGCAATGCGAACCGCCGCGCTTTGCGGGTGCCGAGCGGAAGATCACCCGCCCGTCCCGAAGGCGCGCTCCGTCGTATACGGCGCGATAAACGACCATGCGGTTCGCCTCGACCGTACCCTCGCTGTACGCGAGAAACACGCGCCTCGTCCGTGCGAACTCGGGATCGAGCGCAATGTCCAACAACCCGCAGTCACTATCGCCGAAGAACGCGGGCAGACCCGGCACCGGCGCCGCCGCAAGCTTGCCCTTGGCGATCAGCCTCAGACCGCCACGCTTCTCCGTTACCAACATGTCCCCGCTTGGCAGGAACTGCATCGACCAGGGAAAGAGCAGCCCTTCCGCCACCGTCTCGACGCGGTAGGGCGCAGCCGCAGCCTGGCCCGCCGCCCAACCCCCGACCAGGAGGATCATCAGAACACGCAACTGTGATCGCATCGCCGCCTCAATGCGCCTCTTCTCGCCAACTCTAGTGCTCCACGCGCGCACGTTTCTCGCGATAAAAAGGTCGCCGCGCAGGAATCCTGCGTGGAAAGAGCACGCCCGATGACCAAGCCGACTGCCCCTCATCTCGACGCCCGCGACCGCCAAATCCTTGACCAGCTCGAAGCCGACGCATGGCTGAGCTACGCCGACCTCGCGACCCGCATCCACCTGTCGGCAAGCGCCACGCAGCGCCGCGTCGAACGCCTGATCGCAAACGGCATGATCTTGGGCGCCCGCGCACGCCTCGCGCCGGACGCAACGCGCCGCCCGATCCGCGCCTATGTCCTGATCGAAATGAAGGATGAAACGACACCCGCTTTGCGCACGCTTGCGCGGAACTTGGCAAAGCACCCCGACGTCGTCGAAGCGAACTATGTGACGGGAAGCGTCGACGTCGTTCTCGCGGTGCAAACGGAATCGATGGACAGCTACGCCGCACTGACCGCCAAGCTCTTGAACGACAACCCGGCGGTGCGGCGCTATCAAACGCTGGCCGTCCTGCGGCCCCTTCTATGACGACTACTTCGGCGGGCCGGCGATTCCGATCGCTGCCCGCAGGTCCTCCGCCTTCATCACGCGCCCGGCGCGCATCACGATTTCGACGTTGCGCAAATCGCCGATGCGCTTCGACGGATCGCCAACGACCAACGCAAGTTCCGCCTTCTTGCCGACGGTGATCGATCCGCACTCGGCCGCGACGCCGAACGTCTGTGCCGGCACGATCGTCGCCGCCGCGAGCGCGACTTCGGGCTTCATCCCGGCGTCGACGTAAAGCTCGAGTTCGCGCACGAGTTCGAGGCCGAATCCGTCGGTGCCCGCCAGCACCGGCGAACCGCGCCGGTGAAACTCCATAACAAGCGCTTGCAGCTTGGCGAAGCTCTTGGTCATCGTCGCCCGCGTAAGATCGCCCGGCGGCTGCAGCCCGCCCGCCTTTAGCGATCGTTCCACTTGCGGCGGCAACGTACCGGCAAAGGGCGCATAAGCGTTGCCGAGCTTCCCGCGAACGCCCAGCAGAATCGTTTCCAACACCGGCAACGTCGGATCGATCGCGGTCTTGCGCTTGCCGACCTCGTCGAGGAATTCCGTGAACGAAGCGCTCTTGAAGTTCGCCGTCGCGCCGTATCGGCCCGGTCCGAACAGCCGCATTTCGCCGTTCGACTCGCGCACGACCTGATCGGGCATACCTTGCATCATGGCGAAGTTCGCATGCGTGATTTCGTCGTAACCTGCGCGGATCGCCTCGAGCGGCCGCATCCCTGCCGGCACATGCCCGTGCACCCGCAAACCCAAGGCGTGCGCTTCGTCCGCCATCGGCTTGACGAGGCGCGGATGAAGCGAGCCATAGAGCTTGATCCCGAAGAACCCGTCCGCCTTCGCTCGCTTCACCGCGGCGATCGCTTCCGCCTCGTCGCGCACGAGCACCGCCGCCTGCGCCGACCGCACGCCGGGTCCGTCGATCAGCAATGACGGGATGATCCGCGGCCCGAGCAGCTTGCCTTCGTCGATCCGCTTCTTGCGCGCCATCAACTCGTCCGGCTTGTTGCCGGGGTCGCGCACACTCGTGATCCCTTGCGACAGCAACAACAGCCCCGTGCTGTCGTCGCCAAAGTGCATGTGATTGTCCCAAAGACCGGGAACCAACGTCCGCCCCTCGCCCTCGAACACCTCCGCGCCCGCTGGAACCTCCGCGGCGTCCGCGTCGGCGACGGCGGCGATAAGGCCATCCTTCACGACGACGGTCTTGGCCTTGGCGAACGCACGCGCTTCCGCATCGTAGATTTGCACATTGCGGAAGACGACGGCGCCCTTCGGCCGCTTCGCAATGCGCTGAACCAGCGCCGGCGCACGCGCGGCCAGCGCCTCGTCCTGCGCTTTGCTCAGCGCCGGAACAACGGCCTTCCAGCGATCGGGCACATAGCTCATGACGTCGACGAACGCGAAGAACTTGTCGCCGTCGTACCAAACCGGTGTCGGAGAAAATCCGAAGCCCGTGATCGCAAACGCCGTCAACGTCCGCGCCACCCGCCCGTTCGAGACCTCCGCCGTCGTCAGCTGCTCGAGCCGCAAGCGGCCCGACGGGAGCAAGTCGATCGTTCCGTCCGGCGACCGCCGCAGCGCATCGGCAAGCGCGATCGTCGCATCGAGCGTGCCGCCGAACGTCGAGTAGAAGAGATTGCTGCGCGCAGGGCCCGCGCCGGAATCAACCGCGCTCTTGAACGAATAACTTCCCTTGTCCACACGGTAGCTCTCGGCCGCATCGCCTTGCGGCACGAACCCGCGCACCTCCAAGCGAACGACTGAACCGTTCGGCGCAAACGCGATCTGCTGATCGAGCTCCGTTCGAAACCCGCGCAGATTCAGGCTCTCGCGCGACCACCGCACACCGTCTTTGTCGACCCAACGCTGCGACTGCCCATGTTGCCCCGCACCCGAAACGATGGCCCAAAGCTCCGCATCGAACGGTGGCTTGGCGAGGTCCTTCTCCGGCGTTGCCGCAAGCGCGACCTGTGCCGCCACAACCGCAGCGAAGACAAACACAAACCAACGAACCATCGGATCCCCTCAATGGACCGAAGTTTCAACCCATTCGCGCCACGACGCAACCCGGCGTCATGCTAAGCTGTCGCCGCAACAATTGAGGCACCGCAATGTACC
>JAEUML010000323.1 GCA_016792785.1 Alphaproteobacteria bacterium
TGCCGCGTGCTGGGCCTGCGCGATTTGGGCCCCGCGATCTCGCCGTTCAACGCGTATCTGCTGCTGACGGGGTTGGAGACGTTGCCCTTGCGCATGCAGAAGCACTGCGAGAACGCGAAGGCGGTGGCGCAGCATTTGAGCCGGCATGCGCGGGTGTCGTGGGTCTCTTACGCGAACCTGCCGAACGACCCATGCTATGGCCTGGCGCAGACCTATTGTCCCAAGGGCGCGGGCGCGGTGTTCACGTTCGGCGTGCGCGGCGGGTATGAGGCGGGCGTGAAGCTCGTCAACAACGTCAAGCTGCTCTCCCATTTGGCGAATGTGGGCGACACGCGCTCGCTCATTATTCACCCGGCCTCGACGACGCATCGCCAGCTGTCCGACGAGCAAAAGGGCGCGGCGGGCGCGGGGCCCGAGGTCGTGCGCCTCTCCGTCGGCATCGAAGACGTGGCCGACATCATCGCCGATCTGGACCAAGCGCTGGCCGCGTGAGGGCGGCGGCCTTGCGCCCGGGCGGCGGGCTTGCGAAGCTTACGCCCTCACCGGTTAAGGGGTTTCGGTGCGGCACCATCGACGGCGCGACTTCGGTAAGTTTCAGCGGCTGCAAGCGCTGATCGCCGACGGCACCTTGCGGGTCAGCGATGCGCTTGCCGCAGCGGTGCGCGCGCGGCGGTCCGAGCTCGGCGATGAGGCGGCGCCGCTCGCACGGCAGGCCGGCCTCGATGCGGACGAGCTTGCGCGTTTCGAGCGCGGCGGCTGCGAAATTTCGGCGCCGAAGCTCGTGCGTCTCGCCGAAGCGCTCGGGGTCGATCTCATGTGGTTCGTCGAAAACGAACCGGCCTTCGCCGACCGCGCGACGCCCGACGTCGCACTCGGCTTCGACGCCATCACGATGGACGCGCGCGAAGGCCTCGCCCTCATGCAAGCCTTCGCCGCCATCCGCGACCCAAAGGCCCGCAAAGCCGTGCTCGACCTCGCGGAGCGGCTGGCGGTGGATGAGGAGGATGACCCATGAGCGGCGCGCTACGTGTTGAGGTGCTGGATGCGCTGAACGCGATTGAGCGCGCGCCGAGTATCTTGAAGGTCGGCGAGCAGGTTCGTCGCTTCGGCGAGACGTATGGAATTTCTCACTATCTCTGTTCGGCGCCGGCGCGACCCGACGAAGAGCCCGACGAACATCTTCTCTTCCACAATTGGCCGCCGGATTGGTTCGACCGCTACGTGTCGCGCAACTACGTCGAGCGCGACCCGATGGTTCGGACGCTGCTCTCCTCGCTGCATCCCTTTACGTGGGGCGAAGCACTCGAGGGCGGGCGGTTCGCGACCAAGGACCTAGAGATCGTGCACGAGGCGCGCGCTTGGGGCATGTGCAAGGGCTTCGTCGTGCCGATCTATGGCCTTGGAGGTCAGGCGCACGCCGTCACCTTTGCAGGACGCGACCTGCGCCTCGACCCTCAAGCCCGGGCCGAACTGCATCTGATTGCGATGTACGCCTACGGGCGCGCGAAGCAGATCAAGCGCCGCCGCGATCCGCCGGTTCCACTGACGCGTCGGCAAGCCGAAGTGCTGCAATGGGCGGCTCTGGGCAAGTCGGACTGGGAGGTGGGCGAGGTCTTGGGCCTGTCCTCCAGCACCGTGCACAAGCACGTTGAGGCCGCGAAGCGCAGGTTTGGGGTCGCCACACGCGTGCAAGCCATTTTGAGCGCATTGAAGCACGGGCACATCAAGGCCTGAACCGGCCTGATCAGGCCAATTCTGCTCGCACCGTTTGTTGTTTGGTTCCGGCAACAAGAGCCGGAGCGAACAGATGCTTCATTTGGTCAACCGCGAGAACCGCAGGCGCCACCTCGACCTGCTGGAATCCCACTACCGCGTGCGCCATCGTGTTTATGTCCGCGAACGCGGGTGGAAAGCCCTGGATCGCCCCGACGGTCGCGAGGTCGACCAATTCGACAACGAAGATGCCACTTACCTCATCTGGGCGCGAGGAAAGGACGTTCTTGGGGCAGCTCGGTTCGTGCCGACCGACAAGCCTCACCTCATGTCCGACATCTTTCCCCACACGGCGACGCTCGCGCCCGTTCCGCGCACGCCGAGCGTCTGGGAAATCACGCGGTTCTTTTCCGTACGCGATCCTGCTGGCGAGGTCAGCCGCAACGCTGTCATCGGCGACATCCTTTGCGCCATGTTCGAGATGGGTTTGCACCACGAACTCGAAGCGATCTCGGTCGTCTGCGATACGTTCTTTCTGCCGCGGTTCCTCGAGCAAAGCATCCAAGCGATGCCTTTAGGTCTTCCGACGCCCTATGCGGAGGGCGTCTGCATCGCGTGCATGTTGCCGGTGAGTCATGAGCAACTCTCCGCAGCTCGCGTGGCGCGGGGCGTCAGGAGCGCCGTGCTGTTCCCTGTCGCGGACTTGGACCCTCGTTTGCCGTCTCGCGTGGAAGTGCCTGCCCATGCGGCCGAATGAACCACCAAGTGGCGATGACGGGTTTGTCTCCGCAGAATCCCGAGAAGTCGCGCGAGACGATGCCGCGTCGTTCATGGAGGCTTACCGGCGGATCAAAGACCCGCGCAAACGAGCTTACATTCGCTGGGTCGTGATCGAACTGTCCAAAGAAAGGGTCGAGCAGGAGTAGCGCGATGTTCCACATGACGTCAGCCGATGTGGAGACCTTTCACCGGGACGGCGTGGTGTGCCTGCGCGGTGTGCTCACCCCAGCGGCGATCGAAGACCTCGGCGATGCGATCGAAAGCGCGATCGGCGCCATTGGGTCGACGCCGACCGGATACGACGTGACGGCCGTCGCGGATGCTGTTTGGCGTCACCGGGAGATGGCTTACGGACCGGAAGGCGCAAACCAATACGACCTGCAAGCGCTCGCCGACTATGTGCATGCGCAAGGCGCGCAGCCGTTACGCGATTCCGACCTGAAAGCTGGCGGCCGGTTCTTGTTAGACACAGGCGTGTGGACACGCAGCCATTCGATGCGCCGCGTTGCCCTATCAAACGCACTTGCAGAAGTCGCGGGTGTGCTGTTGGACGCGAGGCACGTGCGTTTCTACGATGATCAGATCTTCGTCAAGGAGCCAGGAACTGTCGAACGCACGGCGTTTCACCAAGACCTGGGCTACTTCAATGTCGAAGGCGATCAGGGCTGTGTGATGTGGATCCCCATCGACCGCGCTACACGCGCGACAGGGTCGCTGGGTTATGTGCGCGGTTCGCACTTGTGGAACGCGACGTTCAAACCGAACATGTTCACGACGCGCCTCGCGTTTCCTGGCAGCGAAGGTGACGACTTGCCGGATATCGACAGCAACGAGGCTGATTACGACATCGTCTATTTCGACGTCGAGCCGGGGGATGTGGTGGTGCATCACTTCCGCACCGTGCATGGGTCGCACGGCAACGCTTCGACGACGCAGACGCGGCGTGCGGCTTCGCTGCGCTATGTCGGCGAGAACGTGCGGTTCCGGCGGCGTCCTGGGGCGCCGGCGCAACCGCACCGGCCGCTCGAGCATTGGGCGGACGGTGCGGAGCTTTGCGACCCTTGGTTCCCGCTCGTCTGGCGGCGCGACAAGCACGCCGTCGCGGCGGAGTGAGGGCCGGCCTACTTCGCCGGCTTTCTGAACTTGAAGACGAACTGGTTCGTCTTGCCGCGAAGCGACGGATCGAAAACGCTGACGGTGCCGGGGTCGTTCGGGTTCTTGAGCACGTCAGTTTCGGCTTCAAGCTTGAAGCCGGCCGCTAGGATCTGGGACTTCACAAGTGCCGGATCGATGCGGTGGAGTTTGTCGATCTGCTCGACCGTCGTGACGCCGGGGCCCACGTGGTCGATGACGAAATAGACGCCGCCGGGCTTCAGCGCGTCGAAGATCGCCTTGTTCATCTTGGCGACATCGATCTTTTGCCAGACTTGGTCGTGGTAGAGCTGACTGATGAAGATGAGGTCGACTTGCGGCTCGAACTTGAGCGCGTCCATCGGTTGGACGGAGCCTTCGATGTTCGTATAGCCGGCCGCCGCGAAGGCCGCGGGCGCTTCGGTCGCCTTCGGAAATTTCTCGGCAACCCAGGTCGGGTTGAACATGAAGACCTTGCCGTTCGCACCGACGATGCGGCTCATGATGCGGGTGTAATAGCCGGTGCGGCCGGGGCCCACGTCGACCGCGCGGCCGCCGGGCTTCAGTTCCGTCATCGCCATGATCTCGGCCGGGTGACGGTCGGCGTCGCGGTCGGTGTCGTCCTTCGGCCGGTCCTTGTCGGCGACGGCAGCGGCGACGTAGTCGGGAACTTTGTCGGCGGCAAAGGCCGGTGCGCTCAGCGCGAACGCGGCGACGGCAACAGACATCATCAGGCGGCGCATTTTGTACCCCTTCGTTGGACCGCGGCACCCTAGGGCCAAGCCCGTGCCGCCCCAAGGGGCTTCACGGGCGTGTGATCGTCCGCGATAGTGGCGCAACCGAGAAGCGAGGACTCCGATGAAACCCTATCCAGCCCTGCCCTATCTGTCCGGCAATTTCGCTCCGATTCTGGCCGAGTGCGATGCGGACGACGTGATCGTCGAGGGCGAGATGCCGCGCGATCTGAACGGCGCGCTCTATCGCACCGGGCCGAACCCGATGTTTCCGCCGCTCGGCCAATCGCATCATTGGTTCCTGGGCGAAGGCATGGTGCATGCGCTGTTTGTCGAAGACGGGCGCGTGCGCTATCGCAATCGCTGGGTGCGCACGGAGCAGTACAACGCGCAGCGCAAAGCGGGGCGGCGGCTTTACAGCAGCGGCTTCGGGCTCGATGCGGGCGATCCTTCGGTCGCCGGCAAGCCGCGCAATGTCGCGAACACGAACATCGTGCCGCATGCGGGCAAGCTCTTTGCGCTCGACGAAGGGTCCTCCCCGGTGGCGATGAACCCCGAGACGCTCGAGACGGTCGGAACCTCGACCTTCGACGGGCGTTACAAGGGGCCGATGACGGCGCACCCGAAGATCGACGCAGAGACCGGGGAGATGTTCTTCTTCGGCTACATGGCAGCGGGGCCTGCCACGCCCGACATCGCGTTCAACGTCGTCGACCGGACCGGTGCGCTCACGCGCAGCGAGAGGTTCAAGGCGCCGTTCGCGGCCATGGTCCACGACTTCGCGATCACCGACCGGCATGTGGTGTTCCCGATCTTTCCCGCGACGATCGACGTTCAGCGCATCATGAAAGGCGGGCCGCTGATCGCGTGGGACCCGGACCAAGGCTCCCATATCGGCATCATGGCGCGCAGTGGTTCGACCGCCGACATCCGCTGGTTCAAGGGGCCGCCGGTCTATGTCTATCATCCGCTGAATGCATACAGCGAAGGCGATACCGTCGTCGTCGACCTTTGCGTCTATCCGCGCGTGCCATTGTTCCCGAATGCGGACGGTTCGCGCGCGGCGCCGGACCTCGGGGACGCGCCGGCGCATCTGGAACGCTGGACGTTCGACCTCGCCGCCAACACGGATCAGTTCAAGCGCGACACGCTCGACGACCTCGCGACCGAGTTTCCGCGCATCGACGACCGTTGGACAGGGTTGAAGCATCGGCACGGTTACACCGGTGCGATCCTCGGCGAGAAGTTGCCCGGGTCGCCGTTCGACACGATCGTGCATTTCGACTTGGCGAAAGGCACGCGGGAGACCTGGACGCCGGGACCGGGCGACTTCGTGATGGAGCCGGTCGTTGCGCCGCGCGGACCGGGCGAGGCGAACGGCTATGTGCTGACGTTGGTCTATCGTTCGGCCGAGAACCGCAGTGATCTCGTGGTGCTCGATGCGCAGAACGTGAAGGCCGGCCCCATCGCGACGGCAAAGCTGCCGGTGCGCGTGCCGTTCGGATTTCACGGGAATTGGTTGGCGGCGGCCTAGAGCTTGTTGCGCGCCGCGACTTTTTTCACGACGGGGTGCGCCTTCATCGCGAGCGCGATCTTGTGCAGCTTCGGGCACTCTTTGGCGAACCAGTCCAGGCCCGGGCGCCAATAGCCCATGGGCCACATGTAGACGTCGAGTGC
>JAEUML010000329.1 GCA_016792785.1 Alphaproteobacteria bacterium
ACGGGTTTCTTCGTCGCGCCCATCTCGGCGAGGCGCAAACCCTCCTCCAACGAAACGAACGTCACCCAGTCCTTGAGCGCGGTCATCGTGGCGCGGAACTCGTCGACCGTGATGTGCAGGCGCTGCACGCGCTCGTCCTCATGCTTTCGGACGAGGCCATGCATGTAGAAAACAGTGAGCCTCGCCAGCGGCGCAAACGTGCGCGGCGGGATACGGGCAAGAAGCGACTTGGCGAGGGAGCGCAGCATCGTGGCCCTTGGTTCTACACCAACTGACGGCGTTGCGTCAGGCGGCGCGGCTTTCGGGGCCGCGCAGGCTTGCCGCCAGGTCGCGCACGAGTTCCTCGGCCTCCGGGTTGCCGCGGCCGGCGCGGGCGGCGACTTCGTAAACGCCGAGGCACTGCTCCAGCAGGGCCAATTGCGCACCAAGGGTTATGACGTCGCCGCGCACGTTTCGCAGGTATTCGACGAGCGGCAGGGCGTCGCTGTCGGCGATCAGGGCGTCGTAGGATTTGTTGTAGCGCTCGAACGTCTGGCCGGCTTGCGTCCAGGCACGGCGCAGCGCGTCGCGCAGCTGGCCACGGTCGGCCTCGAGGCTGCGAACGAATTCGTTGCGCATCTCCTGCGGCTCGCGCTTTTGCGACAGCCAGGCGGCGAGCTCCCGCAGCTTCGCCTGGCGCTTGGCGAACTCGCGCTGGAAGAAGGCGACGCCGATCCAGGCATAGAGCGTGTCGAGCGTTTCGCCCTCGGGGATCTTCAGCGCGTGGCCGAACGCCTTAAGGAAGTTCGCATCGTCGAGTTCCCAGAGTTTTCGCGCAAGCATGTCGAGGCGCGAGTCGCCGACGGCGTTTGCCGGCAGGGCCAGCGCCATCGCGGCCAGGGGCTTCAGCTTCGCCTTCAGCGTGTCGCGCATGGCGTTCGCCTCTGCGTCGGAGACCTTGAAGTGGCGCAGATCGGCGGCGAGATTTGCGCGTTCGAATGCATCGCGCATCAGGAACGGCGCGAACGACGGCAGGCGCGCAAGCAGCTTCAGCTTCTGAAGATCGGCTTCAATGCGCGCGGGGTCGATTTTGGCGTCGGTGAATTTCTCGAGGTCGGAAAGCTGAAGATCGTCGCCATAGACCATCGACACACCGCCGTGGTCGGCACGCTTGGAATCGAAAGGGACATAGATGCGCGTCTGAACGGCGGCGCCGATCGGGCCCGGCGTCTCGCGCCCGACCGTCTTCAGCACGACAACGTTCTTCAATAGCGAATGCTCGAAGAATGCTGGCAGCGTGCGGTTGGCATCATCGGCCTCCCCCGCCGGCAGATCACGGGCGCGGGCGTCGAACAGCACCGACGGCGGGCAGGTTTCAAGAAGTGCTTTGAAGCGAGCCGTGTTCATCGCGTCACCCGAACACGTCTTCGAGCGGGGCCATGTCGGCCCGCACATCGTGGGCCGCGAGCAGCGCTTCCCAATCCGGGCGCACGGTCAGATAGTCCAGCACCACCACGGGTCCGCGGTCGTGCAGGCGGGCCATGTTGCCGATCGCGGCGTTCAGCACCGGCGCCTTCTCGCTGACGAAACGGAACGGCGGCTTGGGCTTGGCATAGTCGACGCCGGCCTTGCGCACGACTGCGACGGCGCGCGCGGACAGGTCCATGGTCTCATGCAAGACCCCGCCGATGTCGACCATCAGGCCGTCCACCACGTAGCGGGCGTGTGCGCGCCGCTCCCTGCCCATGTGCTCCCCCTCGCACGATCGGTCGAGCGTGCATGATGGCTGACGGGTGGTTACGGGCGGGTTAGGGCCCAGGCGAGCGCGCCGGATCGTGTTCGCCTGACGCGCGAAGTGCCTGAATTCGGCGCGGCAGTTCGGTCACAGTGACGAGGCGATATGTCACCCGTTCTCAACTATCACATGGCAAAAGCGGTGCGGCGCGCACACTATTCTACCTGTCCGGGCAGCCGACCCATTCTTCCTGCTGTGGTTGACACCCAACTCCACAGCGCTCTCGGTTTCCTGGCGTCTACGTGAGATCCCAGCTCACGAAAGCCCTGCTGAGGGATGGACCTCAGCGGGGCTTTTGCGTCTTCAGGGGCCCGAGCGTTCGGCCGCCAAGCGCTCGCGGATCGCAACCGCGGAGTTGCCTTCGACCACCTGCTTCAGATCGGGTCGCGTCTTTGCCCAGGCGAGGCGCCGCTCGAGCGTCGACTTCGCGCGGGGGTCGAGGTGAGGCCAAAGAACGATCGCTAGATCGAATTGCATCGCGGCGAGCTTCGGTTCCTTCGGCGCCACTTGCAGCGCAAGCGCAAGCGCTTTCGCGGCGCTGTCCATTGCGTTCAACCGGGTCTCGGCGACAGCGAGGCGCATCCATCCGAACGCGTCGGCGGGCAAGGCGCTCAGGCCGCGGCGGAGATCGCGCCGCGCCAAGGTCAGGCGCATTACCGCGCGCATCGAGCTTAGACCCAACTCTTGGGCCGACATCATTTGCACGAGTGCCGCGCGGCTGAGGTCGCCTTGCACGGGCGAGGCGCGCAGAGCTTGCGTCAGCGCATCCATCTCGACGACGGTGCCGAGCTTGCCGCGCACGACTTCCTGATAGCGCGGTTCGGCCTGCGCGAACGTCCACGCCGCCTGGCCATACAAGGCGGCGTAAACGACCAAGGCGGCACCGAGGACCGCGGCGATCAAACCCGCCGCGAGCCCCTCACTCCGCGTAGTATCTCGTGTACTTCGTGCCATAGCCGTAAGACGGTGAACCGTAGCCGTAGATCGCGTGGCGGCGCATGTCGGCCTGGTTCAACACCGTACCCGCGACGTCGGCGTTCGCGTCGCGCAACAGCTTCAACCCGCCCATCACCGCTTCGCGCGGCGTCTTGTCCCACGCGATCACATAGATGATTTTGTCGGCAAGGCGCGAAAGCAGGCGCGTGTCGGCCACCGGCAGCACGGGCGCCGCGTCGATGATGATCAGGTCGTAGTGCTGGCGCAGAATGTCGACCATGCTCTTCATCGCCATCGACGCCAGAAGGTCGGCCGGGTTCGACGGCGGTGCCGCGACCGGCACGAATTCCAGCGGCGAAATCGGATCGCGGTGAAGGACACTGGCCAAGTCGCGCTTGCCTGACAACACTTCGACCAGGCCGGCTTGCGGCTTGCGCGGCGAGAACTGCCCGCCAACGCTCGGGTGACGCAGGTCGCCATCGATCAGGATGACACGCGCGCCGCCTTTCGACGCGAGCCTGCCGAGGCTGACGGCAAGCGACGTTTTGCCTTCGCCCGGTACCGAGGACGTGAACACGACAACTTTTGGCGGTCGGTCGACGTTGGACAACTGCAGGCCCGAATACATCGAGCGCACCGCTTCGCTGAAAGCCGACAGCGGCTTTTGCACGATGCGGTCGGCGACCAGCTTCACGCCCTTCAGCTTCGGCACCACCGAGAGGTTCGCGAGCCGCGTCAAGCGCTCGACCTCGCCGCCGGTGCGGAAGCCGTTGTCCAGGCGCTCGATCATCAGCGCGAGCAGCATACCGAGCACGGTCGAGCCGAACAGCGTCACGCCCATGATCAACGGCTTGTTCGGGAAACTCGGATCCTGCGGCACCGGCGCCTTGCCGATGATCTGGGCATCGGCCTTTTGCACGCCTTCCTTGCCTTCGGTCGACGTGCGGTTCTTCTGATACTCCTGCAGCGCGTTGCGGCGGGCTTCGGCTTCACGCTCAAGCTCGCGCAGTTTCACCGCCGCCTGACCCTGCACATTCGTCGTGCCCTGCATTTCGGCAAGCGATGTTTCGAGCGAGGTCAGCCGGGCCTTGGCGACCGCGACCTCGTTGGCGAGCGTGCGGATGATGCGCTTGACCTCTTCGTCGATCTTGGCGTCGAGGTTCTTTTTCTCATCGCGCAACGCCACCATTTGCGGGTGCCGATCGCCGTACTTCGTCGCGAGCTCGGCCTCTTTGCGCATCAGTTCGGCCTGCTGGCCGCGCAGGGTCGAGATTAGCGGCGAATTGACGACGGAGGCGATCGAGTCCGCGTTGCTGCCGGCGCGGTAGAGCGAATTGACCTGACGGTATTTCGCTTCCTGCTCGGCCAGGTTCGAACGGGCGAGGACGATCTGGCCGTTCAACTCGGACACCTGTTCGTCGGCCAGCGTCGTGCCGTCCTTGCCGTCGAGGTCGTTCTCGATCTTGTATTGCTCGACCGCACTCTCGGCCTTGCGCACCTCGGCGGTGAGCTGGGTCATGCGATCGTCGAGCCAGCTCGTCGTGACGCGGGCAGCGTCTGACTTCATCTCAAGTTGCGCGTAGATGTATTGGTCGGCGATCGTGTTGGCGATCAGAGCCGCCTTGTCGCGCCGCGAGCTATCGAACGAGATGCGAATGACGGACGAGCGGCCTTGCGCCGCCACCGTCAGGCGCGAGGCGAAGCGCTTCAGCAGCGCCGGGTCGACCATTGGCTTCTGCACGGGTTCGCGCAAATTCGCGCCGGCGCGCGTCACGCGCGGTGCTTCTTC
This sequence comes from Alphaproteobacteria bacterium, assembly GCA_016792785.1. Classification (GTDB taxonomy): domain Bacteria; phylum Pseudomonadota; class Alphaproteobacteria; order Micropepsales; family Micropepsaceae; genus SZUA-430. The sequence goes on from JAEUML010000329.1 coordinate 4,500, forward strand.
AAACCACGTCATCGGGTTCAGATAGGCGAGCAGCGACTGACCACCCGGTCCGAATTCCGGGTCGCGCACGAGATTCAGTTTCGTCACCACGCGCTCGGCCAGCGAGGTGGAGCGCAGGATCTGAATCTGGTTCTCGATCGTCGACGTGTCCATCGTGAGATCGGCCACGACGGAATCTTGAACCACCTTGTTCTCGCGCTGACCGACGAGCACGAGGGCGGAGGCCGTGTAGAGCGGCGTCATCTGAACGAGGGCGATCGCCGCCAGCGTCATGCAGGCGACGACTGTGCCCACGATCGTCCAACGCCGCGCCAGGAAGACGCGGAACAACGCCCGCAAATCGAAATCGGGCTCGTCGAGTTCCTCCGGCTCCGGGTGCAGGCGGAAGTCGCGCGGCGCGGCCAGGGGTTCGGGCCCGAGCCGCGGGTTTTGATACAGGCGGTGAACGTTCAATCTGTGTTCTGACATCGCGATTGCGACACTACCCAAAGGTTACGTGCGAAACAGCGCGCCCAGCGCGCTCATCCACAGCCAAGCGTCACAGCTTTCCGGTCAGGGACAGCTGGAACTGCCCCGTCGAGTATTCGAAGGGCAATGCATTCGAATTCCGGTCGATGAACTCCCACCCCGCATCGAAATGCAGGTTGTTGTTGATGAGGAAGCGGCCCGACAGCGATCCGTGGAGAATGTCGTCGTTACGCGCGATGTCCAGGTACTCAGCGTTCTCGTAGCCCAGACGGCCGCTCAAGATGACGTTGCGCAAAAGTTCGTGGTCGACGCCGAGTTCGCCGCGCGTCGAGACATAGCCGGAGGCCGCTTGGATCGACGTGTCCTCGATCGTGCGAGCGCCGTCGACCGAGATTGTCGTCAGCATGGAAGGAAACCACTTCAACCCGGCGCCGAATGCGACTTCGGCCGCTTCATCGAAGGCGGGATCGTCGTAACTGCGCTGTGTGTAGCCGGCGAACAACTCGCCGACCAGCACATGGGTCATGGCGAATTCGAAACCACCGTCGATGCCCCACCCGCTCGAGTCGCGATTGAAGCCGTCGTCGTCGACGTCCGTTTCGAAGTCGTGGTCGTTCACGCGCCCGCGCAGAAACACCGCGGTGTCCTCGCCCGCCTTCACCGATGCCTTGGCGAAAACCTCGGAAACGGTGCGGTCGCGGTCGTCGTTGTTGAAGAACGCAGGCACCGCCGGTGCGACTCGCGGCGTATCTTCGTAGTCGGTTGTTTCCCAGCTGCCGCCGAGCGCCAGATGGACGCGATTCAGCGTGTGACCGATCTCCGCATCGAAGCCGGTGCGTGACAGTTCGGTCGGCTCCGCCGGGTCGCCCGCGATCAAGCCGCCGGTTAAGTCGGTGCCGCGCGGTTCGTGCTCGCTGTCGATGTGCACGCCGGCCTTGATCTCGCTTCCGCGCACGATGTCGAGCCGCAGGTCGGCAGACGCATTCCAATCGGTGCGGTTTTCGCTTTCTTGGTTGGAGAAGGAATACGTCTGCGAAGCGACGGCGATCGTCAGTGCATGGCGCGCCCACGCCGACTGGAAGCGCAGCTCCGGCGCCGCCGTGTAGAAATAATCTCCCACGTTCGACGCATCGTTGAAGACGTTGTCCGAGTAGCCGAAACCGGCGCTCACCGCCGGATAGAGGAAGAACGTCCCGACCCGCAGGCCGGGCGCATCGTATTCGGGCCGCGCCCGCGTCATCACATCGGCACTCGACGAGCTGTCGGGATCGTCCGCGCGCGCGGGCGTCACGCCCGGCACCAAGGCCGCGATCATCGCGAATGCCAGCACGAAGTGCCGCACGAGGACTCTCCCAGGGCCGGCGGGCAAGAACTCACCCTGCCGGCGTCACGCGTCGTTCCAACCCCAAGAGCGCGTCCCCGCGATGCGCCCATGAGGCTCTCGAATTCACTGACCGCTCGGCGGATCCCCTGCTGTTCCGAGCGAAGCGAATGATCCTTGATATGTTTCGGCACTTGCGGTGCCGCCGCCGGGCTTGGCCGCAACGCGGCCCATTGCGAAGGCGGCATCAAGTTGGGCGACATCCTTGCCCTTCTTGAAGAAGGCGAAGCCGTCGGCGATCACCTGCCGGTTCGCGCATCGTCCCAGGTCGCCAAGAAACGTCGCGACGCCGAACGCCTCGGCAACCTGGGTGACTGAAAGTTCTTCATCCGTGACGAACGCATTCAGTGCGGTCGTCAGCGCGTTCAAGTCGGGAGCGGCGCAGATCGCGTTCGCAAGGCCCGTGACGGGATCGTCCTGCGCCTTCACCGGCGCAAGCGACAGGCCCGCGAATGCCGCGAGCGTCAGGACAATGCGTGCCACGGCACCGGTCATTCGGGCGGTCTCCCCCATCGTGGTCAAACCGCTTCGACTCGCGCGGACGCGGTCAAGCGTTAATGATTCGCTAACGAATCTACCCGAGTCGCCAAATTTGCCCCAAGGGAAAGTGGGCGGGCATAATGCGCTATCAACATATGGCGGCGCAGCGCGTGTCCGCGCGAACGCTGCACGTTCTGCGTGTAACTAGAAGAAGCGCTCGGGAATGCGGATTTCGTCGCCGGGGAAGACTTTGGTCTGCGGCGTCACTTCGAGCGAGATCTTCTTGCCGCCGCGGGTGATTTCGACCGTGCTTTCGCTGGCCCGATAGGTATAGCCCTCAGCCAGTGCGACGGCCTTTTGTACGGTCATGCCGCTTACGAAGGCGTACTGGCCGGGCTTCTTCACCTCACCCAGTACGTAAATCGGACGAAAGCTCACGACCTCCGCCGTCACGCGCGGATCGCGCATGATCTCGGCTTCGCGCAGCTTTGTTGCGTAGGTTTTTTCGAACTCACGCAGCGTCAGGCCCTTGACCTGAATTTGGCCGATGTAGGGCGCGGCAAGCACACCCGAACTGTCGACAACGAATTCGCCGGAGAGGTCGGCTTCGCCGTAGACGGTGACCTTGACCTTGTCCTCCGCACCGAGGCGGTAGTCGTTTTCGTCGGACTGCGAAGGCGCCGGCGCGGCGGTCGCTGCTCCAGGTGCC
>JAEUML010000016.1 GCA_016792785.1 Alphaproteobacteria bacterium
GGAAACGAAAGTCCCTCGGTTTCCATCACGAACGTGATGATGTCACCGTGCACGCCGCAGCCGAAGCAGTGATAAAACCCCTTGTCCGGCGACACGTTGAACGACGGCGTCTTCTCGCCGTGAAACGGGCACAAGCCCAAATGACTGCGCCCCTTGCGGACAAGCTTCACCTTCCGCCCGATCACATCGACGATCGGCATCCGGTCGCGCAATTCGTCCAAAAATCGAGGGCTAAAGCGCATCGCCGTGCGCCCTGCGTTCTTACATCGTCATGGCCGGGCTTGACCCGGCCACCCAGGGAGGCGCGCAAGGCCGAAGAACGTCTCACACAATGACACGATGACACCATGGGCGCTTTGCGCCGAGGGCACCCCATTGTTCCATCGTGTCATTGCGTGAGTCATGTCTTGGCCTTGTGCGATGTCCCTGGGTGGCCGGGTCAAGCCCGGCCATGACGATGTTGAATGAACTAGCCGCCCGTCAGCATCTCCTTCACGACCGCGTTCGCCTTCGAGAAATCCATCTTCCCCGCGAACTTCGCTTTCAGCTCCGCCATCACCTTGCCCATGTCCTTGACCGACGCGGCCCCGACGGCAGCGACCGCAGCTTTCACCGCCGCGCGCACGTCGTCGGCGCTCATCTGCGCCGGCAGGTAGGATTCGATGATCGCCTTCTCCTCGCGCTCCTGCGTCGCCAGTTCCACGCGGCCCGCTTTGTCGAACGCCTCGATGGAATCGTTGCGCTGCTTGATCATCTTCTGCAGCAGGCCGAGGATCTCCTCGTCGGTCGACTTCTCGCGGCCCGCGCCCCGCGCCTCGATGTCTTTGTCCTTCAAGGCGGCGAGAATGAGGCGCACGGTGCCGACGCGCCGCTGATCCTTCGCCAGCATCGCTTCCTTCAGCGCCGCGGTGAACTTGTCTCTGAGCATGGTCGGCGATCCTCGATTCAGACTTCGTCACGGAGAGCGACCACGACCGCCCCCACTGAGGGGCGGTCGAAATTTCGGAAGCCGGAGGCTGAAGAAATTTCGGGTGGGGGGCCTCGCCTCAGAACGGGCCCCCCACCCGAACCTTCTCGCACTTCGTGCTCGAACGTTCGACCGCCCCTCAGTGGGGGCGGTAGCGATCACTCATTGATCAACAGGCAACATACAGCCGAAGCCGACTCCGCGCCTAACCCTTTGGTGGGGAAAGCGCTTGCCCCTTGTGGACTGCGACAGTCGCTTTCCTTGACGCCTCGGAAAAGAGTCCCATATGGTCCCGCGGATTTGCGGGCCGCCGGCCGAAACCCCGCAAAGATCACGAGCCGACATGTCAGAGACTGCCACAAGCCCCCGCGACACGGGCCATGCGCCCGCGCGGAAACGAATCACGGGCGCGCTCGTGCTCGCCGACGGAACCGTTTTCGAAGGCTTGGGCCTCGGCGCGACCGGCAAGGCGGTCGGCGAAGTCTGCTTCAACACGGCGATGACCGGCTATCAGGAGATCCTGACCGATCCCTCCTACGCCGCGCAGATCATCTGCTTCACGTTTCCCCATATCGGCAATGTCGGCACGAACGCGGAGGACGTCGAGACCGTCACGCCCGCCGCGCGCGGCTTGATCGTGAAGGCCTCGATCACCGACCCGTCGAACTACCGCAACGCCCAGCATCTCGACATCTGGTTGAAGCGCCACAACATCGTGGGCCTCTCCGGCATCGACACGCGCCGCCTCACGCGCCTCATCCGCGAAAACGGCATGCCGAACGGCGTCATCGCGCACGACCCAACGGCAACGTTCGACATCGCGAGCCTAAAGAAAGAGGCGGCCGCCTGGCCCGGCCTCGAAGGCATGGACCTCGCCAAGGACGTGACCGCGCGCCAGCAATGGACGCTCGACGAAGCGCGCTGGCGCTGGAACGAAGGCTACGCGCACGATGCGGGCCACCGCTTCAACGTCGTCGTCATCGACTACGGCGTGAAGCGCAACATCCTGCGCTCGCTGACGTCGATCGGTGCGAAGCTGACGATCGTACCCGCGAACACGAGCTACGAAGCGATCGCCCGCCTGAAGCCGGACGGCGTCGTGCTCTCGAACGGCCCCGGCGATCCGGCGGCGACCGGTGTCTACGCAGGCCCGGTGATCAAGAAGCTCGTTGACTCAGGCCTCCCCGTCTTCGGCATCTGCCTGGGCCACCAAATGCTGGCGCTGGCGCTCGGCGCCAAGACGAAGAAGATGCGCCAGGGCCACCACGGCGCGAACCACCCGGTAAAAGACGTCACGACCGGCAAAGTCGAAATCGTCTCGATGAACCACGGCTTCACCGTCGACACCGCAACGCTGCCCAAGGGCGTGAAGCAAACCCACATCTCGCTGTTCGACGGCACGAACTGCGGCCTAAGCCTCGAAGGCCGTCCCGTCTTCTCCGTCCAATATCACCCCGAAGCCTCCCCCGGCCCCCACGACAGCCAGTACCTTTTCGACCGGTTCGCCGCCGCGATGGAGAAAAAGCGGTGACAAACACCCCGTCGATCGACGGCCTCAAGGCTCGCTGGCGCACGCACGTGCAGATGCTGGGCAATTTCAATGCCGATGTCGTCGGCCGCACGTTCGATCGTCTGTGTGCGTCCTATGCCGAGCCGCACCGGCACTATCACACGCTCGTGCATCTGACGTCGCTGTTCGATTGCCTGGAGAAGCACGGCGAAGAGATCGGCGATGCGGCGCGCTTAGCGTTCGCGGCCTGGTATCACGACGTCGTCTACGACCCGCGCCGCAGCGACAACGAAGCGAAAAGCGCCGAACGCGCGATGAAGGAACTCGACGATCTGGGCGCGGAAAGCGCGCTGCGCAGCCACGTCGTGCAGCTGATCCTCGCGACCAAAAACCATGCGGGCGGCGGACGCGACTACGACGACGACATCTTCCTCGACGCCGATCTCGCGATCCTAGGCGCGCCGGAAGACGAATACCGCACCTATGTCCGCAATGTCCGCGCCGAGTACGCGCATCTCGACGACGCGGCCTGGAAGTCGGGCCGCGGCGCGTTCTTGAAGAAGACCGCCGCCGCCCCGCGCATCTTCCGCACCGGCATCTTTGAAGGCGAATACGCGGAACAAGCGCGCGCGAACATCGCCTGGGAACTCAAGGAATTGGAGGGCGCGCTATGACCCGCGCCCTCCCCCGCAATGCCTCAGTAGCGATAGCCGAGGCCCACGCCCACGACCCACGGATTGATGTCGACGTCCGCCGACACGCCGAGCGGCGCGATCGTCACGTCCGTGTTGATGAAGATCTTCTTCACGTCGGCGTTGATCGCCCAACCGCCGCCGATCGGAAAGTCGACGCCCGCCTGCAGCGCGAAACCGACCGAGTTGTCGTACTCGACGTTCAGCGGCGCCGGATCGTCCACGCCGTAGAACAGCGTGTAGTTGACGCCCACGCCCAGATACGGCCGGAAGGTCTGGTGGTCAGGCTGGAAGTGATATTGCAGCAGCAACGTCGGCGGCAGCAGCCACACCTCGCCGAGGTCGAGCCCCGTCGGCGTGTGAGAAACCTCATGCGGCGCGGTGGCCAGGATCAGCTCCGCCGCCCAATGCTTTGCGAAAAAGTAAGTGAAGTCGAGTTCCGGCACGAAGGCGTCGTCGATGTCGGTGTCGCCGCCGATCGGCACGATGTCGGCGTCTTCGGAGGGCAGAACGCCGATGACGCGCGCGCGCACCATCCAGGAACTGTCATTCTCGGCAAACGCGGCGAGCGGAAACGAAACGAAGGCGACCGCGGCGGCTGCCGCGCACGCAAGATGACCAGGCTTCATAAGGATGATCCCCTCTTGAAAAGATCAGCTCTTCGCGCCTGGACCCCCGCGAATTCTGAACCGTTCCAACGGCTACAGGGCGAGGGTTAAGCGAATGCTAATTTCGGCCCGCATCAGCGCCTTGCCCGCCGAGAAGGATTGAACCGATGCCAAAACGCACCGACATCGACACGATCCTGATCATCGGCGCCGGCCCCATCGTCATCGGCCAGGCCTGCGAGTTCGACTATTCGGGCGTCCAAGCCTGCCGCGCGCTGCGCGCGGAGGGCTATCGCATCGTCCTCGTGAATTCGAACCCGGCGACGATCATGACGGACCCGGACCTTGCGGACGCGACGTATATCGAGCCGATCACGCCGGAATTCGTGGCCAAGATCATCGAACGCGAGCGCAAGGAACGCCCGCGCGACCGCATGGCGCTGCTGCCCACGATGGGCGGCCAGACCGCGCTGAACTGCGCGCTCGATCTGAACAAGCAAGGCACGCTCAAGAAATTCGACGTCGAGATGATCGGCGCCAAGCCAGACGCGATCGCCAAGGCCGAAGACCGCCTTCTGTTCCGCGAGGCGATGGAAAAGATCGGCCTCGAATGCCCGCGTTCGCGCATTGCGACGACGAAGGACGAGGCGCTGGCGGGCCTCGAACATGTCGGCCTGCCCGCGATCATCCGTCCGTCGTTCACGCTCGGCGGCCAAGGCGGCGGCATCGCCTACAACAAGGAAGAATTCGTCGACATCGTCGAACGCGGCCTCGACGCCTCGCCCGTGAAGTCGGTTCTGATCGAGGAATCCGTTCTCGGCTGGAAAGAGTTCGAGATGGAGGTCGTACGCGACAAGGCGGACAACTGCATCATCATCTGTTCGATCGAAAACATCGACCCGATGGGCGTGCACACGGGCGATTCCATCACCGTCGCCCCGGCGCTCACGCTGACCGACAAAGAATATCAGATCATGCGCAACGCCAGCATCGCAGTGTTGCGCGAGATCGGCGTCGAGACCGGTGGCTCGAACGTGCAGTTCGCGGTCAACCCCAAGGACGGCCGCCTCGTCGTCATCGAGATGAATCCGCGCGTCTCACGCTCATCCGCTTTGGCGTCAAAGGCAACGGGCTTTCCGATCGCAAAGGTCGCCGCGCGCCTTGCCGTCGGTTACACGCTGGACGAACTGACGAACGACATCACGAAGGCGACGCCCGCCTCGTTCGAACCGACGCTCGACTATGTGGTGACGAAAATCCCGCGCTTCGCGTTCGAGAAATTCCCCGACGCCGAGGCCGTGTTGACCACCTCGATGAAGTCGGTTGGCGAAGCGATGGCGATCGGCCGCACATTCGCGGAATCCGCGCAAAAGGCGCTGCGCTCCCTCGAAACGGGCCTGTCCGGCTTCGACGAAATCGACATCCCCGGCCTGAACTCCGGCGACGACAAGAACGCGGTGATCGCGGCCCTCGCCAAGGCGACGCCCGACCGCATCCGCGTCGTGGCGCAGGCGTTCCGTTTGGGCCTCACCGTCTCCGAAGTCTTCGCCGCCTCGAAGATCGACCCGTGGTTCCTCGATCAGATCGAAGAGATCGTGAAGACGGAGGCCCGCGTCCGCGAGATCGGGCTGCCGCAAGACGAAGACGGCATGCGCGAACTGAAAGCGATGGGCTTCTCCGACGTGCGCCTCGCGAAACTGACCGGCAAGCGCGAGAGCGAAGTCGCGGGCCACCGCCGCCGGCTGGGCGTCACGCCGGCGTTCAAGCGCATCGACACCTGCGCCGCCGAATTCCGCGCGCTCACCCCCTACATGTATTCGACCTACGAAGCGCCGCTCGCGGGCAAGGTCGAATGCGAAAGCGAACCGACGGCGGCGAAAAAGGCCGTGATCCTGGGCGGCGGCCCGAACCGCATCGGCCAAGGCATCGAGTTCGACTATTGCTGCTGCCACGCCGCCTTTGCGCTGAAGAAGGCGGGGTTCGAGACCATCATGGTCAACTGCAACCCCGAAACCGTGTCGACCGACTACGACACGTCCGACCGGCTCTACTTCGAGCCCTTAACCGCCGAAGACGTCGTCGAACTCATCCGCACCGAACAAGCGAACGGCGAAGTTGTGGGCGTGATCTGCCAGTTCGGCGGCCAGACGCCGCTGAAACTCGCAGCCGCGCTCGAAGCCGCGAAGATCCCGATTTTAGGGACGCAGCCCGACGCGATCGACGTCGCCGAAGACCGCAAGCGCTTCCAGGCGTTGATCGACAATATCGGCCTGAAGCAGCCGGTGAACCGCACCGCGCTCGACACGGATGAGGCCCTGCAGGCGGCGCGCGAGGTCGGCTACCCCGTCGTCATCCGCCCCTCCTTCGTGCTCGGCGGCCGCGGCATGACGATCGTGCGCGACGAAGAACACATGAAGGAGACGCTGCATCAGACCGACGTTTTCAAGATCTCGGGCGACGATCCTGTGCTGATCGACCAATACCTGCGCAGCGCCATCGAAGTCGACGTCGACGCCATCGCTGATGGAACCGATGTCTTCATCGCCGGCATCATGGAGCACATCGAAGAGGCTGGCGTGCACTCCGGCGACAGCGCTTGCTCGCTCCCGCCCTGGTCGCTCGACGACGCGACGATCGCGGAACTGAAGCGCCAGACGGCAGCACTCGCCCGCGAACTGAACGTCGTCGGTCTGATGAACGTGCAGTTCGCGATTCAGGACGGTCAGATCTTCATCCTGGAAGTGAACCCGCGCGCAAGCCGCACCGTGCCATTCGTCGCCAAGGCGGTCGGCGTGCCCGTCGCCGCGATCGCCTCGCGCGTCATGGCGGGCGAAACCTTGGCCTCGTTCAAGCTGAAGGAAAGCGCCCCGAAACACATGTCGGTGAAAGAGGCGGTGATGCCGTTCGCCCGCTTCCCCGGCGTCGACGTGATCTTGGGGCCGGAGATGAAATCGACGGGCGAGGTCATGGGCATCGATGTGAGCTTCGACCGCGCTTTCGCCAAGAGCCAGATCGCGGCGGGGCTCACGCTGCCCGACGGCGGCACGGTCTTCGTTTCGGTGCGCGACGCCGACAAGCAGGCGATCCTGAAACCGGCACGCCACCTCATCGAACTCGGCTTCAAGCTGATCGCGACCAGCGGCACCGCGACCTTCCTCGACGAACAGGGCGTGCCCGTCACGCGCGTGAACAAGGTCTATGAAGGCCGCCCTCACATAGTGGACGCCATGAAGGACGGTACCGTCGCGCTCGTCTTCAACACGACCGAAGGTGCGCAAGCGCTGAAAGACTCGCTCTCGATCCGCCGCACGGCGCTGATGCAGAAGATCCCTTACTACACCACGCTTGCCGGATCGCAGGCCGCGGTTCAGGCGATCCAAGCGCTGCGCACCAGCACGCTGGACGTAGCGCCGCTGCAATCCTACGCACGTTAACACATTGAATCAGAAAGATTTTTTCAGACACCGCAGCGCACGCAAAGCTTGAATTTTCTGCTGCTTTTGCTATACTTTGGTTGTGCGTTCGAGGGATGTACGTCTCCCGCGCTGTCATGAAAAGCAGCGGAACCTCCGACGAGCGATTTTGACACTGTTAGAGGCCTTGGTCGGTCGCACCACCAAGGCCGTTCGAATTTGTTGTCCCTGGTGCGGCGGAAAAGTCGAGTAAGGGCTTATGGAAAAAATCCCCATGACCGCGTCGGGCTTCACCGCCCTCGAAGCGGAGATCAAGCACCTGAAACAGGTGGAACGTCCGGCCGTCATCAAGGCGATTTCGGAAGCGCGCGCCCACGGCGACCTCTCGGAAAACGCCGAGTATCATTCGGCCAAGGAACGCCAGAGCTTCATCGAAGGCCGCGTGCTCGAACTCGAGGACAAGCTCTCGCGCGCTCAGGTGATCGACGTCTCGAAACTCTCCGGCAAGGTCGTGAAGTTCGGCGCGACGGTGACGCTCGTCGACGAGGACACCGATCAGAAATCGAAGTACCAGATCGTCGGCGACCTCGAGGCGGACTTCGCCAAAGGACGCATCTCGATCTCCTCGCCTCTCGCCCGCGCCCTCATCGGCAAGACCAGCGGCGACACGGTCGAGGTCAACACCCCCTCCGGCGGGCGTTCCTACGAAGTGCTGAAGGTGGAGTTCAAATAGCGGCTCAAACCTCGACCGGCACGCCCGGTTCGCGTTTGGAGGTACGGATCGTCAGCGCCGTCTTGACCGAAGCGACGTTCTTCGCGGCGGTCAGTTTCTCCGTGACGAAGCTCTGCCACTCGCCGAGGTCGTGCGCCACGCACTTGAGCACGAAGTCGGTCTCGCCCGACATCATGTAGCACTCGCGCACGACGGGCCATTCGCGCACCTGCGCCTCGAACGCCTTGAGGTCGGGCTCGGCCTGGCTCGAAAGGCCCACGAACGCGAACGCCATGACTTCGTAGCCGAGCGCCTTGGCGTCCAAGTCCGCGTGATAGCCTTTGATGAAGCCCGCTTGCTCCAGCGCCCGAACGCGCCGTAAACAGGGCGGCGCCGAGATTTTGGCCCGGTGCGAGAGTTCGACGTTCGTGATACGCCCGTCGTCCTGAAGTTCGTGAAGAATGCGCCGGTCGATGGCGTCGAGCTTGATCCGCTGCATGCTAAGTCCACCGCAGGGTCAGATTATTTCGTCGAGGTCGTTCTACCGCGATCGGCCCCGGATTTCAGCAATAAAATTTCGGGGTCACGAAACACTGTGAACGAAGCGGCGGTGGAAAACGTCACCTGGGCGATCACGGACGGACGCGCCGGGATTCTGAACCAAGCCCGCGGCCTGGCCGAGGCGATCGGCCTTCCCGTTGAGGTTAAGACCGTCCATCCGCGCTGGCCGTGGAC
>JAEUML010000020.1 GCA_016792785.1 Alphaproteobacteria bacterium
CGCCGCGGCCGCGCGCCTCGCCGCCGCCGGCATCGACGAGCCGCTGCGCGAGGCGCGCCTCCTGGCGCGCGAGGCGAAGGACGCCGCCGCCCTCGACGCCTTCATCGCCCGCCGCGAGAAACGCGAACCCATCGCCTACATCCTTGGTCGTAAGGAGTTCTGGTCGCTCGATCTCGAAGTGACGCCCGCCGTCCTGGTTCCACGCCCCGACACCGAAACCATCGTCGAAGCCGCGCTTGTCGAGATGAAAGCGCACGCGCCCGCCCGCGTCCTCGATCTCGGAACCGGCTCGGGCGCGATCATCCTCGCGCTGTTCAGCGAATGGCCGCACGCGACCGGCATCGCCGTGGACCGCAGCGCCACAGCCCTCGCCGTCGCGCACCGCAACGCCCGCCGTCATCGCATGGCCGACCGCATCGCGTTTCGCGAAGGCAATTGGGCCGACGGCATCGCCGAACGATTCGATCTCGTCGTCTCGAACCCGCCTTACATCGCCGATGACGAATTCGCGACGCTCGACCCAGATGTGCGCGACCACGAACCGGCGTCCGCATTGAAGGCGGGGCCGCAGGGCCTCGACGCGTACACCCGAATCGCAACCGCACTGCCTGCGCTGTTGACCGCGAACGGCCGTGCGATCGTCGAAATCGGTCATGCCCAAGCCGCCGCCGTCGCCGCGCTCTTCACCAAGAGCGGCCTTGAAGTCGTAGGGATCGTCAAGGATTTGGCCGGAAGCGACCGCGTCGTGGTGGCGCGCCTGCCGCAATCGCCGGGCGGCTGAGGATAGTCCGCGCGAAACCCCTTGGATTTTGCCCGCCTTTCGGTCTAGCTTGCGCCCCACGACAAGACGAAGACCATGCGCCCGCGCAATTCGGGGCCCGGCCGACCGGGCAAGCGCGTTGGGCAAGACCCCGGGCACGCCGCTTGGACAGCTGGCAATCGGGGCCAAAGCCAGATCATCGCTGACCAGCTCATCGCTGAGGTGACCTGAAGAGGGCTTTCAAAGGGGCAAGACTATTCGCCAAGGCTTTGGTGAGGACGGCGGGCTTTCGTGCCCGCTAAGGACGGCCTCGCACGCATCCAACGAAGAACAACCGCCTGCAACTGAAATCGAGATGAATTCATGAACATGAGACCTGGACCGAACAACAAACGTTCGCGTGGACGCGGCCGTGGCAAGCATCATGGCGGCGGAGGCGGGGGCGGCGGTGGAGGCGGCGGTCAACGCCACACCGGCGCAAGCCACGGCAGCCAGGATCAAGTCTTCAACATCCACCGCACGATCGATTCGAACGGCCCGGACATCAAGATTCGCGGCAACGCGCATCACATATACGAGAAATATCTGCAGCTCGCGCGCGACGCGAACTCCTCCGGCGACCGCGTGATGGCCGAAAATTATCTTCAGCACGCGGAGCATTACTACCGCCTGATCATGGCCTATCAGGCGAGCATCCAGCCGCAGCACGGCGGCCAGCAGCATCCCCAAGGCGGCCAGCCCTACGGCAACGGCAACGGCGGTCAGCATCAGCCGCAGCAGGGCGGCGGCAACTACAACGCCACCCAACCCTACCGCCAGCCGAACGGCACCGGCCCGCAACCCGGCATGGACGTCAACGGCAACGTCGCGCAAGGCGGCGAAGGCGGTGGCGCGACGGTCGTGCAGGACGAACCCTACCGCGAAGAAGACTCCGGCCGGTACGATTGAGCCCGTCCGCTTAGGACGGGCGAAACCCGCCGAAGCCTTGGCGAAGGCGGGCTGACGCTTCCTCAATCGCCCCCGACCAATCGCGAAAGCGCGGCTGACGGATCAGCCGCGCCGTCGGATACCACGGACTGTCCGCGCGTGCAGAGAGCCAGCGGAAATCCGCCGCGAACGGCACGAAGATCCACGTGGGCCTGGCCAGCGCGCCCGCAAGATGCGCAATGGACGTATCGACCGTGATGACGAGGTCGAGGTTCGCGACCAACGCCGCCGTCTCGGAGAAATCGGACATCAGCGCCGTGTGATCGGCGATCCCCCACGCGGCGATCAAACGCGCATCGCCCTCGCGCGGCTCCTTCTGCAGACTGACGAACGACACACCCGGCACGGCGGCAAGCGGCGCCAGCGCTTCAAGCGCGATCGAACGGTTCGCATCGTTCGCGTGCCGCGCATTGCCCGCCCACGCAAGCCCGACACGCGGACCGGCCAGCGAAGCAAGCCGCTCGCCCCACGCCGCCATCCGCGCCGCGTCCGCGCGCAGGTACGGCACCTCGGCGGGAATCGTCGCAACGGAAAGGCTCAACCGATGCGGCAACGACGCCATCGGACAGACAAGATCCACCGCCGGCGCGGCTTCGCGCTGCCGCACGATGCGCACGGCGGGATCGACGCTGGCGCAAAGCGCGGCAAGCTCGCCCTGCACCTCGGCGATCACCTCGGCCCCCATGGCCTTGAGCACCGGGGCGAAGCGGATGAACTGGATCGTGTCCCCGTGACCCTGGTCGTTGTAGAGCAGCAGCCGCTTCCCCGCGATCGCCTCGCCCTTGCGCCACAACGCGGCGCCATCCCCGCGCTGCCGCTCGAACGCGGCGTCGTCGATCGCAAGCCGCGCCTCGTAATCGTCGAGCCCCTCCTCGAACCGCCCGAGCGCAAGCAGGCACAAGCCGCGGTTCCACCGCGCATGCGCCGAGCCGGGATCGAGCGTCAGCGCCCGGTCGAACGCGGCCAGCGCCGCCGGATAGTGCTGCAGCTGCGTCAGCACCAACCCGAAATTCGCGAGTGTCGGAACATCGCCGCCGTCGAGCGCGAGCGAGCGCCGGAACGCCGCCGCCGCGCGCGGCAGCCGGTTCGCCGCCATGCACATGACCCCGAGCGTGCGCCACGCGGCCGCCGCATGCGGCGCGAGTTCGACCGCGCGAACCGCGCTCCCAACCGCGGCCTCGTGCTCCTTCAGCACTTTGAGGATATGCGCCCGCTGCACATGTGCCCGCGCTTCATCGGGCGCGAGCGCCAAGCCGCGATCGATAGCGGCCAGCGCCCGCTTCGGACGGCGCATCCGCATCAACCCCGCCGCCATGTCGAAGAACTCTTGCGCTGCGCCGGGGGCCGCCAACGCGCGGTCGATCAGCGCCAGCGCCTCGGCCGGATCGCCCGACTGCGCCGCCGCGAACAACGTGCTGACCGATGGTTCCGATTGCATGGGGCAAGGGCCTAGCGTGCCGCCCGCCCGCCCCGCAACGCCGCGCAAGTGGAAACCCCCAAATCGGATGCGGCCCGAATACCTGACACAGGATGTCAGCCAACGCCCGCTAGAGATGGCTGAACCGATGGAGCGATGACGACCATGACCGATGAAACGCATCTGCCGCGCCGCACGATCCTGCAAACCGCAGCGGCCGCCGCCGCGGCCCAACTGCTCGCCACATCGCCGGGCAAAGCCGCCACCGCCGCGAAAGCCGCGACCGGCAAAGCGGGCGATTTCGACTTCCTCGCCGGCGAATGGCGCATCCGCCACCGCCGCCTGAAGACGCCGGGCGGCGCCGACTGGGACCTGTTCGAAGGCGAAGCGACGTGCTGGTCGATCCTGGGCGGCGTCGCCAGCATCGAGGAATTGCGCATCCCCGCGCGCAACTTCGCGGGCATGGGCGTGCGCGTGCTCGACGCGGAGAAGCGCATCTGGTCCGACCACTGGGTCAACGCGCGCGTCGGCGTGCTGGGCACGCCGGGCCTGACCGGCGTATTCGAGAACGGCGTCGGCACGTTCACGGCCGACGACAAGGACGGCGATCAACCGATCATCGTGCGCGGCGTCTGGGACCGGATCACAAAGACCGGCTGCCGCTGGCACCAAGCCGTCTCCCGCGACGCCGGCCGAACCTGGGCCGAAAACTGGTGGATGGACTGGACCCGCGCGTAACCAGAATCGACGCACGCACCACCGCATGTTTTCCGCCCCCGCTTTAGCAGGGGAGGGGGACCATCGCGAAGCGATGGTGGAGGGGGCGACACCGCATCAAACCTCGCGAAGGCAAGTCCACTCAAATCTCCAGCGCAAGCGTCCTCTTGAGGTGTCGGCGTGTGGCGTCTTCGAAGGCTTGCGGCCATTTGGCTCCCCGCGCAGTTGCGAGGGGTTTCACGCGCGCGAGAAAAATTCGTGCGAGTTCGGAATTTGCCGCAAGAAGGGGCTCGCGCCGCGCTGCTGGCGGTGCCAGGTTTTCGAGCAGCGTTCGCTGCTCTTGCGTCAGAAATGGATTGAGCCG
>JAEUML010000024.1 GCA_016792785.1 Alphaproteobacteria bacterium
GCGACCCTTGACGAACGTGAGACGCGCAACATTTCAGGCCGCAATGCCCATAGGGGGCTGTTGATTGAGGGAGACCGACCGATGAAACGTGCCGTCACCGCCGCAGCGCTCACGCTGGCCGCTGCTATGCCCGCTTTCGCCGACCACCATGCGCGCCCGACGAAGGACGAGATCGGCGCCAACTTCGACCGTTGGAAGGCCGCGCTCGCGACCAAGAACCCGGACACGGTTTCGGCCCTCTTCGCGCCAACCGCCGTGCTCCAGCCGACGGTTTCCAACGACGTGCGCGAGAAGCCGGAAGAGGTGAAGGCCTATTTCGTCGACTTCCTGAAACTGTCCCCGGTTCCGACCGTCAACGAACGCAACATCCAAATTCTCGACGACAACACCGCCGTCGAAGCGGGCATATGGACGTTCGACCTGACGCGCGACGGCAAGCCCGAATGGGTCACCGCCCGCTACACGTTCGTGTGGGAGAAGGTCGGCAAGGAATGGAAGATCCAACTCCTCCACTCCTCGAAAATGCCAGAACCGCTCGCCAAGCGGCCGTAAGAAAAAGAAGCGGGGCCGTCCAAGTGACGGCCCCGCTCAACTCTGCGCTTGCCAACGCCGTATCCGCAGGCCTCTCAGGGCAACGGCCCGGGCGTCCCCACGTCCATCCAGATTTTCCAAACGCCCGCGGCATCCTTCCGCCACACCGTCGTATAGCGCGTCGTCACCGCGAACGCTTTGCCGTCCTCGCCTTTGCCGGAGATCGCAGCGATCCCCCACGTGACGCCGAGATCGCCGTTCGCCACCGCCTCGACCGGCGCCCATTCCCAGAGCGACGTGTCGTCTTTGAACACGGCGGCGACCGCCTCGGGTCCGACCGCGACCGGCGCGCGCGCCGGCAGAAGCTTGCCTTGCGAATGATAGACCGCCTTGAACGCAGCCCCTGCGCCGCGCTTGGCCGCATCGGCCGCGAACGCGAGATCGGCCTCGACGATCGCCTTCTCTTCCGGCGTCTTTGCATTCGCCCGCGCCTTCGCCGCCGCCGCCGCGATCTTCGTCCGCGCCTCGGCGAGGATCGCCTCCGCACTCGGCGCATCGGCCGCGAAGGCGGGTATGGCGGAGAGCGCGAGCGCCACAGTCGCCGTGATGAGTGTCAAACGCCTGTTCATGCCAACACCTCTTTCAAGAACGCGAGCGTCGACGCCCACGACCGCCCGTCGGCGTTTTCATTGTATGCGATACCGCGCTCGGGCGCATAGGCGCCGACCGCGGTGAACGCGTGCATCGTGTGGCCATAGGCGTGCAGCTGCCAATCGGCCTTCGCCTTCGTCATTTCCTCGGTGAGGGCGAGCACGTCCTTCGGCGGCGCCATCGGATCGTCCCAGCCGTGCAGCACCAGCACCTTCGATTTAATCGGCCCCTGCGCGCCCAACCCCGGTGGCGCAAAGATTCCGTGAATGCTGACGACGCCCTTGACGTCGGAGGTCCCCGATCGCGCGATGTCGAGCGAACACAAGCCGCCGAAGCAATAGCCGATCATCGCGATGCGCGACGCGTCGACCGCCGGATGCGCTTTCGCCGCTGTGACCGCCGCCGTCAACCGCTGCTTCAATTTCGCGCGGTCGTTCAGGAACGGCATCATCAGCGCGCTGTTGTCGCCCATGGCATCGCCGCGCACGCCCTTGCCGTACACATCGAGCGCGAACCCGACATAGCCCAGCCGCGCGAACTCGTCCGCCTTGCCGCGCTCATGGTCGCTTACGCCCGCCCATTGATGCGCGATCAAGACGCAGGGCCGTTTACCATCGCCGCCACCCGCGACATAGCCCTCGCACGCCGTGGCCCCGTCCTTGTATTCGAATGCCGCTCCGCGCATTTGATCTACCTCATTTCCTGGAATACGCGACTGAGATGTAACCCACTCTCACACGAAACTAAACCGGTGGATACGATCGGCATGGCCTCTGCAAGCGCACGTTATCACCCAGCTTTGATCGCCCTGCATTGGATTGTCTTGGGCCTGATCGCCGTCGCTTACGCCGCGATGGAGTTCCGCGACGCCTGGCCCAAAGGCAGCGACACGCGTGAACTGCTTAAGACAGTGCACTACACCGTGGGTTTGACCGTCTTCCTGCTCGTGTTCGCGCGCGTGGCGCTCCGGCTCACGAACGCGGCGCCCGCGGTCACGCCGCCGTTGCCGCCGCTGATGAACCTCGCGTCGTGGGGTCTCCACGTCGCGCTCTACGGCTTCATGATCGTGATGCCGCTCTTGGGCTGGGCGACCCTCAGCGCCGAAGGGGACCCGATCTCGTTCCTTGGGATACCGCTACCCGCGATCGCGCCGGAGAGCGAAGACCTCAAGGAGGTCTTCGAGGAAACGCACGAACTGATCGGCAAGCTGGGCTATGCCCTGATTGCCGCCCACGCGGCGGCCGCCCTCTATCACCACTACCTCCGCAAGGACGATACGCTCCGGCGCATGCTGCCCTGGTGACGCCACGCGGCTGGCGCGGCGCCGGGCAGGGCAATCGCACTGTCGGCCGCACCGCTTGCACCGCCGCCCCCGCTCTGCACACTGTGACGACCGGTGGCCATGAACGCGCGCGGCTGCGCCCTTTCAAAACGCCGCGCTTCGCGATCGCCCGGAGACACCGCATGATTCGCCGGATGGTCTACCTTGCCGCCGCCCTGGTCGTGCTTGCGGCTGCGTTCTTCTCGCCCTCGATCGCGCAATGCGCTTTCAGTCCCGGCGAAAGTGGTCCCGCGTCGTCCCAATTGCTGCTCCCGCCCGCCGCGCCGTCTCAAATTCGGGTTTCGGTGCTTAAGACCGGCCACACCAGCGCGCCCGAGATCTTCACCTACGCCTGCGGTTCGCTCTTCCATAGTGTCGGCATCAATCACACGGCGGTGCTGATCGAGCACCCGCAAGGCAACGTGCTGTTCGATTCCGGTCTCGGCCGCGGCGTCGACGCACAAGTTGCTTCCGACATGGCCTGGTGGGCGAAACTTCTGTTCCGCTTCGAAAAGGACACCCCGGCACGCGATCAGCTCGACGCGGCCGGCGTTGCGCCGCCGCGCTACATCGCGCTCTCGCACGCGCATTGGGACCATGCGAGCGCGCTCGTCGATTTCCTGGAGGCCGAAGTCTTAGTCGCAGGCGCGGAAAGGACCTTCATGGCTGCGCCCACGCACGCCGTACTTCCCTCGCAAGTCTCGAGCAGCGCGATCCGCTGGCGCGAAATCGCGTTCGAGAACAAACCCTATGCTGGTTTCCCGCAGAGCGCGGACATTTTCGCTGACGGAACCGCGGTCCTCGTTCCGCTCTTCGGTCACACGCCGGGTTCGGTCGGGCTGTTTGTGACCACAAAGACGGGCAAGCGCTATTTTTTCGTCGGCGATGTCGTATGGAACCGCGCAGCTTTGCGACACGCCCGTCCGAAATTCTGGATGATGGGCGCCATCGTCGACAATGACGCACAGGAGACAGGCGTTGCGCTTCGCCAGATTGCGGCGGTGATGAAGGCCAACCCGGACCTCGAGGTCGTCCCGGCCCACGACGCGCAAGCCCACGATGAACTCGGCTACTTCCCCAGCCGGCGGGAATGACACCCCTTTTGACCGGCGGCCTACGCTTCAGACACACGAACAGTTCTCCCTCGACCGTTACGACCGGCGACGACGCCGATCGCGGTTCGAAACCCGTGGCGCGCACGCCGCCGCTGAGGCGACGGGAGGCGTCTCAATCCTGCTTAAGGCTGTCGGGGCCGCGCTGTTGTCAGCCAAAGAAGCAGCCGCCGAGTAGCATGGGCGGCGCAGGCAACTGCAGCCATCGCTATGCAGTAGAACAATGCAAATTCGAACACGATGGTGCGGGGAACGCCACGGGGATAATAGAGTTCACCATCCGTAAGGTACGAACGAACCTGCTGGCCCGCGACGTGAACAATGAAACAGAAGACACCGACCAAGAGCATATAGCGCCACCGCGGCAACAACAGACCGCCGGCGACCGCGGTGGCGAACGGCACGCCCATGACGATCAGCCAGTGATCAAATGCGAAATAGCAATTCGGGACAAGAAAGCAGGACGCAGCCGGGAACAGGTCCCACCAAGGCGCAGACGTTTCGTCCATTTTGATCGGCTCCAAAGACAGCAGCAGCATACAGTTTGCCGCTGTTTTGACCCGCCTCCCAGCGTTTGGTAAAAGCGCCGCGCCGCCGCCGAAGCAACCGGCTTCGGGGGTGAGGCAGGAAGCCACAAGCCTTTGCGTCGCCTTCGGGCGAAGCGGGTGGGTCCCGAGGGGGATGGCATATGGATGAGAACATGACGCTCTTCGCGACGATCACCGCACGAATTAGCGGCGCGATCGCCTAACGGCGTATCGCTTCAAAGTCCCGCGTGTGTGCGCGGGCGGCCGACCTCATCCGATCACCGCGAGAAGAATAATCCCATGACAACCGATACTGCCGCGCCCGCGCGCGACTACAAAGACACGCTGTTCCTGCCCGACACCGACTTTCCGATGAAGGCGGGTCTGCCGAAGGCTGAGCCCGAATGGCTCGCCTGGTGGGACAAGATCGGCTTCTACAAGCGCCTGCGCGAAACCGCGAAGGGCCGCCCGAAATTCATCTTCCACGACGGCCCGCCCTACGCGAACGGCCACATCCATCTCGGCACCGGCATGAACAAGATCCTGAAGGATTTTGTCGTGCGCTCCCAAGGCATGCTGGGCAAGGACACGCCCTACATCCACGGCTGGGACTGTCACGGTCTGCCGATCGAATGGAAGGTCGAGGAGAAGTATCGCGCCGCGGGGCAGGACAAAGACAAAGTCCCGCTGATCGAGTTCCGGAAAGAATGCCGCGACTTCGCGAACCACTGGCTGAACGTTCAGCGCTCGGAGTTCAAGCGCTTAGGCAGCACCGGCGAATGGGACAACCCCTACGTCACGATGGCGCCGCAGAGCGAAGCGATCATCGTGCGCGAGATCCAGAAGTTCGTCATGAACGGCGCGCTCTATCGCGGCTCGAAACCCGTGATGTGGTCCGTCGTCGAAAAGACCGCGCTCGCCGAGGCCGAGGTCGAGTACCACGAAAAACTCTCGCCCACGATCTTCGTGAAGTTTCCGGTTAAGAGCGGCGCCATCGGCGACGCCGCGAAGGCGAAAGTCGTGATCTGGACGACGACGCCGTGGACAATCCCCGGCAACCGCGCGATCTGCTACTCGCCGAAAATCTCCTACGGCCTTTTCCGCGTGACCGCAGTGGGCGAGGGCAGTGGTGCGTCCGTCGGCGAACTCTTGCTGCTCGCCGACACGCTCGCCGAGACCGCAAGGAACGCAGCGAAGATCGAAGCCTGGGAGCGCGTCGCCGATGTCGATCCCAAAGGCCTCGTCTGCGCGCATCCGTTCCACGGCCAAGGCTACGACTTCCCCGTCCCGCTCTTCGCCGGCGAGCATGTCACCGACGACACCGGCACCGGCTTCGTCCACACCGCGCCCGGCCACGGCGAAGAAGACTTCGACATCTGGATGCAGCACCCTGAGGCGCATCCGAAAGACGGCCCGAAAATCCCGTTCACCGTCTCCGAAGACGGCTCGTTCTATCCGCACGTGCCGATCTTCGCCGGAAAGAAGGTGCTGACCGCCGACGGCAAGGACGGCGACGCGAACGGCGCCGTCATCGGCGAACTTGTGAAGGCGGGCGCATTGCTCGCCAAGGGCAAGCTGCGCCACGACTATCCGCACTCGTGGCGCTCGAAGGCCCCGGTGATCTTCCGCAACACGCCGCAATGGTTCATCGCGATGGACAAACCCATCGCAGATCTCGGCGGCAAGACGTTGCGCGAAATGGCGCTGAAGGCGATCGACGACACACACTTCGTGCCCGCCCAGGGCCGCAACCGCCTGCGCGCGATGGTCGAAGGCCGCCCCGACTGGGTGATCTCGCGCCAGCGCGCCTGGGGCGTGCCGATCCCGATCTTCGTGCGCAAGGCCGACGGCGAAATCCTGCGCGACGACGCCGTGAACGCGCGCGTCGCGACCGCGGTCGAAAAGGGCGGCACCGACGTCTGGTTCACGACCGACCCTCAGGAGTTTCTGGGCAACAACTACAGGGCCGCCGACTACGAAAAGATCGACGACATCATCGATGTCTGGTTCGAGTCGGGCTCGACGCACGCCTTCGTCATCGAGAAGGAACATGGCTGGCCCGCGGACCTTTATCTCGAAGGCTCCGACCAACACCGCGGCTGGTTCCAGTCGTCGTTGCTGGAAGCCTGCGGCACGCGCGGCCGCGCGCCGTTCAAGACCGTGCTCACCCACGGCTTCGTGCTGGACGAGAAGGGCTACAAACAGTCGAAGTCGCTGGGCAACACGGTCGAGCCGCAAAAGGTCGCCGACCAGAACGGCATCGAGATCCTGCGCATCTGGGCGGCCTCGTCCGACTTTACGGAGGACCTGCGCTTGGGGCCGGAAATCCTGAAGGCGAACGTCGAGAGCTACCGAAAACTGCGCAACACGATGCGCTACATCCTCGCCAATCTGAAGGATTGGAAGAACAGCGAACGCGTCGCGGTCAAGGACATGCCGGAACTCGAACGCTGGGTGCTCCACCGCTTGAGCGAACTCGATTCCACGGTGCGGGCGGGCTACGCCGCGTTCGACTTCAACCGCGTGTTCACGAGCGTCTTCAACTTCGCGACCTCGGACCTTTCGGCGTTCTACTTCGACATCCGCAAGGACACGCTCTACTGCGACGCGACGTCGTCGGTTCGCAGGCGCGCCGCGCGCACGGTGCTCGACCATCTGTTCAACCACCTGACGGCCTGGCTCGCGCCCGTGATGGTGTTCACGATGGAAGAGGTCTGGCGCACCCGCCACAAGGGCGAGTTCGACAGCGTCCATCTGCGCACGTTTCCGCCCGTGCCCGCCGATTGGGCGAACAAGGACTTGGCGGCGAAGTGGGACCGCGTCCGCGACCTGCGCCGCGTCGTCACCGGCGCGCTCGAACTCGCGCGCCGCGACAAGGTCATCGGCGCAAGTCTTGAGGCGGCACCGACCCTCAACGTCGCCGATGCGAAGGACGCCGACCTGTTCAAAGGCCTCGACCTCGCCGAAATCTCGATCACATCGGGCGCGACCATCGCGACCGGCCAAGCCCCCGCCGCCGCCTTCAAGCTCGAAGACGTCGCGGGCGCCGCGGTCACGTTCGCCAAGGCCCCGGGCGCGAAATGCGCCCGCTGCTGGCGCATCCTGCCCGAGGTGGGAAAAAGCAAAGCCCACCCCCATCTCTGCCTGAGATGCGAGGCGGCCGTGGGGGAGCACGACGCAAAGTCATGAGCAAGTTCCGCATAGGACTGCTGGTTGCGGCGGTGGCTTTGTTGCTCGACCAAGTGGTCAAGGTGGCGTTTCTCTATGGCGCCGGCTGGATCGACACGCTGGGCCAGCCCGGCAGCGGCCACCGGGTCGAGGTACTGCCGTTCTTCGACCTCGTCATGGTCTGGAACCGCGGCATTTCCTACGGGCTCCTGCAGGCCGAGTCCGACTTCCACCGCTGGGTGCTGGTCGCGTTCGCCGTCGGTGTGACCGGCTTCTTGATCTGGTGGTTACGCGGAATTCAGGATCTACGCCTGGCCCAGGCCGTAGGCTTGATTATCGGCGGCGCCGTGGGAAATGTGATCGATCGCATCCTCTATGGCGCGGTTGCGGACTTTTTTCTGCTGCATGCCTTCGGCTATGAATGGTACGTTTTCAACGTCGCCGATACCGCCGTCGTCTTGGGTGTCGTGATCATGGGGCTCGACCTTCTGATCAACGAATGGCGGGCGCGTATGCGAGCGAAGGAGGATCGGACGTGATCAGAATTCAGTACGGGCCAGTTGTTGCCCCCGTTGCCGCCATTCTGTGTGCGCTGGCGCTTGCCGGCTGTGGCGGTGTGCGTGAATCGATGGGCGCAGCCAAGCAGGGCCCTGACGAAACGGCGATCGCCACGCGCGCCCCCCTCGTCGTGCCCGCGACCTTCGACCTGAAGCCGCCGCAACCCGGCGCGCCCCGTCCACAGGACGCCGACACGGCGACGGCCGCCCAGCGCGTGCTTGGCGGCGGCACGGTACGCACGGCACCCGCCTCCGACGGCGAGAAGGCGCTGCTGTCAGCCTCAGGCGCCGCGAACGCGAACCCCGCCATCCGCCAGGAACTGCGCAACGAAACGCGCGAGGCCGCAAAGCGCAAAACCTATGCCGACGGCGTTCTGTTCTGGCGCGGTGACAAGGTCGACACCGGCACGCCCCTCATCGCGGCCGAAGAGGCCGCGCGCGTCCGCACGATGCGCCCCGTCGCCGACACCGCTCAGCCCGAGCCTGTAATTGAAAAGGCGGTCGAACCGCCCGCCGCCGAGGTCGCCGCCGAGAAGGCCGAGGAAAAGGCCAAAACCGAGGCCGAAGAGGACAAGGACGAAGGCGGCGGCTGGTTCGACTGGTTCTGACGAACCGCCGGCCGTGTGGAAATCCGACGGGGGCAGCGATCTGCCCCCGTTTTGCTTAAGTACTGTCATCCCGGACGAAGCGAGCGTAGCGAGTGGAGACCCGGGACCCAGCGCAAACTTGCGAAGCTCAATAAGATAAGAACCGCCAATGCCTCTCTTCACCCACAACCTCGCACCCGCCCTCGCCAAACACCCTGGCGTGAAGGCGGCCTTCGACAAACGCTTACCCCAGGCGCGCGAGGCGCTGACCCATTGGCGCACGTCGCAAAACCCGAACTTCGCCGCCGTTCGCCGATCGATCGAAAACACGGACGATCTCGCCCAAGCTGCCGAGCTGGTCGAGCACCTCACCAAGAACACGACCGAACTCCTGCTGCTGGGCATCGGCGGCTCAAGCCTAGGCGCACAGACGCTTGCCCAACTCGCATTCTGGGGCACGGAGGCGTACACGCCGCGCCCGAACCACCCGCGCCTGCACATCATCGACGGCATCGACAGTGCGGTGTTCCGCACGCTCTTGAACATGCTCGACCTGCGCACGACGCGCTTCCTCGTCGTCTCGAAGTCCGGCGGCACGACCGAAACGTTGATGCAGCTCCTGGTCGCGATCGAAGCATTGGAAGAAGCGGGCGGCGGCAAATATCTGAAGCACCATTTCGCGGGCATTGCGGAAGAGGGCAGCAATCCGCTCCGCGCGATCCTGACCGATATGGGCGCGCCGATGATGGCGCACGATGCTGACCTGAACGGCCGCTATTCCGCGTTTTCGCCCGTGGGTCTCGTCCCCGCGCTGATCGCAGGCCTCGACGCGCGCGCGATCCGAGCCGGCGCCCGCGAGATGTTCGACGCAGCGATGACCGGCGAAGCGCCGGCGATCGACGGCGGCGCGCTCAGTGTCGCCGCGCGCGACGCAGGCCTCAGCCAAAGCGTTATGTGGGTCTATCGCGACCGCCTCGCGCGCCTGCCGAAATGGTGGCGCCAGCTCTGGGCCGAAAGCCTCGGCAAGAACGGGCAGGGCACGACGCCGATCGATGCCCAAGGCCCGGTCGACCAGCACAGCCAATTGCAACTCTATCTCGACGGCCCGAACGACAAGCTGTTCACGCTCGTCGATGCGCCCGCGGTGTCGGAGGCGAAGGCAAACGTCGCCTGGGCGCAAAAGCACGGCCTCGACCTGCTCGCCGGCCGTGGTCTTTCCGAAGTGGTCGCCGCCGAACTGCGCGCGACCGCAGAAACGCTCTCGAACGCAGGCCGTGCCGTTCGCCGCATCTCGCTCGCAAGCCCGCTCGAAGAGCGCAACATGGGCGCGCTGATGATGCACTTCGTCCTCGAGACGTTGATCGCCGCCCGCCTCTGGAATGTCGACCCGTTCGGCCAGCCCGCGGTGGAGGAGGGTAAGCGCCTGACGCGCAAATATCTGGAAGCGCAAGGGTGAGAATCCGCCGCCTCGCCGAAGGCACGATCAACCGCATCGCCGCGGGCGAGGTGGTCGAGCGCCCGGCCTCGGCGGTGAAAGAACTCGTCGAAAACGCGGTCGACGCGGGCGCGCGCAACGTCGACATCGCAATCGCGGGCGGCGGGATGACGCTGATCCGCATCGCCGACGACGGAATCGGCATGAGCGCTGGCGAACTCAAACTCGCGATCGAGCGCCACGCAACCTCGAAACTGCCGCGCGACGGCGAGGGTGAAGACGACCTGACCTCGATCGTGACGCTGGGCTTCCGCGGCGAGGCGCTGCCCTCGATCGGCGCAATCGCACGCCTTGCGATCACATCGCGTGCCAAAGGCGCCACCGACTGCTTCACGATCGAAGTGGAAGGCGGCACGCAAAGGGACCTCCGCCCCGCGCCGTTCGAAGGTCAAGGCACGCACGGCACGATTGTCGAAGTGCGCGACCTGTTTTATGCGACCCCCGCGCGCCTAAAGTTCCTGAAGTCCGAACGCGCCGAATCCGCGGCCGTCGTCGAAATCGTGAAGCGCCTCGCGCTTGCCCGCGCCGACGTTGGCTTCCGCCTCGCGACTGAAGAACGCACGGTGCTGAAAGCCGCGGCCGAACCCGGCGACCTGTTCGACGGCCGCCTCCGCCGCCTGGCCGCCGTCTTGGGCCCCGATTTCGCGGAGAACGCGCTCCCCGTCGACGTCGCGCGCGGCGACGTGCGCTTGAGCGGCTACGCAGGGCTGCCCACCTACTCCCGCGGCACGGCTGCAAACCAATTCCTGTTCGTGAACGGCCGCCCTGTGCGCGACAAGCTGCTCGTCGGCGCCGTGCGCGGCGCCTACGCCGACGTGCTCGCGCGCGACCGCCACCCGGTCGTGGCGCTGTTCCTCGATTTGCCCGCGCACGATGTTGACGTGAACGTGCACCCGGCAAAGACCGAAGTGCGCTTCCGCGACGCAGCACTGATTCGCGGCCTGATCGTCAGCGCGCTGAAGGCAGCGCTCATGACCGGCGGTACGCGCACGTCAACGACCGTCGCATCCAGCGCACTCGACCGCCTGACCTCGACAGGGCAGGGCTCCACCTACGCCTTTGCCGAACCGCGCCCAAGTCCAGGCCTGCTCCGCGAAGCCGCCGCGTTCTACGAACCGCAGCAACGCAACTTCATCGACGCCCCGCCGCTCGCCCGCCCGCTCGACCAACCCCAAGCCCCAACGACCAATCCCTTTCCCTTGGGCGTCGCGCGCGGCCAGCTGCACAACACCTACATCGTGGCCCAAACCGGCGACGGCATCGTCATCGTCGACCAGCACGCCGCCCACGAACGCCTGATGCTCGACCGTATGCAACGCGCGATCGCGAAGAAAGGCATCGAACGCCAGGCGCTGCTGATCCCCGAAGTCGTCGACCTCGACGGCCCGTCCGTCGACCGCCTCACGTCGCGCGCCGCCGAGCTCGCCGAACTCGGC
>JAEUML010000035.1 GCA_016792785.1 Alphaproteobacteria bacterium
AGGCTATTTCCCGAGCGACGTGCGCGAACGGTTTCCGAAGGGCCTCAGCATGCACCGCCTGAAGCGCGAGATCGTGGCGACGGTGCTTGCCAACGACATCATCAACCGCGGCGGGCCGGTGTTCATGCACCGGCTGAAAGAAGCGAGCGCGGGCGATGCTGGCGCGTTGGCGCGCGCCTATACGATCGCGCTTCACGCGTTTTCGATCGAGCGGCTGGCGCATAGCATCAACGCGCTCGACAACAAGATTCCCGCCGCCGTGCAGGTGAAGATGCACGAGCTGCTGGCGAAGCACCTGCTGCGCCAGTCGATGTGGTTCCACCGGCATGTCGCGGCCGATGTGCCGCTCGCCGCTGCGATCGCGCCTTATGCGGAGGGCGTTGCGAAGTTGCGCGGTACGTTCTCGACGCTCGTCTCGGAGGCCGAGACGAAGGCGATCATGGCGACGATCGACGAGTTGCGCGCGGCGGGCGTGCCGGACGACTTGGCCGACGAGATCGGCGCGCTGCCCGCGATCGGCGCCACGCCCGACATCGCGCGGCTGTCTGCCGAGACGAAGCGGCCGCTCGACATGGTGGCGGGCGCCTATTTCGCGGCCTCGCGCACGATCGGCGTCGACCGGTTGCGGCTTGCGGCGGAGCGCATGAACCTGCCAGAGCATTGGGACCGCCTCGCGGTGCGCCGCTTGATCGACGACCTTGCCGTGCATCAGCGGGCGCTCGCGTCGCGCGCGCTTGCAAACGGGGCCAAGGGCGACAACCGCGCGACGGGGGCAGCCGCGGTCGAAGCCTGGTCGAGCGCGCATGGCGAACAGGTCGAGCGCGTACGCGCGCTCATCACGGACCTTGAGCGCTCCGGCACGTTCACCGTGGCGCGGCTGACGCTGGCGGCGAGCCAGATCAGGGACTTGTTGACCTAACTTCGCTCGATGACCGGCGTGGCGCGATTGTGCTAGGCTCGGGCCATGGTCGAAGCAGGTCACCCGCGCATCTCGCGCGATCCGAAGGTGATGATGGGCGAGCCCGTCATCGCGGGAACCCGCGTGCCCGTTGATGCCGTCGTGCGCCAGTTCGCGACCGGCGCCGACATGGACTGGGTGCTGAAGGACTTTCCCGACCTCGACACCGATGACGTGCGCGCGGCGCTGGAATACTCGCTCGATTCCAGTTCGTAGCGCGCCTATGCAGCGAATAGGCTGAATCGTTTCACGCAAAGACGCGAAGACGCAAAGGGGTGGGTGTCCGCCCTTCGGCGCAAAGCGCCTGTCTGCAATGGTAGCGCGCCTTGTGGCGCGCGAGGGTTCGCGTCTTTCTTCTTCGCGTCTTTGCGTGAAACGACTCAGCGCGTCCAACGAGCGGCGCTGCAAGGCTTACCTCAAGCCAACTTCAACACTACCGCCCCCGCGGCGACGATGAGGGCGCCGGCGATGCGGCGGGGGCCGGCGGTTTCGCCGAAGAAGAGCATGCCGATGAGGGCCGCGAAGACGACGGAGGTCTCGCGGAAGGCGCTGACGCCCGCGATCGGGGCGAACGTCATCGCCCAGAGGACCAGGCCGTAACTTACGAACGACAGAGCGCCGCCGATGGCGGCGCGTTTCCAGTTGACGCGCGCATAGGCTGCTATCCGGCCTGGGCGAAGGACCGCCGCCATCGCGAGCGTTGTCACGCCAACAGCAACGAAGACCCATGCGTTATAGGCGAGCGCGCTGCCCGAGGCGCGCACGCCGATGCCGTCGGAGATGCTGTAGAACGCAATGCTGACCGCCACAGCGCCCGCGAGCAGCGTTGCCCGCGCATGGGCGCCGGGGCTCATGCCGACGGTCAGGATGCCGATGCTGATGAGTGCGATGCCGGCGACGCCCGCGAGCGTCGGCACTTCGGCGACGGTGACGGCGGCGAGCATCGTGATCAGGAGCGGCGGCAGGCCGCGCGCGATCGTGTAGACGTGGCCGAGTTCGCCGAGTTCGTAGGCGCGGGCCAGGAAGTAAACATATGGCAGATGGAGCGCGGCCGTTGTCGCGATCCAGAGCGCCGCCTCGACCTTCATGGGCGGTGCGAAGGGTATGATCGCAAGACCGATCGCGCCCGCAGCGGTGAACAGCAGCGCCGCGTCGAGCAAGCGGTCGTTGCCCGCCTTCAAACCGGCGTTCCACGCCGCATGCAACAGCGCCGCGACGAGCGCCGCCGCGACGGCTTCCCAAGGCATGGTCATATGAAGGAGATCACTTCGATATCGGTTGCGCCATCAGGGCGCGCGGTCACGGCTTCGTCAAGCCACTCGCTTGTCGCGCCGGTTCGTGCGTAATCTTGAGGTATCACGTCATTCGAACGCACTAGGTCCACATGAGCGACATTCCGGCAAAGCCGACTTTGGCCCAACGATGGACCACGGCGCCGGAGGGCGTGTCGGCCAGCGGCGGCGCCTGCGCAACGCCGCTCGGGCAATGGTCGTGGGCCTTGTTCGAGGGCGCGCGCAATCCGCACGTTCTGCTGATCACGATCTATATCTTTGCGCCTTACTTCTACATGACCCTTGTCGGCGATCCGGTTCGCGGGCAGTCGCTGTGGGGCGATCTCAACTCGCTGGCGGGGCTGATCATCGCGATCATCGCGCCCGTTCTCGGTGCGATCGCGGATGCCGGTGGGCGGCGCAAGCCTTGGCTCGGCGTGTTCTCGATTCTGTTGGCGACGACGGCGATCGCGCTTTGGTGGGCCGTGCCGGACGAGAAGGTGTTGTCGCTGATGGCGATCTCGACACTGCTCGTCGCGACGATCGTTTCGTTCGACTTCACCGCCGTGTTTCACAACGCGATGCTGCCGACAATCGTCCCCGACCGGCAGGTGGGCCGGCTGTCGGGCTTTGCGCTCGCGCTCGGTAACTTGTCGGGTGTGATCCTCTTCGTCTTCATGCTCGTGTGCTTCGTCTGGCCGGGTGAAGTGAATTGGCCTTTCGTTCCCGAGACGCCATGGTTCGGGATCGACAAGGCGACGTTCGAACCGGAGCGGATGGTCGGGCCGCTGTTTGCGGTCTGGTTCCTCATGTTCGGGCTGCCGCTTTTCTTCTTCACACCCGATCAACCGCGCGTGAGGCTTGGGCCGGCGAAGGCCGTGCGCCAAGGCCTGACGTCGCTGGTGCGGACCGTCAAGAGCTTGCGCAACTATCGCAACGTCGCGACCTATTTGTTCTGGCGCATGATCTACAACGACGGCTGCAACGCGGTGCTGATCTTCGGCGGCGGTTACGCGGCGGTGACGTTCAATTGGACGACGCAAGACTTGCTCGTCTACGGCGTCATCCTGAGTGTGTTCGCGACCTATGGCGGGATCTTCGGCGGTTGGATCGATCACAGGTTCGGATCGCAGCGCGGGATCTTGATCGCGGTGGGCGGCACGATGATCGGTCTCGTGCTGTCGCTTTCGATGCGGCCGGACACGATCTTGTTCTTCATTCCCTATGATCCGAACTCGCCGCCCGTACATGGCCTGCCCTTCTTCGAGTCGTGGCCGGAGATCATCTACGTCATGATCGTGACCATCATCGCGATCTTCATCACAGCGGTGTACGCCAACAGCCGCACCATGATGGCGCGCATCGCGCCGACGGCGAAGATGGCGGAGTTCTTCGGGCTCTACGCGCTCTCGGGACAGGCGACGGCGTTCCTCGCGCCGTTTGTGGTCGCCCGCTTCACCGATTGGACGGCGAGCACGGCGTGGGGCATGGCGTCGATCCTGATCCTGCTCGCGGCCGGATGGACCGGGATGCTGTTCGTGAAGACGGAGCGGGCGGTTGCGGTGGACTAGGCGCTTACCGCTTTGCCAACAGCGGCGCGGTTAGATTCACTCGGTTCAGCTCGATGATCGCGCCGTTCAACACGCGACCCTCGACCACTTCCGTCGCGGCGAGGGCAAAGATGCGACCGTCGACGAAGATGGGGCGCGTGTTGCCGTACCAATCGATGCAGGAAACTTCGCATTTGTAGGCCGGATGTTCAGACTTCTCGCGCGGTGAGAGTTCGCCAAGGGGCTTGAGGTGGCCGATGCTTTCCAGGTGCAGGTAGCTGACGTCGGAAGGTCTGCTCCGCCATGCCCAACGCGTCGCGTCCCTGGTGCGCCTGACGGTCGGAACACCCATGATGCCGCTGCCGTCGGCTTCGATGGCCGCGTTGTACGCGTGCGACCGCCCTTCGGACTCAAATCGGTCAGCAAGCACGACCGTCGAGGCGATGTCCGGCGTTGCACGCCCATCAAGGAGCGAGATCGATAGACCGCGATCGTCTTTGTAACCGGTGAGGACGGCGGCCTTACCGATGCTCTCGATGCGAATGACGTTGTGCGGAACAGTCAGAACCGTGGGTTTCTCAGGCGTGGCGGTCGGGACACTGACGACGCGGGCGTCCTCATGGCGCTCATCCTCGAACGGAGGCCATGAGCCCCAGCCTCGCCGCCCGCCGTACACCAACGCGCCCTCGATAAAGCGATTCTCGAGGGTTGGCACGTGTGGACTTGGTAGATCGGTGTACGCGGGACCTGCGGCGCGCGACGTGAATGCGGTCAGTGAGGCACGAACGTATTTCACCTCAAGCGGTACGTCGTCGCACGATCCATTCCAGGCCACGAGCGCGCGCAGTTCGCGGTCGTCGACGTCGAGTGAGAACTGATCGATGGGATCGCCCAGAACCGGCATGAAAGCCATCCCGCCCGTGTCGAGCGTCAACCGAAACACGGCACCCGGAACGCCGTTCTCGACTGCCGACGCCGCAGGCGGTGCGCACTGAGGGCCCCTCTGCGGATAGTTGCGGTCGTCGTCGCCCGGCATCGCCCATAGATAGGCGTGCTCGCGAGAGACGAAGTAAACCCACCATGATGAGGAGACGAAAGCCGTGGTTCGGCATTCGAGCTCATCGCCGGCGCGCGCCTTACCGAGCGGACAGATGGAAATCGTGGCGAGGGTTGGTTCGGCCGTTGCTTGAACCGGCCGGTAGATATCGCGCGCGCCATAGATCTGCTTACCTGCGCTCAATGCCGCATCGCCTTCCGCTTCGCGCTGCCAGCGGCGCAAGCGGGGCCAGTTGATGGGTTTGTCCGGGTCGATCTCGCGCACATCGAGCTGCGTGCGGATGATCAGTTTGTCGTCGACGAGCCGCGTCGCGTAGTTGCCGCCGCTGTAGTAGTCGTTGGCGGTAATGTAATATGTCGCTTCGCGAGAAAGGCGCCCCTTCTCATCGATGTTGAAGGTCGAAAACTCCGCGGCCTGGCGATCATAGGAATAGCCAACGATGACGATGCGACTGCCGTGGATGAGCATCTCGTCGTACCAAGTATCCTCCTTAGCTGATCGATAGACGTTGGCGCGGCCGACGACAGCAAGGCCCGCCCGGCCATTCGGCCGCGTGTTCACCGTGAACAGGCGACCGTCCTGCAACACGACAAGGAACGCGCCGAACTGCTTTACGATGTCGCCTTCGTCGACACCGCGCATTTGCGTGTTCGTGATCGATGCGGCGGGAGTTGATATGCGCGAACCAGTGACGACGACCCTTTCCTCTTGGGCATCGGAATAGCAGGGCGGCTTCACGCCGTCGGGGCACGGCACCTGTGCCGGAGCACCGGACGCGGGTGCTTTGGCGTAGCGCGCATGCATCAACGACTCGCGGCGGTTGGTCAGTCCTCGAACGTCGGGTAGCCTCTGTGACCGCGCGAGCTGCTTGCCATCGCGTCTCGCGCTTGCCCACCATACGCCGCGGCTGCGCGCGAGGTCGCGCACGCGACGGATGTAGGCGACAAATGCCGCCTCGCTTTCGAATTTCTCAAGCGTTGGCGCGGCAAGCCTCTTCAAGCGCGCATCTTCGTACGCCGGCCTCGACACCGTCGCGCAACCGACCAGCGCCATCACGGCGACCACTGCGAGAACGCGCCCCATGCACAGCCTCCCCCGAAGCCCGGCGACAGCTTAGCATGAGGTTGCCGTTGCGGTCGAAACGGCGGCGCCTCAATGCCTGAAATGGCGCATGCCGGTCATGACCATGGCGAGGTTTCGTTCGTCGGCGGCGGCGATGACTTCGTCGTCGCGGATCGAGCCGCCGGGTTGGATAACGGCGGTGGCGCCGGCTTCGGCGGCGGCGATGAGGCCGTCGGCGAATGGGAAGAACGCGTCGGAGGCGACGGCCGAGCCCTTCGCGAGCGACTCGGTGAGGCCTGCGGCCTTGGCGGCTTCTTGTGCTTTCCAGGCGGCGATGCGGGCGCTGTCGATGCGGCTCATTTGGCCGGCACCGATGCCGGCGGTCGCGCCGTTCTTGGCATAGACGATCGTGTTCGATTTGACGTGCTTCGCCACGCGGAAGGCGAAGAGCAGATCGGCCATCTCATGTGCAGTCGGCTTGCGCTTGGTGACGACGCGCAGTTCCTTCTCCGTCACGCGGCCGTTGTCACGTGATTGCAGCAGGAAGCCGCCGGACACCGTGCGTAACGTCATGCCGGGCGCGTTGGGGTCGGGCAGCCCGTGGGCGATCAGCAGGCGCAGGTTCTTCTTCGCACTCAAAATCTGGCGCGCTTCTTCGTCGGCGTCGGGGGCGATGATCACCTCGGTGAAAATCTTCGCGAGCTCGCTTGCCGTCGCGCCGTCGAGCGTGCGGTTGCAGGCGACGATGCCGCCGAACGCCGAGACCGGGTCGCAGCGGAGCGCGAGCTTGTATGCCTCGACCAACGTCGGCGCCGTCGCGACGCCGCACGGGTTTGCGTGCTTGATGATGGCGATCGCGGCCGATTGCTTCGGATCGAACTCGGCGACGCATTCGTACGCCGCGTCGGTGTCGTTGATGTTGTTGTAGGAGAGTTCCTTGCCGCCGACCTGCGTCGCCGTTGCGACGCCGTAGCGGTGCTCCGCGGTCGTGTAGAACGCCGCGCCCTGATGCGGATTCTCGCCGTAGCGCAGTGTTTGCTTCAATTGGCCGGCCAATGCGAAGCGGCGCGGGGGCGTGCGCTCCTCCGGGTTTTGCGCGGCGGCCAGCGTTTGTCCGAACCAGGCTGAGATCGCCGCATCATAGGCGGCGGTGCGGGCGTAGGCTTTCGCGGCAAGCGATTTCTTCGTGGCGAGCGAGAGTTCGCCTTTGCTTGCGGTCAGTTCGGCGAGAACGGGGGCGTAGTCCTCGACGTCGACGATGACGGCGACATAGCCGTGGTTCTTCGACGCGGCGCGGATCATCGCGGGGCCGCCGATGTCGATGTTCTCGATCGTTTCGTCGAACGGGGCGTTGCGGGCCACCGTCTGTTCGAACGGGTAGAGATTGCAGACGAGAAGGTCGATGCCTTCGATGCCGTGTTCCTTCATCGCCTTGGCGTGAGCCGGTTCGTCGCGCAGCGCGAGCAGGCCGCCGTGCACGCGCGGGTGCAGCGTCTTCAGGCGCCCGTCCATCATTTCCGGAAAGCCGGTGACGGTTGCGACGTCAGTGACCTTGAGGCCGGCGTCGGCCAGCGCCTTTGCCGTGCCGCCGGTCGAGATCAGTTCGACGCCGAGATTCGCGAGCGCCTTCGCGAAGTCGACGAGGCCGGTCTTGTCGGACACGGAGAGCAGAGCCCGGCGGACGGGGCGGGTGGCTGACGACATGACGCGGCCTCTTCGAGTTTTGAGGCGTCGACCTAGCACGCCCTCAGCGGCGCGCCCAAGGGAGCGAATGTCTCAATTCACAAGCGGCGCGGCGGCGGGGCCTGCGATTTTCTTGAGCGCCCATTTGACGGCGACGGGGGCCGCCGCCGTTTCGCCCGCGATCACGATCTGGTGCGAGCGGCGGATCGCATCGCCGGTGCCCAGATAGACGCTGTCGGGGAGGTCGAGCGTCGCGTCGCTGCCGAAGCGCCAAGTGGCGCCGGAGGGCAGCGTCAACACGATCGCCTTGCCGTCGGCCATGCGCGCGGCCTTCACGGACGGGTGCAAGTGGAAGCGCACGGCGAAAGGCTGGGGCGCCGCGTCGGCGTGGGGGACGAATGTGTCTTCGCCACGGATGTCGGTGCCGTCGTGCGACACGAACCAGCGGCGCTCGTGCACGATGCCGAACGGCGCGGCGTAGCCGTCGTGGCGGGCGTCGAGATGGATGCCGTCTTCG
This sequence comes from Alphaproteobacteria bacterium, assembly GCA_016792785.1. Taxonomy (GTDB): domain Bacteria; phylum Pseudomonadota; class Alphaproteobacteria; order Micropepsales; family Micropepsaceae; genus SZUA-430. Next base: position 8,099 of record JAEUML010000035.1, read on the forward strand.
CTCTCGCGACGCTTGGCCTCGACATGGGCTGGGCCGTCGACAAGGCGAGGACCGAGAAGCGCGAGCGCGCGGCCCGAAACGACGTGAGCCGACGACGTGTCGGCGATCGTCGCGGTCGAATGGGCGGCAGTTGCGCGCATCGCAAGCGCCCACTCGGGCCCTTTGACAGCCGAGTCGCCGCAATTGACGACGATGCGTTCGCCGTCGCTCGACACTTCGAACGAAAGCGAGCCTGCATGGGCGGCGGTCGACAGCGCGCCCAAGGGCGCTGTGCCGGTGTCGGCAATCAGGACCGTGCCACCGCAGGCGATGCGGTGGTAAGCCGATTGCTGGGCATGTTCCGGCGTTTTCGTCTTGCCGCTGTCGTAGGTCAGCAGCGTCTTCGCCCAGCCGTCGACCGATTCCGTCGCGCCGTTGAACAGCGCGAGCTTGCCGTCGTCGTGCGTCATGAAGCGGATCATCGGCATCATGCGGTCGAGCGCGCGGCGAATCGCAACGGGGACGATGAGCTCGCGTTGGGTCATCGCGTCCATGAGCGCGAGCAGGTCGCTTGCCACGTTTAGGATCGCTTCGGGATTGCGCGAGACGTGGCCTCCGTCGGGCAGTATCTGATCGCCGAGTTGTTCGGCAACCAGGTGCAGCCCCTTCGCCATGCGCGCGTCGCCGTCAGGCAGGCAGACGCCCGATTGGGCGAGGCCGATCGCGGCGGTCATGCGCGGCAGGCCGGGCGGCGCTTTGTGCGCGACTTTGTTCAGATGGCGCGCCTGACGGGCCATCGAAAGAAGCACGCGGCTTCGGAACAGCACGTCGGCATTGCCGAGGATCAGGCGGCCGAAGCTTGCCCATGTGATGAGCCTTCGCGCGAGAACGTGCGGGCGCCAGGCGAGTTCATTCCACGTGCCGTAGGCGCGCACCCAGTGGGCGATCAGCTGGCGCAGATGTTCCTGCACGGGGTCGGAGCCGCCGGCGTCGAAGTGACGGAGCCAGTGGAACGAGTGCAGGCTTTCGGACCATTGCTCGCTCGGCGGCTTGATGAAGAACGGCGAGCCGTCGCGCGCGGTCGTGTCGCCGCCGGGCAAGCGGAAGCGGCCCATGATGAGCAGCTCGGCCTCGGCCATGCTCTTGCGGTAATAGCAGCGCGGATTGACGAGGATGCGGTCGGGGGCCGGGCCGTTCAGCGCGCGTTGCCAGAAGCTGCTGGCATAGAGGGCGCGCGACACGTTGTGGCCGGACCTGTCGGCCGCGGCGGCGATCAGGTCGCGCCCGTGCGTGCGCCAGGAAAGGCGATGGGACGGCGTGGAGCTTTCAGCGGATACGGAGCTTTGCGATGTTGTCGCGGTAACGCTCCGGCCCGCCGGCGAACGCGGCTGTTCCGGCGACGAGGACGTCGGCGCCTGCTTCGACAGCCAGGGCAGCGGTTTGCCCATTAATACCTCCGTCGACCTCAAGCTCGATGGGGCGGCCCGATCGATCGATCAGCGCGCGCACGTCCCGCATCTTGGCGCGTTGCCCGTCGATGAAGCTCTGCCCCCCGAATCCCGGGTTGACCGTCATCACGAGAATCAGGTCGATGTCGCCCAAGATATGCTCGATCAGCGAAATCGGCGAACCCGGATTGAGCGACACACCGGCTTTTTTTCCTGCCGCCTTAATCAGTTGGATCGTGCGGTGAAGGTGGGGACCGGCTTCCGGGTGCACCGTGATGATGTCGGCCCCCGCGTCGGCGAATTCCTTAACGTAGGGGTCGACCGGCGAGATCATCAGATGCACGTCGAGCGGCAGCTTCGTGTGGGGGCGCAGCGCCTTGACCATCTGCGGGCCGATGGAAATGTTCGGCACGAAATGGCCGTCCATGACGTCGACGTGAATGTAGTCGGCGCCGGCCTCGGTCATCGCGCGCACTTCCTCGCCCAGCCTGGCGAAATCGGCAGCGAGGATCGAGGGCGCGACTTTCGTCTTCTTCGTCATACGCGGCCTTTAACGACTCACGGGGATTCACGCAATCAACGTCAGGCGGTTCTCCGCAAGCGGCTCGCGTAGAAGCCGTCGAGGCCGCCGATTTCGGGCCAATGGCTGGGAAGTGTGCGCAGGTCGCCTTCGGGTGTGAGGAATTGGGCTTCGCCTCCGATTTCGCCGGCGGTGACGGGGATGCGTGCGAAGTTGGGGTGGGTGGTCAGGAACGCAGCCACGACGTCTTCGCCTTCTTCGCGGGCGAGGGAGCAGACGCAGTAGACGAGCGTGCCGCCGGGTTTGACCATTTCGGCGGCGGCGGCGAGCAGGCGTTGCTGCACTGCCGCCTGCGCCATCACGTCGGAGAGGTCCTTGCGCCAGAGCACGTCGGGGTGGCGGCGGACCGTGCCGCTGGCCGTGCAAGGGGCGTCGAGCAAGACGGCGTCGGCTTGTTCCTTTGGACGCCAAAACAACGCGTCACCGACTTCGATCTCCGCCTTCAGCTTCAAGCGGTCGAGATTGGCCATGACACGCTTCATGCGATCGAACGCGAGGTCTACGGCCGTAACCTTCGCGCCGGCCGCGGCAAGCTGCGCGGTCTTGCCGCCCGGCGCGGCGCACAGGTCGATGACGGCTTTACCCTTGATTGCGCCCAGCATGGCGACGGGGAGCGTTGCTGCGGCGTCTTGGATCCACCACGCGCCTTCGGCGTAACCGGGCAGGTCTTCGATGCGCCCGCCGGCGGCTCGGCGCAGCGTGCCTGTGGGCAGCAGCTTCGCTTCGAGCTTTTCGACCCACACCGCCGCGTCGCCTTTGACGGTGATGTCGAGCGGCGGTTCAGCCAAGTGGGCTTTCGCGATCGCGCGCGCGGTGTCCTCGCCGTAGGCGGCGCTCCATGCCTCCCACGCCCAGGGCGGGGTGTTCAGGTGTTCGGTGTCTTGCGCGGCGGCGAGCGCTTTGCCTTCGGCGGCGACGCGGCGGGCGACGGCGTTGATCAGGCCCTTGAAGTGGCGCGCGCGGTGATCGCGGTCGGCGAGGTTGACGGCGGAGCTGACGGCGGCGTGAGCGGCGACGTCGAGGAACAATAGCTCGGCGGTCGCGATACGCAGGATCAGTTCGGCGGGACCGGAGCGCACGGGCAGCGGTTCGCGCAGGAATGTCGCGATCACGGCGTCGATCTGGCCGAGGCGGCGCAGCACCATCATCACGATGGTGCGGGCGAAGGCGACGTCGCGCGGTTCGAGCTTTGCTTTCGCCAGCGCGCCGTCGAGCGCTTCACCAAGCGGGCGCTCGCTGAAGAAGAGGGCGGAGAGCGCGGTCAGCGCGGCGTTGCGCGCACTTAAGCCCTGCGTGCCGGCGAGCGGTTTGACGCGCGGCTTCAACCCCAGGGACCCCGGCGCGGCGCGTCATGCGCGGCGCCGTACATGCCCTGCGCCATTTCCTGCAGTTTTGCCACGCGGTTCTGGGTCGACGGGTGGGTCGAGAACAGATTGTCCATCCCCTGCCCCGTCAGCGGGTTGATGATGAACATGTGCGCGGTCGCGGGGTTGCGCTCCGCATCGACGTTCACGACGCGGCTCGCGGTCGACTGGATGTTTTCGAGTGCGCTCGCCAACCACAGCGGCTGGCCCGCGATTTCGGCGCCGACGCGGTCGGCCTCGTACTCGCGCGAGCGGCTGATCGCCATCTGCACCAGCATCGCGGCCATCGGCGCCAAGAACATCAGCGCGATCGTGCCGATAATGCCGAGCGGGTTGTTGCGGTTGTCGCTGTTGCCGAAGAACATCGCGAAGTTCGCGAGCATCGAGATCGCGCCCGCGATCGTCGCCGTCACCGTCATGATCAGCGTGTCGCGGTTCTTGATGTGGGCGAGTTCGTGGGCGATGACGCCGGCCAGTTCCTCCCGCGAGAGGCGGCGCATGATGCCGGTCGTGACCGCGACCGCGCCGTGCGCCGGGTCGCGCCCGGTCGCGAACGCGTTCGGCTGGTCGTTGTCCATGATGTAGAGCTTGGGCATCGGAATCTGGGCGCGGCGGGCGAGTTCGCGCACGAGGCCGTAGAGCTCCGGATCGTCGCGCTCACCCACTTCGTGCGCGCCGTACATGCGCAGCACCGCCTTGTCCGAATTCCAATAGGCGTACGCATTCATGCCGACCGAAACGAGGAACGCGACCAGCATGCCCGTCGAACCGCCGATGAGAAAACCGACGGTCCCGAACAGCGCGGTCATCGCGGCCAGGAGAAGCGCGGTTTTGGTCCAATTCATCGGTTAGGCACCCAAAGCGTTGTCGTCGGCGATGATGTAGGTACGAAAGAGGTATCCATCAAGCAAATCTAAGGCGCAGGCGTGGCGGCATCGGCCGGAACGGCCGGTTCATCCTGAACGGTCGCGGGCGAGACCTCCTTCAGCAAGTTCTCCGCCTTCCACTGCATCGCCATGGAAATGCGCGAGCGGCCGGAGGGGTGGGTGTAGAAGATGATTTCCTCAAGCGGCGTGGGGTCGAGTTTGCGGTATTCGGCGAGTTTGAGCGCGACGGTCGCAAAGCCGTCCGGTTCGCGGGCGGCGTTCAGGCCGAAGATGTCGGCCTCGATCTCGTTCTGGCGCGTGATCGTGTTCTGAACCGGTGTGGCGACCAAACCGAACAGCGAGAACAGCAGCATGGCGATGGGTAGCCCTGCGGGATCGGCGATGTCGCGAACGCCCCACCAGCCGCCGAAGGCGCGGTGCAGGGCCGCAAAGCCGAACTGAACGAACGCGAAGCCTGCGGCGGCGAGCAAGCTGAAATAGACGATGATCTCGTTGACGTGGCCGAGCGCGTAGTGGCCCATCTCGTGCGCCATGACGGCGCGCACTTCGGCCGGCGTCGAGCGGTTCAGCAGATTGTCGTTCAGCGATATGCGCGTCGTCGCGAGGAAGCCCTGAACGTTGGCGCTGATGCGCGTCGTCTGGCGCGAGGCGTCGACCTC
>JAEUML010000091.1 GCA_016792785.1 Alphaproteobacteria bacterium
GAACGCACCCACGCTCAACACGTTCGAGCGCATCCGTTCCTTCGCCGAACCGGGATCGTTCAGCGCCGCCAGCACATGATCCATCAACCGGTCGAGCACCATGGCCCGCATCACGACGAACCCGGCAAAGACATAGAACGCGCCCACGGCCATCGCCGCATAGATCATGACACCACCGAACAAGCGGCGCCTTTCCTACCCGCCCGCGCACATTTCGCAAGAGATGCTATAGATCGCCCCATGGACCTGCCCTTCGACCGCGCCCGCCGCCGGCGCATCTTTCTCATGCGTCACGCCGACGCTGCCTATGTGCAGAGCGACGGCTCGCGTGCGCCGGATTCGCGCGTCGTGCCCCTGACCGACCGCGGCCGCGCCGAGGCACGCGCCATGGCGAACCTGCTCGCCGAGGTTCCGTTCGACCGCGCGATCGTTTCGGGTCTGCCCCGCACAGTCGAAACGGCCCACATCGTGCTCAACGGACGTAACCTGCCGCCGCACATCGTCAGCGACCTTGAAGAGATCAGAGGCGGCGACGCGGTCGCCCGCGCGAAGCTCAGCCCGCCAGACTACGCCTACGCGATGTTCCGCGCTGCCGAACCCGGCGAGTGCTACGCCGCGGGCGAGAGCTTCACCGCCTTTGCCGGCCGCGTGCTTCCGGCCTTCGCCAGGATCACGAACGACCCCGCGTGGACGACACTGCTCATGGTCTGCCACGGCGGTGTGAACCGCGCGATCCTGACGGACATCACGAGCGGCGGCCTGAAGGCGTTCGGCGCCTTCGAACAGGATTCCTGTTGCCTGAACGTCATCGATGTCGACACCTGCCTCGACACCGGCGCGGTCATCCGCCGCGTCCTGCGCGCCGTCAACGTTACGGCAGACGACCCGATCAAGCACACGCGCCAGCTGATGACGATGGAAGGCTACGCCAAGCGCTTCGCCGACATGGGCGCGCTCAAGCGTTGATCCGCCAGAGCCGCGCGGCGAAGTTGGGGTCAAACCGTCGCCGACGCTGTATTCAATTGCTTGGCGAACACACTGATTGCCGATTCAGACTAATCCGACTCAACAAATTCCACGAGCGAAAGCTGCTCCGCAGTAGCCGCAAAAAAGACATCGGCAGGCACTTCCATAGTCAGCCGCAGTTCCTCCACCACCGGTTCGAGTTGCAACCCAACGGGCAGATCGAGATTCATGCCGTAAGTGCCCTGGCCCGAATTTCCATCGACCTCGACCTCGTACTTTAGGCTATCGTGCTTCCTGCCATCGAATTCGACAGTTGCTCCCGCATCGCCCGCACCCTTAACCGAGGCAACAATTTTCACATCGTTGAACGGACGATTGCCTGTAAAGCGAAGTGCATACACGCCTGTTGGCTTCTCCACCTTAACGGTGAACCCGTTCATGATGACGACGGGCACTCCAATTGCCAACCCTCTGAGCGCAAACGCCACCGCCCGGCGCAGAGGATCGACTTCGGTTTCGTTCGGGCCGGCGCTCTTGGCACTCGTGGCCGACACTGTCAGGTCGCCGTAGGTAAACCTCTCTAGATCCCTTGTAGCATCGTACTGGCCCACCAAACGGCCGCTCACGGGCAGTGGCTGATATACCGACAACGCCGTGAACTCTCCGAGGCCACCGGGAATACCGCTCGCCCGAGGCACCGTCGTGTAAAGCAGCCCGATATCGGCGCCACCGACGTTACGCATCATCACGCGCCCGGAAACCGGGAACAAGCGCAGCGGGCCGAATTGAACATCCTGAGCCGCTGCCGCCGCCTTCCCGGTGATCGCCCCGGCAATAATTGGCAAAACCTTAGATGCAATGGTGGCAACGCTCGTGAAGACATTGAGAAGGCCAAGCGGAAAAAAATCAGGCACCGCCGCATTAGAATTCCGGCGAGAAAAGTCTTTATCTTTGCCGCTTGTCTTTAACACGATAAGTCCTCTTTAGTCGTATCTACGTTTGTCAATCATATAACTTCTATGTTTAATGCACGTACGTGTCAACACCGACAACACGGATTTCTTTTCTCAACAGATGGAACGAGTCTTTGGAAGCGCTCCGCCCACACTGCTCGTCGTCGGCGACGCCGTTGCGCCAACCGGCTTTGCAACAGTCATCCATGCGATTCTCGGTAAGCTGTCGCCCGCCTACGATATCCATCACCTTGGGATCAATTACTCGGGTGATCCGCACACCAATCAGTGGAAAATCTATCCCGCATCGATCGCTGGAGATGTGTTCGGTGTGAACCGGTTGGATGCGATGATCGAACAAATCCGTCCCCGGCTGGTCTTCATCGTCAACGACCTTTGGATTCTTCTCAGATACTGCAAAGCGATCGAACGCTGCTCGTATCGGCCCGTCGTCTGCACGTATCTGCCGATCGATGCCGCCCCCGTCGAACCGAGCGCTTTGGCCCAGATTGCTGGTGTGGCTGATTGCATGGTCGCCTACACGAAGTTCGGCGAGAACGAATTGCGATGGTCGCTACGCCAAGCGCTACAGCAGGCGCATCCAACGGCGCCGCGCTTGGAAGTCATTCCGCACGGTGTCGATGTCGCCACGTTCCACCCGCTTCCGGCAAGGACAATGGCGGAACGCCGGCGCAAGGCCCGAGCACTGTTCTTTCCCGACCGTAGCGATCTGCATGATGCGTTCATCGTGCTCAATGCCAACCGAAACCAGCCGCGAAAGAGAATCGACCTCACACTCGAGGGCTTCGCGCTCTTCGCGCGAGACAAGCCTGATGCGCGACTATATCTTCACATGGCGCGTGAAGACCTCGGCTGGGACGTCAAACTCCTCGCCGGCAGATGGGGCATATCGCATCAGGTGATCTTGGCCGACGACGGAAACAATCTTCCGGCATTAACCCGCGACAAACTCAACTTGCTCTACAACGCATGCGACGTGGGTCTAAACACGTCGTGCCAAGAAGGATGGGGCTTGGTCAGCTTTGAGCATGCTGCCACGGGTGCAGCTCAGATCGTTCCGCGCCACACGACGCAAATCGAACTCTGGGAAGGCGCGGCCGAACTGGTAGCGGCACCACATCGCTTGACGGTCGAGCGGGTACTAACAACTGCACACTTCGTCGACCCTGCGTGCGTTGCGAGGGCTCTGGATCGACTATATGGGGATCCGGTGTACCTCCAAAAAATGAGCATCGCGGCGCAATCGCGGGCTACGCAGAGAGCCTACAATTGGGGCACGATCGCGCGCCAATGGGACGCGCTCTTTAAGGATCTAATGTCCAGCCGCAACGCGAGCCACCGTCCATAAACGGAAACGGGACACGCAAGCGTTGATCCGCCAAGGCCGCGCGGCCGTACCTTCCCCATGACTGCACCCCCTGTGATCGTCTGGTTCCGCCAGGACCTGCGGCTTGCCGACAACCCCGCGCTCTTGGCGGCCGCCAAGACCGGCGCGGTGATTCCGCTCTTCGTCCTCGATGATGAAACACCCGGCCGTTGGAAGACCGGCGGTGCCGCTCGCTGGTGGTTGAATGAAAGCCTGGCCGCACTAAGTACCGATTTGGAGAAACGCGGATCGCGCCTGATCCTCCGCCGCGGTCGGGCCGGCGAAGTCATCGACGACCTGACGCGCGAGAACGGCGCGCGGGAGATCTTCTGGAACCGCCTCTACGAGCCGTTCCACATCACCCGCGACACGGCAATCAAAGCGTCCCTGGAGTCGCGCAGCGTGAAGGTGACAAGCTTCAACGCCTCGCTGCTCGTCGAACCGTGGACGATCAAGACCGGCGCGGACGAACCCTACAAGGTCTTCACGCCGTTCTGGCGCGCCGCCTCGGGCAAGATCGAAGATGCGTCCCCAGCGGCGGCGCCCAAGACGCTAAGGCCACCCGCCGTCTGGCCGCGCTCTGAAAGCCTGACCGAGTGGCGCCTCAAGCCCGCATCGCCGAACTGGGCGCGCTTGTTCCCGGATCACTGGTCGCCGGGCGAAGCAGGCGCGCGCAAGCGCCTGTCTGATTTCCTCGCCCACGCGCTTGATCGCTACGCCGACGGCCGCGACCGGCCGGATCAGAACAACACCTCTCGCCTGTCCCCGCATCTCCATTGGGGCGAGATCGGTCCGCGCCAGGTCTGGCACGCCGCCCGCGCCGCGGCTGAGCGCGAGCCGAAGCTCGAACGCCACACCGCGAAGTTCCTGGCCGAACTCGGCTGGCGTGAATTTTCGTACCACTTGCTCTATCACTTCCCGACGCTGCCCGAACGCAACTTCCGGCCCGCCTTCGATTCGTTCCCCTGGGACGACAACGAAGCCGCCTTCACCGCCTGGACGAAGGGGCGCACCGGCTATCCGCTCGTCGATGCCGGCATGCGCGAACTTTGGGCGACCGGTACGATGCACAACCGCGTCCGCATGGTTGCCGCCTCGTTTCTGGTCAAACACCTTCTGATCCCCTGGCAGCGCGGCGCGGCATGGTTCTGGGACACCTTGGTCGACGCCGACCTCGCCAGCAATTCGGCGAGCTGGCAGTGGGTGGCGGGCTCGGGCGCCGACGCCGCCCCCTACTTCCGCATCTTCAACCCCGTGCTCCAGGGCGAGAAGTTCGATCCCGACGGCGCCTATGTCCGCCGCTGGGTCACGGAACTCAGGGACTGTGACAATCGCACGATCCACCGCCCCTGGGATGCATCCAATTTCGCCAGCCTGTCGTATGAGAATCCGATCGTCGAACACAACCGCGCCAGAGCGCGCGCGCTCGACGCCTTCGCCAAACTCTCAGGCGCCCGCGCTTGAGGCCAGTCACGGGATCGCCTCATGCGTATTGCCATTGTGGGTTCGGGTATTGCCGGCATGGGTGCGGCCTGGGCGCTGCACCGCGACCACGAGATCGTCATTTATGAGAAGGAACCCCGCCCCGGCGGCCACAGCCACACGGTCGACGTCGACTATGACGGCACACGCATCGCAGTCGACACGGGCTTCATCGTTTACAATGAGCTCAACTATCCGAACCTGACGGCGCTCTTTGCGGAGATCGGCGCGCCCACGATCTCATCGCGCATGACGTTCGGTTTCAGCGCCAAGAACGGCGCGCTCGAATGGCAGGGCAATTCGATCCGCACGCTGTTCGCGCAAAAGCGCAACGTGTTCAGCCCATCGTTTCACCGCATGTGGATGGACATCTTGCGCTTCCGCCGCGAAGGATTGCGCGACCTCGAAGCCGGCAAAACGAACGGCCTGAGCCTCGGCCAATACCTTTCCCGCAATCGCTACGGCGATGCCTTCCGCGACCATTGCATCCTGCCGATGGGCGCCGCGATCTGGTCGTCGAGCCCAAAGGACATGCTGGACTTCCCCGCGCAGTCCTTCATCCGCTTCTTCGAAAACCACCGCCTGTTCTATTTCGACAAGCCGCTATGGCGCACGGTCAAAGGCGGCTCGCGCGAATACGTCAAGCTGCTGACCAAGCCGTTCCAAGATCGCCTGCGGTTGAACACGCCGGTCGCCCGCGTCATACGCAACGCCAACGGCGCGGCGGTTACCGATGCGACAGGCCATACCGAACAATTCGACCAGGTGATCTTCGCCAGCCACAGCAATCAGGCGCTGTCGCTGCTCGCCGATGCGACCGACGCCGAGCGCAGCGTGCTCTCCGCCATGCGCTACGCGCCGAACATGGTCTACCTGCACCGCGACGCCTCGCTGATGCCAAAGCGCAAGTCGGTATGGTCGAGCTGGAACTACCTCGCCCGCGAAGGCGACGACGGTGCGGCAGTTTCGGTGACGTATTGGATGAACGAGCTGCAGTCGATCGACAAAAGCCGCCCGCTGTTCGTGAGCTTGAACCCGCCGCGCCCGCCCGCAGCGCATTTGACGTTCGAAACGATCGCCTGCGATCACCCGCAATTCGACGCAGCCGCCTTGATCGCGCAACGCCGATTGCACCTGATCCAAGGCCAGCGCAACACGTGGTACTGCGGTGCATATTCCGGCTACGGCTTCCACGAAGACGGCCTGACCTCGGGCCTCGAGGTCGCCGAACGACTGGGCGCGCGCCTGCCGTGGGGCAAGATCAGCGCGCCGCGCGTCTTCGGCACGCTCAAGGAAGCGGCCGAGTAACCACATCCCCAATCATGACACCCGAGACCGCTGCTTCTGTTATAGTGCCGTCACCAAGCGAGCGAGCGATGCACATGCACGCCAGCGCGGTGCGAACCATTCATATTCGTCCGGGCGAGATCCCCGACTTGCGGGGTCTGCCCTACTTCGTGCGCCTGCTGGCGCCCGTGACCGCGCGCCTCAAATGGGGCAGCGTCGCGGTGACGCTTCCGGAAGGCAAAGTCATCCGCATCGATGGCAGCGAAGCCGGCAAACATGCCGCGCTGATCATTCGTGACTATCGCTGCCTGTGGCGTCTCGTGCGCACGGGCAATCTGGGTTTCGCCGAAGGCTATCTCGCCGGCGAATGGGATTCGCCCGACCTGCAAGCGCTGCTCGAGGTCTTCGCGCGCAACGCCGATCTGATGCGCGAACTCTACGAGGGCCGCTGGTGGTCGAAGCTCGCCGACCGCCTGTTCCACGCGCTGAACCGCAACACGCGCGCCGGCTCGCGCCGCAACATCCACGCGCACTACGATCTCGGCAATCAGTTCTACGCCCGCTGGCTCGACCCGTCGATGACATACTCGTCCGCGAAGTTCGAGCGCCCGGAACAGACGTTGAGCGACGCCCAGCGCAACAAGTACGCCTCGCTCGCCCGCAGCATCGGCCTCAAGCCCGAGCATCGCCTGCTCGAAATCGGCTGCGGTTGGGGCGGCTTTGCCGAGTTCGCGGCCAAGGAAGTGGGCTGCAGCGTCACCGGCATCACGATCAGCCGCGAGCAGCACGATTTCGCCAAGCAACGCTTGGCAGCAGCGGGCCTCGCCGAACGCACAGATATCCGCCTTCAGGACTACCGCGACACCGAAGGCACGTTCGACCGCATCGCCTCGATCGAAATGTTCGAAGCCGTCGGCGAGCAATATTGGCCCGCGTACTTCAACAAGGTCCACACGTTGCTCGCGCCCGGCGGCGTCGCGGGCCTGCAGATCATCACCATCGACGAACGCTATTTCTCGACCTACCGCCGCAGCGTCGACTTCATCCAGAAGTACGTTTTCCCCGGCGGGATGCTGCCCTCGCCCACGGCGTTGCGCCAAGAGGTCGATCGCGCCCGTCTCGTGTGGCGCGAGGACACGAATTTCGGCCACGACTACGCGCGCACGCTCGCCGTCTGGCGCGACCGCTTCCACGGCGCCTGGGAAGACATCCGCACGCTCGGCTTCGACGAACGCTTCAAGCGCATCTGGAACTACTATTTGAGCTATTGCGAAGCCGGCTTCCGCGCCGGCTCGATCGACGTCACCCAAGTCGCCGTCGCGCGCGCCTAACGCCCGAACAGAGTGCGCGCCCGCGCGGCGGCTGTCAGCACCGCACCGGTCACACCCGTCAGACGCAACGGCGCATCTTCCACCGCAAGGCAGAGGCACTCTTCGCCTGCGCCCGCCTGAGGCTGATGCTCGATCCGCCCGTCTGCGGTCGCGACATCGCCGCGCTGATAGTCGCCGGTCACGTCCGAGAAGCTGCCTTGAAGCACGAGCGTCAATTCCTCGCCCTCGTGCGTATGCCGCGGCATGCGCCGCCCAGCCGGAATGGCGAGCAAACGCACGGCAGTCGTGCTCTTGAATTCGGGCAGCCGGTACTCGCGCAAGCCGAGACCCACCGACGACCACGGCAACGCCGCGACCGGCGAACCCAAATAGCCACGCAACGGCTGAGGCAATGCGAGCCCCGCCGGCACGGCAGACGGCGCAGGAGGCGCTTCGACGACCTCACCTGACACGTCCGGCATGGGCGATGAGACCGTCTCCGGCGTCTCGTTCGCAAACGCCAGCGCAGCACCGGCAGCCTCGCCCGACCTCACGGCATTGCGGCAAGCAGGGCACAGCGCAAGGTGTGTCGCGACAAGCAGCGCCTTCGCCTCGCCGAGCGATCCGGCGGCGTACTCGAGCAGCAGACTGTCGTCCGGATGGTGGGTCGGCATACAAGGCACCTGGTGCAAACGGCGGCCCGCCCTTTTTGCGGACGGCTTTTGGCGATATACGTGGCCCAAGCCCTTGCGGATCAGCCGCGGGCAAAGCACCAGAGAACCGGCGGGATTGAGCGGCCACACTTACTTCTTTTACGGTTCCTTGATGGATTTGGAGTTGTTGGAGGCGGTGCTCGGCCGCAGCCCCGGCCACTTGGCGTTCACCCCGGGCTGGCTCGAGGGTTACGCCGCGGAAACCGCACTGGGCTACAGCTTTCCGACCCTTGTCGAAAACAAGACCGCCCGCACCGACGGCCTCGTCACGCACGGCCTGTCCGATGACGACGTCGCCCGCATCGCCTATTTCGAAGACACCGAATACGCGCCGGCCGTGTTCGACGTCGCGACCGCCGAAACCGAGATCGCCGCCCAAGTCTTCGTCGCGACGACCGCGCTGAAATCGACCGGCGAGCTCTGGAGCTTCGACCACTGGCGCCGCCACCATAAGCCTCTGCTCGTCGCCGTTACCCACCGCGTGATGCGCGAGCACTACGGCCTCACCCCGATGCACGAAATCGACGCCCACTGGCACCGCATCAAGGCCGAACTCGAGGCCGAGTTGCCCAAAAAAACGCGCCGCTTTGTGAAAGCCCGCGCAAAGGCTTAAGCCCGCGCTTGATGCGGCCGGGTCCGCCCCATAGAACAGCCCGAACGCAATTGCGATAGTCACGCCCCCATGGACATCAAGCACAGCGTCATCGACGCGATCGGCAACACGCCGCTCATTCGGCTGAGGCGTCTCTCGGACATCACGGGCTGCGAGATTCTGGGCAAGGCGGAGTTCATGAACCCAGGCCAGTCGGTCAAGGACCGCGCGGCGCTCGGCATCATCCGCGACGCGGAGAAGAACGGACGCCTGAAACCCGGCGGCACGATCGTCGAAGGCACGGCGGGCAACACCGGCATTGGCCTTGCCATGGTCGGCCGCGCGCTCGGCTACAAGTCCGTGATCGTCATCCCGAACACGCAGAGCCAGGAGAAGAAGGACACGCTGCGCCACATGGGCGCCGAGCTCATCGAAGTGCCGGCCGTGCCCTACAAGGACCCGAACAACTATGTGAAGTATTCGGGCCGCCTCGCCGAGGAACTGAACGCGAAGCTCGAGAACGGCGCGATCTGGGCGAACCAATTCGACAACGTCGCAAACCGCCAAATCCACGTCGAAACCACCGGCCCCGAAATCTGGAAGCAAACCGACGGTAAGGTCGCAGGTTTCGTTTCGGCGATCGGCACCGGCGGCACGCTCGCGGGCGTCGGCATGGCGCTGAAAGCAAAGAACCCGAACGTCAAGATCGCGCTCGCCGATCCGCCGGGCGCCGCCCTCTTCAACTACTACAAGCACGGCGAACTCAAGGCCGAGGGCTCCTCGATCACCGAAGGCATCGGCCAAGGCCGCGTGACGGCGAACCTCGAAGGCTTCAAACCCGACGAAGCGTTCCAGATTCCGGACTCGGAATCGGTGCCGTTCTGCTTCGAGCTGTTGCGCGACGAGGGCCTGTGCCTCGGCACGTCGTCGGGCGTGAACGTCGCGGGCGCCTATCACCTGGCCCGCGCGCTCGGCCGCGGCCATGTCGTCGTCACGATCCTCTGCGACTACGGCACGCGCTACGCGTCGAAACTCTACAATCCCGACTTCCTGCGCTCGAAGGGCCTGCCCGTTCCCGAATGGCTGGAGACGAAACACACATGAGCCCGCTCGTCACGACGGAATGGCTTGCCGCCCACCTGAACGCGCCCGATGTGCGCATCGTCGACGCGTCCCTCTATCTCCCCGACGCCAAACGCAACCCAAAGGCGGAATACCGCGAGGCCCACATCCCCGGCGCCGTCTTCTTCGACATCGACGAGATCAGCGACACGTCGTCGGCCTATCCGCACATGCTTCCCTCCCCGGAGAAGTTCGCAAGCCGCGTGAAGGCGCTCGGGCTCGGCGACGGCCACCGCATCGTCGCTTACGACACGGCGGGCCTCTACTCCGCCGCGCGCGTGTGGTGGATGTTCCGCGTCATGGGCCACGAAGAAGTCTTCGTCCTCGACGGTGGCTTCCCGAAATGGCGTGCGGAGGGCCGGCCGGTGGAAGACTTGGCTCCGGTCTTGAAGACCCGCCACTTCACGCCGCGCCCAAACCATCTGATCCTGCGCGACGCCGCCCAAGTGAAAGAGAACCTGACGACGAAGCGCGAGCAGATCGTCGACGCCCGCTCGTCCGGCCGCTTCACCGGCAGCGAGCCCGAACCGCGCGCGGGCGTCCGCAGCGGCCACATCCCGGGCGCCAAAAGCCTGCACTACCAAAAGCTCCTGAACCCCGACGGCACGCTGCGCAAGGGCGACGCGCTCGCCGCCGCGTTCCGCGACGCCGGCATCGACGTCGCCAAACCCATTGTCACGAGCTGCGGCTCCGGCGTCACCGCCGCGATCATCCTTCTGGCGCTGAAGGCGATGGGCGCCCCCGACGGCGCGCTCTACGACGGCTCATGGTCCGAGTGGGGGGCCCGTCACGATCTGCCGGTCGAGACATGACGAAGCCCCCGATCCCGGTCACGATCACGAAACTGGAGATGCTGGCCAAGCCCTCGGGGCTGCGCCCGCAGCTGCGGCGCGAGCACGACAACGGCCGCGTGGTGCTGCTCAAGGTCAAGCAGCCGCCGGTGCACTTCTACCGCTATCTGTACGAGACCGTGGGCCGCGCGTACGTCTGGGTCGAACGCACGCGCATGAGCGACGAGGCGCTGGCCGCCATCGTCCAAGACGAGCGCGTCGAACTCTACGTGCTCTATTGCGAGGGCGCGCCGGCCGGCTACGCCGAACTCGACTTCCGCAAGATGCCGAACGCGGAGCTCGCCTATTTCGGCCTGATCCCCGACTTCATCGGCCGCGGCCTCGGCGGCTTCCTGCTCGCGACCGCGATCGACATCGCTTGGACGAAACCGATCGAGCGCCTCTGGGTCCACACGAACACGCTCGACCACCCGCGCGCCCTGCCGCTCTATCAGCAGATGGGCTTCGTGCCCTACGCGCAAACGAAGACCGAGATCGTGCCGCTGTAGCGCCGACTGGGTTGCGTTCAGC
>JAEUML010000117.1 GCA_016792785.1 Alphaproteobacteria bacterium
TGTGCCGCCGGGGAAGATAATGAGTGCGCCACCGCGTTCGAGCAGCGCCTTTGCTTCGGCGCGCGTCTTGATGTTCGTCTCGAGCGCCGCTTTCGTTTCTTCGAAGTCGATCGGCAGCAGGAACGGCTTGATCTCTTCCGCCCGGTTCAGAAGCGCGTTCGTCAGGACCTTGAAGTCCTTGCGCACGCGCGCGGCGAGCCAGCAGATTGTCAGTCCATCGAGCACGCCGAACGGATGGTTGGCGACCAGAATGACCGCGCCCTTCGCCGGAATTTCGCTGAGCGCCTCTTCGTTCAGGTCGATGTTCAGCCGCAGCTTGCGGACTGCCGCTTCCCAGAATGTCTCGCCCGGCTTCGGGTGGTTCTGGTGTTCGAGATACATGCGCTTCAGTTCGGGCTGACCCGAGATGCGCTCGATCAACTGAATGACGAGACGTTTGAACGCGGGATCGTCGGGCGAGGCGTATGAGAATTCGTCGACCTTGGCCATGGGACCCTTGCTGACAGTCAAATCATTCCGTCAGCGGGTATTGTGCCCAAAGCTTCGTTTCGTGGCGATAGGCGCGCAGGAAATCCCCCAGGCGCGCGGGCTTGAAGCCGCGTTTCGCGTTCTCGGCGCCGGTTTCCCACAAGGCCTTGTACTGGTGCATGAGGGCGCCGTACGCCTCGGTCAAGGTGGTGCGGCGGTCCCAGATGTGGGTCGCTTCGGCGCCGGCGCCGTTGACCTCGACGATCGTGAAGTTGCGGCCCGCGCGGAGGTCTTCGATGTCGGGAAAGCGCACGTCGAAGCGGCCGAAATAGAACTCGTTGATGTCCTTGCCGATGCGGTCGAACGCGTCGGTCATCGCTTCGGTGATCAGATGGTTGCCGTTGCGGAAGATCGTGCCGCGGCTGTGGCTGCCGGCGAAGGCGATGCGGAAGGCCTGGCCCTTCGGAATGACCCAATCGAGGCGCGCCCTGTGGCGGGGCAGGTAGATGTGCTGAAGTTTGCTCGCACGCGGATCGCGGGCGATCAGCTCGCCCAGCGTCGAGACGCCGTCGCCATAGACATAGGGAAAGTACTTCAGTGTGAGCGAGACGATGCGGCCGCGCTTTTCGCTGGGCTTTCGGATGTAGAAGACGCCGGCTTCGGCCTCGTGGTCGACAAGCGCTTGGAAGACGATGCGTTCGCCCGGCGGAAACGCTTTGATGTAGTCGGCGAGTTCGGTTTCGCTGCGGATGCGGCGGACGCCGGCGCCGCGGCAACCCATGTCCGGCTTGGCGACGAAGGGCAAGCTCAAGCCGGCTTGGCCGGCGATGTCGAGAGCGTGCGCGACGGTGAGGTCGCTTGTGTGGTCGACGGTCGCCCACGGCGCGATGAACTTGCGTGCGTAGGGGCCCGCTTGGTCGAAGACGGACGATTTGGACTCGCCGATCCAGCCGCCCATCGGGAACAACGGGTTCGAGATCGTGGGCACGGTGAAGCCGCCGTGGCGCGCTGTCAGCCACAGCCAGTAGAGGAACATCGGTGCGTAGAAATAGAGCTGCGGCCAGAATTCGAAGAAGGAGACCTGCGGGCCGGTCATGTCGAGCGGCGGCATGCCCTTGTGCGGTACGCGCACTTCGTGTGCTTCGGGGTCAAGCATCGCCGGACTCCGCCGCGCGCCGCGCGAAGCGGTCTGCCAGTGTGGGGCCCGCGAGGATCAAAGCGAACAGCAGACCGGCGAGGACCCAGCGCCAGATGCCCAGGTGCTCGACAGCCATAACGCCGAAGAAATAGACGAGCGAGAACACGAGCGACGTCCAGATCAAGCAGGCCGCGGCGGCGACGCCGACGAACGGCCAGAACGGTAACCCAAGGAATCCACTTGCCGTGTAGGTCGGCAGGCGGAAGCCCGGCATGAAGCGGGCGCCGATCAGGGCGGAGATGTAGCGGCGCTTCAGCCACATCCGCCCTTTGGCCATGCGCCGTTCGCCGATGAGGCGCCTCGCCCATTCGCGGGTGCGGGCGGCGGCGCCCAAACCATAGAGCCCGAGGTCGCCGGCAAAGATTCCAACGAAGAGCGCCGAGAGCGCGACCATCGGCGGCACGGCGCCGGTCGCTGCAAGGAAGGCTGCCGCAATCGTCGCCACGTCTTCCAGGACAAACGTCGCAAGTACGATCGCAATCGCGATCGCCCAAGGGGTCGAGCCCAACGCCAACAGAGCGGCTGTGGGGTCGCCGCTCATGGCGCGGGGGCTTCCGCCATGGTCAGCGCCTTGGCGATCGCGGCATCGACGGCGCGTTTCGAGTTCCACGGCAGGAAATGGTTCTGTCCGTCGAGCACGGTGACGTCCATCGCCTTCGTTCCCGTCATGTGCTTCTTCATGAAAGCGACATTCGCAAACGGCACGAGGTCGTCCTTCGTGCCGTGGACGATCGTGACGGGCACTTTGATCGCGGCAAGACGCGGGGCAAGGGCGGCGAGCTGCGGTTCGAGGGCGATGATCTCGCGGTTGGCGTTGCGCAACATGCGAGGCAAAAGCGCGCTGACCGGCCATGTGTCGCCGACATACTGGATGAACGGCACGTCTTCGAGCGCCGGATCCAGGGAACCTGCGACGACGACGAGAGCGGCAACGAGTTCCGGATTGTCGACCGCCGCCTGCGCGATAATCGGGCCGCCCAGCGAGTGGCCGATCAGAACGGCGGGCTTGCCGCCCGCGGCACGGATGAGTTGGGTCAGCGCCTCGGCCTGTTCGCGCAGCGAAACCACGGCATCGTCGGGGCCGCTGTTGCCGAAGCCAGGGCGGTCCACGGCGACATAGCGCAAGCCTTGGGGCACGCCCATCAGGTAGTCCGTCCAGGCATGCGCGTCGCCCGGCGTGCCGTGCACGAACACGGCGAGCCTGCCGTCCGGTGCGCCCGCTTCGAGGTAGCTCAGCGCGTATCCCGCGTTCAGGCGCAATTCGTGGCGCGGTAGCGCGGCGGCGTCCTGGTCACTCGTGTCCGGGCCTGGGATCGAGCAACCGATAAGGGCGAGCGCCGTGCCAAAAACCATGATCCGGCGCGTCCATGGGCCTATCAGCTGGGAAGGGGATGGCATATCGCGCCGCCGATGGTTGACGGCGGCGAGTTTTCGTCCGCGGCGCGCCCTTTGGCAAGCGCGCGGCGGCTCACAGCGTCATCAAGCCCGAGTGAACGGCGCTTTACTTGAAGAGCGCGTCGATATCGTCCTGCGACGCGGTCACGGTCGCACCTTCACCTTGCAGAAGGCGGTCGACGTCATCCTGGGCGACACCTTCGCCCTCGCGGGCGGGGCCGTTCAGGAGATGCGCGTCGGGACGGCTGTCGGTGGCGTATTGGGGCGCCTTGGCCGAATCCTCCGGCGTGATGCCCCAAATCTCGATCATCGTGTTGACGCGCTGCTCAAGATAGCGCAGCGCATTGACGACCTTCGTCATGCGTTGACCGGTGAGATCCTGGAACGAGCAGGCGACCATCAGGTTCGTTGCATGCGTCTCGAGTTCGTCGCAGGCCCCAGCGTCGACGCCCTTGCCGCGCAAGTCGCCGGCCATCGTTTGGATGCCTTCGGCGGCGGTGAGGATGTCGGCCGTCGCGCGCTCGGTCGAGCGGACGACGAAGTCGAGTTCCTCGGTCGCTTGAATGATACGGTTGTTGCCCGAGGTCTCGGGCTTGATCGCCGCGATCTCGCGGCGGGTCTGAGCGATCGAGGCGGCCATCGTCTCAAGCTCGCGGCGCAGCACGTCGAGGTGGCCGGAGGACACGCGGTCGGTCTGTGCGGACGACAGGCGTTCGATCGCGTTCAGCACGCGGTCGGTTTCGGTGGCACGAAGGCGGCGGGCGAATTCGTCCAGGAACGCGCGGCCGCGCGAGGTCTGCCGCACGGCGGATTCCAGAACATGGAACTCGTCGGAGGTGTCGGAGTCGAGCGCGAACATTAGTGAGCCTTCGTACCGATGACCGAATTGATCTTCTGCTGAAGGGTCGTCGCGTTGAACGGTTTGACGATGTAGTTGTCGACGCCGGCCTGTTTTGCGGCGACGACGTTCTCGGTCTTCGATTCGGCCGTGACCATGATGAACGGCGTCGTCTTCAGCTTGTCGTCCGCGCGCACCTGCTTCAACAGGTCGAAGCCCGTCATCGGCTCCATGTTCCAGTCGGAAATCACAAGGCCGTAGTGCACCGCACGCAGCTTCTGCAGCGCCTCGTTGCCGTCGGCGGCTTCGTCGATTTCGCTATAGCCGATCTGCGTGAGCAGGTTGCGGATGATGCGGCGCATTGTGCTGTAGTCGTCGACGACAAGAACCTTCATTTTTCGACACCCCGGAAGCGCTGTTTTGGTTGTAGTTTTGGCGATTTCGGTGCGACACTAACCTGCGCGCTGTTTCGGATTGGTTGATGGCGCTGCACAGAGAAAGGTTATCGCGAGGTAAATGCCCGGATGAACGCGAATGTGCGCGCGCTTCGCGATGCGTCGGCCAAAGCGCCGCTCATCGCCATCCTTCGTGGGATCGCTCCGGCGCGTGCGGCGGGCGTCGCGCGGTCGCTTGTCGCGGCGGGTTTTCGCATCATCGAGGTACCGCTCAACCGCGAGGGCGCGCTCGATGCCATTCGCGCGGTCCGCCAAGCGGCGCCCGACGACGTCGTCGTGGGTGCGGGGACAGTGTTGACGCGCGCCGAGGCGCGAGCTGCGTTTGCTGCGGGGGCACGGCTTCTTGTTATGCCCAATCTCGACGCCGATGTGATGGATGAGGCGCGCGTGCTCGGCGCCGCTACTGCGCCCGGCGTGATGACGCCGACGGAAGCGTTCGCGGCGCGCAAACTCGGCGCGGATGCGTTGAAGCTGTTCCCGGCGGAGGTCTTGGGACCCGAAGGCTTGCGGGCGCTGCGGGCCGTGCTGCCGTCTGCCGACATGCCGATCTATGTGGTGGGCGGCGTCGCGCCGGAGACGATGGCGGCATGGCGTGAGGCGGGCGCCGACGGCTTCGGGGTCGGCAGCGCGCTGTTCAAGCCTTCGTTCAGCGACGATGACGTCGCCGCGAAGGCGTCGGCCTTTGTTTCCGTTTGGCGGCGTATTGCGGAGAGCGGGCGATGAGCATGAAGGGGCTTGAGATCGTCGTCACAGGTGCGACGGACGGCATCGGCAAGGTGACGGCGCGCGAACTCGCCAAGAAGGGCGCCAACGTGACGGTCGTTTCGCGCAACGCCGAGAAGGGCGAGCGCGTGGTCAAAGAGTTGCGCGCTGCGGCCGGGCACAACGGCGTGCAGTTCGTTCAGGCCGATCTCATGACGTTGAAGGGCATGCGCGGTGCGGCAGAGGCGCTGAAGGGGCGGCTGAAGCGGCTTGATGTGCTCGTCAACAATGCGGGCGCAATCTTCCAGAAGTACGAAACAACGAGCGACGGGATCGAGAAGACGTTTGCGCTGAATCATCTGGGCTATTTCGTGTTGACGCTTGGCCTGCTCGATCTGCTGAAGGCCGCGGAAAGGGCGCGCATCGTCAATGTCGCCTCGCAGGCGCATGTCGGCGCCAAGCTCGACTTCGCGAATTTGCAGAACGCGACATCGTATTCGGCCTGGCGGGCGTATTCGCAATCCAAACTCGCCAATGTCTATTTCACGTATGCGCTGGCGCAGCGGTTGAAGGGCACGCGGGTGACGGCGAATTGTCTTCACCCAGGCTTTGTCGCTTCGCGCTTCGGCGACGAGACGTCCGGCATCTTCCGTGTGCTTTTCGGCATCGTGAAGTCGATCGGCGCGATATCGGAGGAGGACGGCGCGAAGACGAGCATCTTTCTGGCCAGCGCGCCCGACGTGGCCGATCAGAGCGGCCTCTACTTCGATAAATGCAAAGCGGTGCGCTCGTCCAAAGTCTCGTACGACGAGGCGGCGGCGCGCGAGCTTTGGCTTGCGAGCGAAAAGCTCGCGGGTCTTTAGCCCTCGAACAAGCTCCAACCGCCGCGCCCGGTCAGCCCGCGCACCATCAGATAGGTCAGAAGGCCGATCGGGCCGACGAGCAAGGTCAGCACGAGGCACGGGATCAGCGCGAAATGGTTGAGTCCGACGCGCTGCGCGTCGCGCGCGATCCAGGCGCCGACGAAGAGATCGAACACGATGTAATGCGCCCAGCCGGCGACGAGCGCCTGTTTCGTCGAGAACAATTTCAGCAGGGCGTCGAGCGTGGCAAAGCCCGCGCCGTCCGGCGCCGCCACCGGGCCCCACAACGCGGTCGCGAGCAGCCAAGCGTAGGTCACTCCGAGCAGTAACGGCATCGCGACCGAGTGCACCAGGGCGTCGGTGATCTTCAAGACTGGTGCGAGGATCAGGAGCGCCCAAAACGGCAGGACACCGTAGTTGAGCAGCAGATACATCGTGTCGGGCGACAAGGTTGCGAGATCGGACATGGGGCGCCTTGGTCCATCGCTTGAACAGGCGCGATCTTAGCGCCGCCGCTGGCGCAGGCAAATTTGTCCGGCTTCATCCTTAACCGAAGCGGCGTTTCAGCCAACTTGTGAGCACGCGGTTCAGTTCGTCTGGTTTTTCGGCCTGGGTCCAGTGGCCGCAGTCCTTGATCAAATGCTTTTCGAGATCGGGCACGAAGGCCTCCATCCCGTCGGCCAGCGAAGGGCGCAGAACGATGTCGTTCTCGGCCATCACCATGAGGCAGGGAACTTCGACCTTCTGCGCGACGCCTTCGGTCGTCTGCCAGTTGCGTGTGAAGTTGCGGTACCAATTAACACCGCCCGTGAAGCCGGTGCGGGCGAACGCAGCGCGATAGAACTCATACTCTTCGGCCGAGAGCAGCACCTTTCCAGGCCATTGCGTTTCGTCGGTTTCGAGTGCGGCTGCAAACGCGAGATTTCGCTCTTCGGCGGGACGCTTGTCGAACTCTTCGATCGTGAGGCCGGTCTTGCGATAGAAGAGGCGCAGTGTTTTGCCGACGTCCTTGGCCAGCAGTGCGTCGGCGACGCCCGGTTTCTGGAAGAAGACGATGTACATGTTCTCGCCGTAGGCGGCGCGCATCAGTGCGATCGGGTCCATCGGCGCGCGGGGCAGGAACGGCGTGTTGACGCCGACAACACCGAGCACGCGGTGCGGGTGGAGCAGGGGCATCGCCCACGTGACGATGCCGCCCCAATCGTGACCGACGAACACCGCCTTCTCGATCTTCAGCGCGTCCAGCAGGCCGACCAGGTCACCGGTCAGATGGTGGATATCGTAGCTTTCGACGGCTTGTGGACGATCGGTGAGGCCGTAGCCCCGCTGATCGGGCGCGATCGCATGAAAGCCGGCCGCTGCGAGCGCGGGGATTTGGTGGCGCCAGGAAAAAGCAAGCTCTGGGAAGCCGTGACTCATGACGACCGGCACGCCTGCGCCTTGTTCGTACACGGCCATGCGGATGCCATTCGTTTCGACGTAGCGCGGGGCGTTCCAATTGATCGACATGAGGCGGCTTTCAAGATCAGAGTGCGAGGGGAGCGTGCTTCGGCGCTGCGGTCAAGTCGATGCCAGTCCGAGTTGGGTCAGCATTTCTTGCCGCTCAGGCCCGAGTTTCGGTTGATAGAGTGCGCGCTTCCAGGGCTTCGGCGTCACCCACATCGCAAGGACGCGCGCCACGATCAGCGGTCGGCGCAGCCAGGCGGTCGGCGTGTCGATCATGTGAAAACCCTTCATGATCGCGCGATACACGCTCAAGTTTCCGCGGGTTGCGGGTCCGACCGCATCATCGGCGAAACTCTTGATCAGGCGTGCCTTGAGGCGCGGCTTGTGCGCGGGGTTCTGTTCTTGCTTTGCGCGGCGGATCGCGCCCAAATCCTGCTTCACGATCACGTCCCAGAACGGGCGCAGAGCCTTGCGTGTGCGGGCATCGAACGCGATGGCGCGCGCCTTGGGGTCGGCCGTCTCGTTCATCACATCGGCCAGTATATGGGCATGCATCATCGAGGACGAGCAGCCGCGGCCGTAGAGCGGGTTCGTGCGTAGCGCCGCATCGCCGACCGCAAAGAAGTTCAACACTCTCGGTTCGCCAGCGTGCACGAAGTGCCGCCAGACGTTGTGCAGGTTGCCCATGCCGAACACCTTCGTCACTGGTTCGGCGCGCTCGGGGTTCATCCACCGTGCGGCGCCGGGGATTCTCATGCAGATTGCATCGAACGTGCGCGGGTCCAGCGTCGCGGTCCTCAGGCTCATTTCGATTTCCGGCACGGCCAGCGTGATCGAGAAGTGCCGGTTGTCGGCTGCGAAGACGCCGTATTTGATGTAGCCGAGGTCGCCCGCGCCCGGTTGTCCGTCGCGCGGCGGTTCGTCTTGGCCCTCGCGCAGGCGATAGTGGCGTGTGAAGTAGAGAATGCCCGCAGGACTCTTCTCTTCATCGATCGTCACGCCGTTGTCGCGCAGGGCATCGATCAGGATCGTGTTGCGGCCCGAGGCATCGATGACGACGTCGGCGGCGATGGTCTTCGCGCCGTCATTGCCGGTGAGGACGCCGGTCGCTTTCGGCACGTTGCCGCTCTTGTCGACCATGAGCCCGCGGACCGCGGTTTCGGTCAGGAAGCGGACGCCGGGCAGGGTCTCGACATAGGCGCGCATGACGTGTTCGAGCGTCGTGCGGCGCGAGAACAGAAATGCGAGATCGCGATCCTCCGCTGTGGGGACATATTGGTCGCGGAGTTGGTGGGGTAAGGCGGCTTCGAAGTCGAATTCGCGGGCGCCGGCCTGACGCAACTTGTCGTGCAGGCGCGGGTGCTTGTCGCGGATCAGCGTGACGAGGCAGCCCAAGAACACATGGCTGTGGCGCAACTGCGTCACGCCCTTGCGCTCCCACGTGTCGAAGGCCGTTTCCAGGTTTGCCGGTGCGGGCGGATCGCGGTCGATGACCGTGATCTCCCGTTCCCGGCCCGCGAGCGCCATCGCGGCGCCTAAGCCCGCAATCCCAGCGCCCACCACGGCCACGCGTTCGGCCATATTCACTTGTCCTTTGATCGAATTGTCGAAGATAGCGATAAGGTTAGATGTAGCGGAAAAGTGCGGCCTGTCGAGCCTTCGCCCCGCCGTAGCGTTAGCGGCGACGATCGGGCATTCTTCGCGCTCTCTTGGGAGGGGGCATGCGGGCTGTTGCGGCAGTGGTATTGGCGGCGTGTGGCGCGGTGTCTGCTTCCGCGGCCGAGTTGCGTTACACGCTGACGCCTGAGGTCGAGCACGGTGCGTTGCGCGCGATCGGCGTCGAGCTGGTGTTGCGCGGCGAAGACGACGGCAGCACCGAGATCGAATTACCGAACGAGTGGGGCGGCAAGAGCGAACTCTGGCGCGGGATCAGCGAGTTTCGCGTCTCCGGCGATGGGTTGCGTCTGAGCGACGGCGGCTCGCCCTTTCTGAAGACGCTGCGCCACAAACCAGGCGCGACGCTAACCGTCCGCTATCGCATCACGCAATTCTGGCAGGGCGAGCCGACCGTCAACGGCTCGAACGAGTATCGCCCGATCGTTCAGCCGGGCTATTTCCACATCATCGGATGGACCGCTTTCGCGCGACCGCGGTGGAGGCTCGCTACGTCTGCGTCGGTTTCGTTTCGCGGTCTGGCGCCGGGTTGGCGCTTGGCATCGGACCTGGAACACGATCAGCGTTCGCTGTCGCTTGCCGACGTGCTCGAAAGCGTGAGCGTGGGCGGCGACTTCCGCGTGACCACGGCGGGTGTGTTGCGGGTCGCCATGCGCGGAACGTGGCCGTTCAGCGACGAGGCGTTCGTGAAACGGCTCGATCCGATTTTCGCCTCGCACAACCGGTTTTGGGGCGACGAGCCGGCGCCCTATCTCGTGACGGTGCTGCCGCTGATCGCGGAGGCGGGAAGCATGTCGCTGGGCGGCACGGGGCTTGGCGATGCGTTCGCCTTCTTTGCGACGGATAACATGCCGGATCGCGAACTCACGCGCGTTTTGGCGCACGAGCACCTGCACTCGTGGATTCCGCGCCGCATCGGGATGATGCCGCAGGAGAACGACGTGTCGGAGTACTGGCTCTCGGAAGGGTTCACGGACTTCTACACCAATCGTCTGTTGGTTCGCGACGGGTTGTGGAGCGTCGAGGAGGTGGTGCGGTCACTCAACGCCGTTATGTGGGCCTATGCGTTCTCGTCCGTGCGCAATGTATCCAATACGACGCTTGCCGGCGATTTCTGGAAGAGCCAAGCGATGAACGAGCTGCCGTATCAACGCGGTCTTCTGATCGCGGCGTTGGCGGACGACAAGGTGCGACGCGCCTCCAAGGGCGCGCGCGACCTCGACGATGTGGTGCTTGCGATGAAGCGTGCCATCGATGCCGCGAGCAACGCCGCGCCGCCGCCGGCGATCCGGGGGCACTTCGTCGCGAAGATGAAGGAGCAGGGCGTCGATGTTTCCGCCGACATTGCGCGCTTCGCTGAGGAGGGCGAGACGGTTCTGCTTCCCGCCGATATCTGGGCGCCCTGCGGTGTGCTGTGGACCGGGGAGGTTGCCGCGTTCGATCGCGGATTCGACGGCATGAAGACGATCGCGAACAAGAACGTCCTTGTGGGCGTCGATCCGCAGGGACCGGCCTACGCCGCCGGCTTACGCGACGGCATGCGCATTCGACGTCTGGATCTCAGCGAAGGGCGCGACTCGCGCGTCCCATTGACGTACCAGGTGCTGCTCGATGGCGGCGGCGTGCGGGACATCAGCTACCTTCCGGCCGGTAAGCGGAAGGTGATGCTGCAGGAGTTGCAGTTGAAGACCTTCGCCGACACGCAGTCGCGGGCGGCCTGCGCGGCGCGCTTGGGTGGGGATAACGGCGTCGCCAGTGCCGCGCGATGAGATCGAGGAATAGTCGATGCGAATTCTGCTTTGGATCCTGGGCGCGCTGGCTGCGCTGATAGCACTTGCCTTTCTGACGCTCGGCGATCCGGAGATGCCACGGGAGACGTTGCTGCAAAAGTATGGCGGAGCGCCGTCGCGGTTCGTCGATCTGCCGTCGGGCGCGAAAGCGCATTATCGCATGCAGGGCAAGGAAGGTGGGCCAACGCTGCTTCTGCTGCACGGATCGAATGCGTCGCTGCATACATGGGAGCCCTGGATTCGGGTGCTTGGCAACGAGTTCTCGATGGTGACGGTCGATCTGCCAGGGCATGGGCTGACGATTGCGAAGGCGAACGAGGAGTTTACGGCGGCGAGCATGGCCGCGTTCGTGGATGAGTTCGCGGGTGTGATCGGCCTTCCACGCTATGCAGTCGGCGGAAACTCGATGGGCGGGCATGTCGC
>JAEUML010000382.1 GCA_016792785.1 Alphaproteobacteria bacterium
CGCGCCATATTCGGCGACGACGACGTGCCCGCCCTCATCGACCTCAAGCCCGTCGGGACCCGCCAGCGGATAGGGAACGTCGATACCGTTCGCCGCCAAGTCGAAAAAGACGCTGCGCTCACCCAGAACGCCCGGCTTTACGATCGGAAACGACAGCACCTGCCGCGCCAAATGTGCGGAGACAAAAAGCCGCTTGCGCTTCACGTCGACCGCGACGCCGTTCGCGTAACGAATGCCCTCGGCAACGCACGTCAGCGTGCCGTCGCGTGCAAGATAGAGCACCGCGCCCGTCGCCGGTGCGTTAAGCGCGAACGTGCCCGCTGACGAGAAATAAACGCCGCCCTCGCCGTCCGCGCCCGCCCCGTTCGGATAGACGAACGGCGCACCGTTCGCGTCGCGCTCGATCACCTCGATCGTCCGGCCCTTGCGCGACACGCGCACGACGACGTGGGCCAGATGACAAAGCACCAGATACTCGTCGTCGCGGTAGGGTGCGATGTTGACCGGGCCACAGCCTAGTCTGCGCCAGAACGTGCGCCGCGTCTTGAGGTCGGAGACGCGCACGACGTCGTCGGCCATCTCCTCGTAGAAAAGCCGCCCGTCGTGCCACAAAGCGCCCTCAGGATAATGCGCCGGGGCCAGCGTCGCGTCCGCCGCCTGCGCCGCCCCGGCGGATACAGCGAACAGGATGGCGAGAACCGCACGCATCCGCGCTAGTGCTCCGCCTTGCGCACGAAGAAGAGCGACACAGCGCACGCACCGAGCACGGCCGCAAACAAATAGGTGATCGCGCGCGAGCCCATGGCAGGGATGAGCGTGAACGTCGTGAACAACACACCGAACACGTTGCCGAACGTCGAGATGCCGTAGACGAGACCCGCGACCCGCCCGACCTCATCCGTCGACCGCACCAGAAGCCGCACCGCGACCGGCGAAAACGTTCCGAGAAACGTGAGCGGCACAAGACAGAGAACGGCCGATGCCAGCAGAATGGCGACAGGTCCGTCGCCCATCGACTCGAGGATTGCCGACATCACCGGGTCGGCTGCCGGCGGAATGACCGCGAGATAGACCGCAGCCAGCGCGCAAGCGATCGCGATCACGATCGACGAGGGATACCGGTCGACGATGGCGCCGCCCACGAGATAGCCCACCGTCAACGCCACGAGCACCGTCGATATCAGCGCCGCCCACGTGCCGATTCCGCCGCCGAAATAGGGAAAGAGGTACCGGCTGCCCAACATCTCGAAGCCCATCAGCGCGGCCCCGACGACGAACGCATTCGCATAGATGACGAGAGCGCGAGCGCGCGGCATCAATTGCTCGGCCACTTGCGATTGTGCGTCTCGATCGCCTTCAAGGCCTCGACTGGCGCGAAATCGTCGGTCAGCACCTTGGCGTCCTCGCTGATCGTGCCGACGTCGGCGTTGAGCGTGCGCCGCTGAACCAGGAGCTTGGTCAGGTCGTAGCGGAACTTGTGCTGCTCCTGCCGCTTGGCCGCGATCTCGGCCAGCGCTTCCTTCGACCGCTTCGGCCCGTCATAGGCCACCGTCACGACGTTGCCTTGCGCGAGGTAGAACTCGACATTGGCGAACACCGCACCGATCGTCTTCGTCGCGGAATCGAACAGCATCGTCGTCGGCTCGATGTTCTGCACCAGTACGCCGCCGTCGGTCAGATGCGTCTTCGCGGCCTCGTAGAACTCCTTCGTCAGCAGATGGAACGGCACGAAGGGGCCGCGATAGGCGTCGATCAGGATAAGGTCGTACCGGTCTTTGCTCTCCCGCAGGAACAATCGTCCGTCGCGGGTGACGATCTTGAAATTCTTCTCGTCTTTGACGCCGAAATAGGTTTGCGCCAGCTTCGCCACTTCCGGGTCGAGCTCCACGGTCGTGATTGGCACATCCGGCATATGGCGGTGAAGGTACCAGGCGGTTCGCCCGCCGCCGGCGCCGATCTCCAGGATGGAACCGATCTTCTTCGGATAGATCAGCCCCGCCGTCATGTAGCGCGTATAGACGATCGGAAGCTCGCGATCGTCCTTCGTGTTGTGCGACGACTCCGTATAAAGGCGCCCGTTGTGACCAAAGGTCAGCGTCACGTACGGCGGGTCGGAATAGATGTAGATGTTGTTGTAAAGCGACTCCTTCTCGACGAGCAGCTTGCGCTCGTCCGCGCCGGCGGTCGCCGCCGCAGCCAGCCCTATCGCGAACAGAAAGAACTTCAGCAACCGCATTCGTTCACCGCGCCGGGCAAGCCATCCAAGGGCCGACATCGGCGCCAATGCGCCACGTGCCGAGCATGCACTGCGCCCCGTCTTCGTCGAACAGGAGCGTTCCCTTGTACGTGACGGAGTGCGTCTGACCGCCTTTGCCGTCATAGGTCTTTGTGAACATCACCTGATGGCCGTTCAAAGAGCCCACGATCTTGGCGCCGAGTTTGTCGTCCGCCGATTTCACGCCGAAGGTCTGAACCTCGTCGATGTGACCGGTGAGGATTGCGCCATTGGCTGTGAGCGTGATCATGAACGGCACGGCTTCACGGCCGTCCTCGTACCCGTAGGCGCCGGCCCATTCCGAAGGAAGGTTCGCGGCCGCTGCGGGTCCCGCAACAAGCGCCGAAACGAGTGCAAGGAGGGTAACGGCCTTGGCAATCAATGACATGGAGCCACCTATAGATATGCCCCGCCTGATGAGCACTACGACCAAACACAGGTCAAGCGGTTTCGTGGCGCCCTATTGCCTCGAAAGCGGTGCCTCAAAACTGACCATCAGGGCGCGCATGCCGAACTGGGCGACCCAGTGCGAGAGAGTGTCATAATCACCCTTCCAGACCTCGGGCCGGTCGAAAGTCGCATGGAAGTGCGCGAGGTAGGCACTGAGAAACCGCCGCTCGCCGGTCGCCCGGTAGAGGTGCCAAAGACCCCACGCCCGGCTGAAGTTGAGACCCGCCTGATGAACGCTCGCCTCGGAACGAATGGGTTCGACCGCGAGTTCCTCGGGCAGGAACTTCGCAAGCCACGTTCGAAAGGCTTCGCGCGGCAGCATTTTCGAGACGAGCCATGCCCAATTTGTGCACACCGCCATGAACTCCCGCGTCTCAATCTCGACGGATTGCAGCGGACACGGACCGTCGCCGAGAAAGTGGCTGCGCACTTTGCCTTCGACGAAAGCGACGATGCGCGCGTCCTTCGTGGCGACGCCGAACTCGTGCAGATTGATCAGCGCCCACGACGCACTGTCATAGGCAGTCGAAAGCGGATCGGGATCGACGCGCGTATAGTAGGCGATCAAGCTCTGCGCGGCCTCGCGCGCCAACGCCGACAACCGCCGATCGCCAAACACGCGCTCATAGTCGATCGCCAAGCGCAGGAACCAGGCTCGGCCATAGGGCATCTCGAAGTCCGGGCGCGCGCGCAAATCCGCAAGCTCGCGCGCAAGCGCATCGGCGGTCAGGCGCGCGTGGATGATGCTTTCATGGCGCGTGTCGCCGCTTACGCCGCGATAGGCCGTCAACGCCCACACCCCGTGCACCGACGAGTGCCAATCGATGCAACCCCGAAACACCGGATGGTCGGTGTCGTCGCGCGCCACACAGGCCGCAATCGGTTCCGTCAACGCGGCCGCGTAGGCTGCGCGCTTGTCGAGAAAACGGGCAAGCTCGTCATCACCCGCCACCGCCGGCATGAACGACGCCAGCACCCCGAACACTGCGGCCATTCCGGCCGCCTTCACCGCTCTCTTCATCCCCGATACTACGCCAAAACAAAAAAAGGGCGCCACCATCGGCGCCCCGTTTTGGTCTTAAACCCAGGCCTGCACGGCACGGCTAGTGCTGGAATTCCGACGGAGGCACGATCCCCGCGATGGCATGCACGTCGGTCGCCATCAGCCCGCGCTGCGTCTTGGAAACCCGAACCAGCACTCGCTGGCCCTGCCGCAACTCGCGCACACCACACCGGCGAAGGGTATCCATATGTATGAAGATATCGCCGCCGCCCGTGGGCTCGATGAGGAACCCAAAACCCTTCGGCCGCGAGAACCACTTGCACTCGGCCTCGAAGGCAGGTCCCGTCGGCTCAGGAATGACGATCTCCCGCGAGCGCGCACCGCGCTTGGCGCCGTTCCCGTTCGGCCCGGTCGGCACGAGACCACCGAACTCCACGCTGTGCAGCTTGCGGGCCTGAAGACCCCGCAGCTTGTGCACGACGTCGACGTCGACCAATGCGCCTTCCGCCAGCACCGTCGTGCTGCCGTACTCTTGTATCACCGACCGATGAATGAGAACGTCCCCTTCGACCTCATTCGAGACGATGAACCCGAACCCTTTCACGGGATCGAACCACTTCACTGTGCCCTTGACGCGGATACCCCCATTCTCCGGCGGTTCTATCTCAGCTACCAACTGACCGCTCTCCTTCGCTGTGACTCGCTCGCTCAATTGCAACGTGTCATCTATGCACATTACACAAAATTGTCTTGAAGAGGAAGGAGTCGCCCTAGGGTTTTTCGTAAACGCACGCATGGCGCGCACAACAAGATTGTGGATGACGCAACGCACCACACGCAGCACGTTGCGGTTTGCAACCTCGCCTCAATTTCGCCACGGATGTTGACGGGCCGATGTCGTTGGCCGTGAGATAAGACACGAAACACCGGAGCAGCTCGACACATGGACATGACCGGCGAATACAAGATTGCGGCCCCGCGTGAGCGCGTGTGGGCGGCGCTCAACGATCCGGACGTGTTGCGCAAGGCGATCCCCGGCTGCGAAGAACTTAACAAACTCTCCGACACGGAACTCGAAGCGACAGCGCGCGCGAAAATCGGACCGGTGAGCGCGAAGTTCAAAGGCAAGGTCGTGCTCTCCGAACTAAACCCGCCGGAGAGCTACGTGTTGACCGGCGAAGGCTCGGGCGGCGCAGCTGGCTTCGCGAAGGGCGAAGCGAAAGTCGTCTTGACGTCGGAAGGCGACGCCACTGTGTTACGCTACACGGTCAAGGCAACGATCGGCGGCAAGCTCGCACAGATGGGTCAACGTCTCGTCGACGGCGCCGCAAAGAAGATGGCCGACGAGTTCTTCGACAAGTTCTCGGACCTCGCCGGCGGCAAGATCGCCCCGCCCGCCGAACTGAAAGTGCCGGCGCCGCGTCAGACGCCGCCGCCCGCGAACGACAATCGCCAGTCGAGCCTGTTCGAGCCGCCGGCATGGCTGCCGTTCGCGATCATAGCGGCCGCCATCGTCGCGGTCGTGATCGTGTTCCTGTTCTAGCCCCAGCCGGTTGACGGTCGGCGCTCGTCCGTGAAAACGTGGCCGCCCGCCCGCGCTCGCGCACACTCTTTATATGTAAGGGAGAGACCCGATGCCCTCCGTCGCCATGACCGTGAACGGCAAGGCCGTCAGCGGTGAGGTCGAAACTCGCACGCTGCTCGTCCATTTCCTGCGCGAGAACTTGCGCCTGACCGGCACGCATGTCGGCTGCGACACCAGCCAATGCGGCGCTTGCGTCGTGCATGTGAACGGCAAGGCGGTGAAGTCGTGTACGATGCTCGCCGTCCAGGCCGAAGGCGCACAGGTCACGACGATCGAGGGGCTCGCGAAGGACGGCAAGCTGCACCCGGTCCAAGCCGCGTTTAAGGAACACCACGGCCTGCAATGCGGCTTCTGCACGCCGGGCATGATCATGACCGCGGTCGACATGATCCGCCGCATCCCGAGCCTCGACGAAAAGACGATCCGCGCCGAACTCGAAGGCAATCTCTGCCGCTGCACCGGCTATCAGAACATCGTCAAGGCAATCGACGCCGCCGCGAAAGAGATGAAGGGGACGCACGCATGACCGCCTCCATCATCGGCGCATCCGTCCGGCGCAAAGAGGACCACCGCTTCATCACGGGCCAGGGCCGCTACACCGACGACATCAGCCGCCACGGCCAAGCGCATGCGTACTTCGTGCGCTCGCCCCACGCCCACGCGAAGATACGCAGCCTCGACACCAGCGCCGCGCGCGCGGCCAAAGGCGTCGTCGGCGTGCTGACCGGCGCCGACCTCGCCGCCGACAAGCTCGGCGGCCTCATCTGCGGTTGGATGATCACGTCCAAAGACGGCACGCCGATGAAGGCGGGCGCCCACCCTGCCCTCGCCGTCGACCGCGTCCGCTACGTCGGCGACCACATCGCCATCGTCATTGCCGACACCTACGCGCAGGCGAAGGACGCCGCCGAGTTGGTGAAGATCGAATACGAAGAACTGCCCGCCGTCGTTGACCCGGCCTCCGCGCAGAGCGCCTCGACGCAGCTCCACACTGAGGCCCCGCGCAACACGATCTATCAGTGGGAGATCGGCAACAAAGCGGAGACCGAGACCGCATTCAAAAAGGCCGCGCACGTCGTCAAGCTGGACCTCACGAACAACCGCCTGATCCCGAACGCGATGGAACCGCGCGCCTGCGTCGGCGAGTATGACGACGCGACCGGCGGCTACACGCTATATGTGACGAGCCAGAACCCGCACGTCGCACGCCTCGTGATGTCCGCGTTCATCGGCATCGCACCGGAGCACAAGCTGCGCGTCGTCGCCCCGGACGTCGGCGGCGGCTTCGGCTCGAAGATATTCATCTACGCCGAAGAGGTCGTCTGCACCTGGGCCGCGAAGAAGGTGCGCCGCCCGGTCAAGTGGACCGCTGAACGCTCGGAGTCCTTCCTGTCCGACGCCCACGGCCGCGATCACGTCACCCACGCCGAATTGGCGCTCGACGCCGACGCGAAGATGCTGGGCCTGCGCGTCAAGACGATCGCGAACCTCGGCGCCTACATGTCGACGTTTTCGTCCAGTGTTCCGACCTATCTCTACGGCACGCTGCTTTCGGGTCAATACGACCT
>JAEUML010000190.1 GCA_016792785.1 Alphaproteobacteria bacterium
CCGGTCATACGGATGCCAAACGGATTTCAAACGCATTCCAAACGGCAAAACCGGCTCAAATCCGCCGCGCTAACGCATCTAACGGATTCTTGCATCTCACTTGCCGTCGAGGGCACGGATTTGCGCGGTTGGCGCTTGGCCGGGCGGCACATTCGAGACTGACCGTATGCCTGTGTGCCCGTTGTGCCACTGGGGCGGGCGTGCGTCCCCAAGAAATCGCCTTGGCGCGCAGGCGAATCAGGCAAGATGCGCGCTCTCACAAGTTGCCTCGGCGAAGTCTCGATCACAGAGCGTCGTTCATGAAAACTGCGATTGAGTCCGCCGCCGAAACGCCCCCCGACACAGCCTCCGCGAAACCGTCCCGCACGCTGCGCGTGAGGCTTTCGATGGGGCAGTGGGCGCTGGCGCTTTTCGCGCTCGCCTGCGCGGTCGGCGTCGCGGTCATCGTGTGGCCGGACCAGGCAGGGTTGGGCGGGCTCGCGTTCCTGATCGCGATCACGCTGTGCGGCGCGGCGCTGATGTTCGTGTTCACCGCCGGGCGGCTCGTGCCGCCGGAGGCGCCGGCGCGGCTGTTCGGTGCGGCGCTCGACACCGACACGCGCGCTTGCGCGATCACCTCGCCCGACGGGTCGATCGCCTATGCGAATCCGGCGTGGCGCAAGCTCTTCGGGCGCAGCGCCTCGGGCGGCGACATGCTGCCGGTCGCAGGCTTTTCCGCCGACACCGAGACGGCGCAGCGGCTCTATCAGCTGGTGCGTGCGGCGAGCCTGAAAGAGGCGCGCGAGGAAGAGCTCAAGCTGAAGAACGTCGCCGGCAAATGGGTGCACGTGTCGGTCGCGCCGGTCAGTCCGATGGGCCACACTGCCTGGCGTATCGTCGATTCTTCGCCGCGCCGGCCGGTGCTGGCCAGCAGCGTCGACCCGACGCGCCAATCGGTCGTCGTGCAGCTTCGGCCGCTGGAACAGGCGATGCTGCCGGGCTTCGGCAGCGCCGAAGTGCGCATTCCGCGCTTCATCCAAGACGCGCCGGTGGGCGTGGCGCTCATCGACGCCGACGGCACGATGGTCGACGCGAATGTGGCGTTCGTGGCGCTGATCGGCACGGACGCTCGCAAGCTGAAGGAGCGCTCGCTCTACGACTTCCTGCGCGATCAGGTGGCGCAGGAGACGAAGGCGCGGCTGACGTCGCTGGGCGTGGGCGAGGTGAGCCGCGCGCCGGTCGACGTGCGCTTCAAGTCCGGCAACGAACGGACGGCGCAGCTTTTCGCGAGCCGCTTTGATCCCGCGGAGGTGTCGGGCGCGGCGTTTGCGATCTATCTCGTCGACACGACGGGACAGACGGCGCTCGAGACGCAATTCGCGCAGTCGCAGAAGATGCAGGCGGTGGGGCAGCTCGCCGGCGGCGTCGCGCACGACTTCAACAATCTGCTGACCGTCATCAACGGGTACGCCGAGCTGCTGCTGCAGCGGCATCAGCCGGGCGATCCGTCGTTCGCGGATTTGAACGACATCCGCAACACGGGTTTGCGCGCGGCCTCGCTGGTGCGGCAGCTGCTTGCCTTCTCGCGCCAGCAGACGCTCGACCCGCAAGAACTTTCCATGACGGATCTCGTCGCCGATTGGTCGGTGACGCTGCGCCGGCTGATCGGCGACCGCGTGAAGCTCAAGGTCGAGCACGGGCGCGATCTGTGGCCGGTGTTCGCCGATCCGACGCAGATCGGCAACGTGCTGATGAACCTCTGCATCAACGCGCGCGATGCGATGCCGAACGGCGGCACGCTGACCATCCGCAGCGCGAACATCAGCGTCGAAGAGACGAAGTCGTTCGGGCAGGTGCTGATGCCGTCGGGCGACTACGTGACGGTCGAGGTCGAGGACACCGGCATCGGCATTCCGAAGGAAAACCTCGCCAAGATTTTCGAGCCGTTCTTCACGACGAAGGAAAAGGGGCACGGCACGGGGCTTGGCCTTGCGTCGGTCTACGGCATCGTGAAGCAGACCGGCGGCTATATCTTCCCCGAGTCCGAAGTCGGCCGGGGCACGGTGTTTCGTATCTATCTGCCGCGCTTCGTGCCGGCGCCCGCGCCGGCGCAGCCGGTGGCGGAACCCGAGAAGCCGCCGCCGGCGCGCGACCTCACGGGCGTGGGCACGATCCTGCTCGTCGAGGACGAAGACGCGGTGCGCGACTTTGCGGTGCGCGCGCTCACCATGCGCGGGTACAAGGTGCTCGACGCGTCGGGCGGCGAAGAGGCGCTCGACATCGTGCGCGAGCATGACGGGTCGATCGACCTTTTGATCTCCGACGTCGTGATGCCCGGCATGGAAGGGCCCGCGCTGCTCAAGGCGGTGCGCGAGATCATGCCGGATCTGCGCGTGATCTTCATCTCGGGCTACGCCGAAGAGGCGTTTCGCAACTCGCCCGATAAGCCCGAAGATTTCCACTTCCTGCCGAAACCCTTCAGCCTGAAGCAGCTGACCGGCAAGGTGAAGGAGGTTTTGGGGGAGGGGTAGCGATGACACCGTCCGATCCGGAAACCGTGCTCTACCGCGTGTTCGTGCAGCGGTTTCCGACGGAGGATTCCTGCCTCGATCATCTGCTCGAGGTGCGGTTCGGCAATCCGGGGCCGTGCCCGTCGTGCGGGCGGGTGGGGCGGTTTCACCGGCTGCGGCGGGCGCAGGCCTATGTCTGCCAGTGGTGCGCCACTCACGTGCATCCGAAAGCGGGGACGCCATTCGCGCGCTCGCGCACGCCGCTGCAGGATTGGTTCTACGTGATGTTCCTTACCTGCGCGGGCCACAAGCGGATGACGGCGCGCGAGGTGCAGCGCCAGATCGCGGTCACCTACAAGACCGCGTGGCGGATCGCGCGGGCGGTCAAGGTGCACTTGGAGCGGGAGCCGGGAACGGCGTGACGATTTGTTGTGCGATTGCTTTTGCGACCAGCGCTCCGCTTTCGGTGCGGAACTCGGCTTCGACGGCGATCGTTTGCTTCGATTGGGCGAGGACGCGGGCTTCGATGACGAGCGGTTCGCCACGGGTGAGCTTGAGGAACTGGAGCGAGAGGTTCGCGGTGCGGAAGGCGCTGTTGCCGGGAACGACCGTCATCGCAGCGAAGGTCAGTATTTGATCGGCGAGGGCTGCGATGTAGCCGCCGAACATCGTGCCGTCGCCGTTCAGGACTTCGGGCGCGGGTGTCCAGCGCTTCTTCGCCCAACCCTCGCCCCAGTCGCCGAGCGTGCCGAGTTTCAGCGTGCGGACGACAGGCGGCAGGTCGGTTGCGCCCGCTTTCAGCGCGGCGAGGCGGTCGGTGGCCCAGGTCATGGCGGCTCCTATTGTCGAGGCTAATATGAGCTATGCTCAGGTTCTTGGTACTCGCGTTTCGGAGATGGCGCATGGCGGTCGCGAAAAAGTCCCGTATGGCGCGGCGGAGGCCGCAACAAGCGCGTGCGGTTGCGACGCGCGCGCTCATCTTCGAGGCGACGGCTCAGATTCTGGAGCGCGAGGGCGAGACTTCGCTCAACACGAACCGGATCGCGGAGCGCGCGGGGGTGAGCGTCGGCACGATCTATCAGTACTTCCCGGACAAGGCGTCGATCCTTGTCGCGATGGCTGAGGCCGCGCAGGCGCGCAATGCGGAGGAGAATGCGCGCATCGCCCAGCGTGGCGGCGCGAACGACGAGATGCTTCGCCTGTCGATCCGCCGTCTGATCCGCACACTTGAGGGGCGGCCCGCGACGCGGCGGGCGGTCGTGAAGGCGGTCATGGCGCATGTCGACGCGGGAACGCTCGGCCGCGAGATCGACCGCACGGCGTTTCTTCTGCCGGTGCAGCGCGGGTTCTCGCGTCTCGATGCGTTCGTGATGACGCGCGCGGTCGTGGGCGTCGTGCGAGCGGCCGTGCTTGAAGGATACGCGGGGCTGACCAGTCCCGCGTTCGAGGATGCATTGATGCGGTTGGTGCGCGGGTATCGGCCGACGAAGTCCGCGGCGCGTCAGGCGCGCACTTCTTCCGGCGGCTTCACGTTGCGGAATGTATAGAGGAGTGCGAGGTCGTAGGCTGTCTTCAACACGCCGCAGATGATGAACGGCAGGGCTGTGTATCCGGCGGCGAAAAGTGCGCCGGCGAGGGCGGGGCTGAGCGCGGCGGCGAGGCTGCGGGGGACCGCCGTGAAGCTTGCAGCCGCCGTGCGTTCCTCCGGCGTCACGACCGCCATCACATAGGACGAGCGGGCGGGCACGTCCATCTGCGAGAGCAGCGCGCGAAGGGCGAGGAGGGCGAGTGCGGTTTCGAGCGTCGGCGCGAGGGCTGCCGCGATCAGCGCGAGGTTCGCGGGGATGTGCGTCCACACCATCGTGTTGATGAGGCCGATGCGGGCGCCGAGCCAACCGGCGACGGGAAGCGAGCCTGCGGCGAGCAGTCCAGTCACCAGGAAGAACGTCGCCGCCGTGGTCAACGAGAGCCCGAATTTGTCGAACAGCCAGAGCGCCATCAGCGACTGCACGACGAAGCCGCCCGCGAACGCGTCGACGGCGAAGAGCGCCGCGAGTTTGAACACGATCGCGCGGGAGGGGCCGAGCGGTTTTGCGGCGGCACGCCCGGTCGCGTGGGCGCCGCGCGGGATCGTCGCGTAGATCGCGCCGCCCGCGAGGCCCAGGGCCGCGTAGAGGACGAACATCGCCTGCAGCGCTTC
>JAEUML010000218.1 GCA_016792785.1 Alphaproteobacteria bacterium
GGCCGGGAGCTGCAGCGTCTCGCGCAATAGGCGCACGACCGTGCCTTGCTCGACGGCGTCGTAGTGGCCGTCCAGACGCGAGGCTTCGATCAGCAGGGCGGCAACCGCGACCTGGCGGCGCTCGAACGGGTCGGGATTGACTGCGTTCTGCTCCATCCTACGCTCAAGATAGGCGACGACTTTGTCGAACATGCTCAGCCCTCAGATTCAACTTGGCGTGGAGTCTTGCACGGCGGGCTGGAAAGGCAAGGGGCGGGGCGCCCCTTGGCTTCCGTGGTGCACGGCATGGTGAAAACGTAAAGGGGCCGGAAAATCGATTCCGGCCCCTCAAATGCAATCGCGTAACCGTCAGTGCCAGTGGCCGCCCGGTTCCGGACCCGGATAGGGCAGCTTCTTGCGAGGCAGCAGCGTGTCGATGACGACGGCGATGCCGGGCAGTGCCGTCAGCGCCATGATCATGTTCGTCGCGAACATGAACGTCAGCAACAATCCCATGTCGGCTTGGAACTTCAGCGGCGAGAACGACCAGGTCGAGACGCCAAGGGCGAAGTTCAACGCAGTGAAGAACACGCCGTTGCCGGTCTCCAGGATCGTCTCTTGATAGGACGCGGTGATGGTGGCGCCTTGCGAGAGGTGGTACTGCAGTCGATTGTATATGTAGTACGCATAGTCGACACCGACACCGACCACGAGCACGATCACCGGCAGCGTCGACACCTTCAGGCCGATGTCGAGCTCGAGCATGAAGAAGTAGCCGAAGAACGTGGCGAACAAGAGCGGCAGCATGCAACCGACCGCCGCTCGCCAGTCGAAGTAGGTGATGTAGGTCAGGAACAACACCATCGCGTAGACGATCAGCGTCGAGGGACCCTCGTACCACTCGATCGTTTCGTTCACCGCCGCGGTGACGCCGGAGTTGCCAGACGCGAGGCGGATTGTGAAGGAGTCCGGAACGCCGTCGAGCAAGATCAGTTCTGCGCCGGCGAATTCCGGCTTGGCCACGACCGGCGCAAGGTCGAGCTTGGCGGTGCCGTCGGCGCCTGGCGTCACTTCAATCGACCCCTCGGCACCCTTTACCGGTTCGCCGACGAGCTGCAGAAGTTCAAGTTCACCGCCCGATGGCGGACGCTTGAAGCCTTTGACCGTGAAGACTTGCTTTTGGTCCTTCAGCTGTTGGGGCGCGGTGTATACGACCTCCCCGACTGCAGCTTCGCGTTCGAGCGTCCAGGTGGACGTCGGTTTTGCAGGTTCGCGGCGCGGCTTGCCGTCGGCCAGGAACTCCGGCGGCATGATGCGGTCGCCATTGTTGCGGCCGACGGACAGTACGGGTTTGAAGCCGCGCGCATCCATCCAGTCCTTCACCGCGTCGACCACGTGGTGGATCGTCGTCGCCTTGCCGTCGTTCAGGAAGACCTGAAGCGGCAGCAGTGTACAGTCGACGTCGATCAAGCCAGAGGACGAGGGGATCGGGCCCACCGCTTGGACGAGGGCGTATTGATTGCGCGGCAAGGCGCGCCATTTCAGATTGCCTTCGTTCCAGCCGGCGGCGATCTGTTTGGCGGTGAACGGCGCGCTTTGCACTTCGCGCACGCCTTCGATGTTTCGCATGTACCAGGAGAACTCGTTCAGATAGTTCATCGAGGCATAGTTGATGCAAGCCTGCGGCGGCGTCTCGACGATGATCGTCATCAGGTCGAGGCCGACGGAGAATTTTTCCGAGATCGTGCGGGCGTCGATGTTGTAGCGCGCATCGGGACGCAGTTCCGGCGAACCCGGGTGAAGGTCGCCGACGTGGCGGTCCTTGGACGCCCAA
Source organism: Alphaproteobacteria bacterium (assembly GCA_016792785.1). Taxonomy (GTDB): domain Bacteria; phylum Pseudomonadota; class Alphaproteobacteria; order Micropepsales; family Micropepsaceae; genus SZUA-430. Next base: position 1,814 of record JAEUML010000218.1, read on the forward strand.
ATCGCCCCGCCGAACAGCAACAGGAATACCGCCGTCAGCGGGAAGGCGACGGCCGGCGTGCCGAACACGCCCAACAATTTCATGAACCGCAAACGCTGATCACGGGCGCGTGTGATGCGCTCGCGGTAGCCCTCGTCATACGTGAAGTAGGACGCGATGACCGGCAGCATGATCAGGTTTGAGATCAGCTTCAGCCCGGTACCGATCGAGGCGGTGACGGCGAGTTCCTGAATCTGCGGGATCGGCACAACATAGAGCGCGGCAAATCCGACGACCGCCGTGATCAACGACAGCGAGCCGGGGATCAGCAGGCCGCGGAAACTCGACCGCGCGGCCGCCTCCGGCGAGGTGCCGTGCGTTAGTTCCGACGTGATCATGTTTAGCTGCTGGACGCCGTGACTGGTGCCGATGGCGAACACAAGGAACGGCACCAGGATGGCCAGCGGATCGAGCCCGTAGCCCATCACCTCCAAAAGGCCGAACTGCCAAACCACCGTTGTCAGCGAGCACCCGACCGTCAACCAGGTCAGCGCCCAGTTTCGACAATAGAAATAGACGGCGAGGACGGTCAGAATGAACGCGCCGCCGAAGAAGATCGGCGTCGATTCCAAACCACCCTTGGCGATGTCGGAGATGTTTTTGGCGAAGCCGATGATGTGGACTTCGAGGTTGCCCTTCTCGAACTTTCCCCGGATCTTTTGCTCAAGCTGTTCGCCGAGGTCGATGTAGTCGAGTTTCTTCTGGGTCGCGGGGTCGTATTCAAGCAGTTCGGCGACCACCATCGAGGCCGTGAAATCGTTCGCCACCAAGCGTCCGACGAGGTTGCCTTTCAGCACGTCGTTCTTCAGCTGCTTGATCGCGATGCCCTCCATCTCGTCGGGCGTGATCTTTCCGGGGATAACGTCGCGCGCGGAAATGCCGTCTTCGGTGATTTCGAGGATGCGGGTGTTCGGAGTCCAAAGGCTCGTCACCGTGCGGCGGTCGACGCCCGGCAGATAGAAGATGTCCTGCGTGACGTCGTTCAGCGTCTTCAGGAACTCCTTGTTCCAGATGTCGCCCTTGGTGTTGCGAACGACGACGATGATGCGATTGGCGCCGAACAATCGGTCCTGGTATTCGAGAAACGTCGCGATGTACGGGTGACCGGTCGGCAGTCCTTTGTAGAAGCCTGCGTCCATGCGCAGCTTCGTCGCCTCGTATCCCAAGACGATCGTGATGAGGGCGATGATCGCCAGGACCAGCACCCGGCCGCGGAAGAAGACCGTCTCGAGAAACCGGATCATGTGACTCGTCTACTCCCGTTGCGCGGCCGCGGCGGGCGCGCGTCGTTGTTGGCTTGCCTTTTCAATGAAGTCGGATGGCCGTTGGGCGGCGTGGGCGCGGCGAGGCGCAATTCGTCCACTCACTTTGCGTCCCTTCCCCCACTCGAGCACGACTACGGCCGCCGGCACTCCCCCGAGGCCGGCATCCGCGTGCGAACCCTGCGCCTCTGATGGACGATCCCGGGTTCCTTGGAATTGCTGTAACACACTCATGACATTGCGCGAACCTGCCACCCCGGCGCAGCTTCATTACCCGCCGCAGGTGTGGGGCCGAGGCCTCACTGCCGATCCGCTTGGTTTCCCCACGTTCTATCTATGGTTGCGCGGTGACTAACACATGCGCTCTTAAGGCTGTTCTAAGGCCATACTCGTATTGTGGAACCTGACGGGGTCGTCAGAATAAACTTGACGCAGGCGTCATGTATTACTATCTGGGGCCAACGGTTCTTTCCAAATCGGGAGTAGGTCGCATGACAGCGGTGCAGATTACGAAGGACAACGCCTACGACGCGCTCGATCCCAAGGACTTCCCCGCGATGATGGAGGTCGACCGCTACAACGCGCGTTCGACCGCTTTCGACAAGATTATCTCGGCGACCCACGACCATTTCTGGGATCCGCTCGACAAGAAGTACATCGACTTCAGCGAGAAGTTCGATCTCGAGAACGAAGCGATCCTGCCGGAAGAGTTCTTCCCGATCTTCCAGACGAAATTCGGCGAGAAGCTGACCGCGAAGCAGAAGATCAAGTTCGCGAACGAGTCCGCGCGTTGGATCCTGTCGTCGATTTTGCACGGCGAGCAGGGCGCGTTGTCGCTCTCGGCTTCGCTTTGTCACATTCTGCGCGATCCGGGCGCACAAGAATACGCGGCGAACCAGGCGCGCGAAGAGGCGCGGCACGTCACGGGTTTCGCGCGCTATGTGCAAGCGCGTTGGGGCAAGCCGCTGCCGGTCGGACCGACGCTCGGTGCGCTGTTGACCGACCTCGTGCTGGCGCCGGAGGTCTACAAGAAGATCGTCGGCATGCAGATGCTGGTCGAAGGGCTCGCGATGGGCGCCTTTGCGACGCTCTACACGAAGTCGCGCGATCCGCTGCTGGTGCGGCTGACGCAGCTCGTCATGACGGATGAGGCGTTCCACCACAAGTTCGGCAAAATCTGGGCCGACCGCACGATTCCGAAGCTCTCGAAGGAAGAGCAGAACATCGTTGAGGATTGGGCGGCGAGCTGTTTCCAAACATTGCTGTTCAACCTGATCAACCCCGAGCAGATGAAGTCGGTCTACGAGTCGGTCGGGATCGACTGGAAGGCGGCGCACGAGTCGCTTCTCGAGGCGATCACGGACGAGCATCGCCGCGAGCGCATGCGCCAAGGCACGGACATTTTCCGCGTGCTGATCAAGACGCTTCTCAAGGCCGGCATCATCACCGACCGCACGAAGTCGTTCTATGCGATGTATGTCGACATGGAAGAGCTGCGCGCCGAGGGCGACCACATGGTCGGCGACGACATCGCGGAGGAAGGGATCCGGTTCCTTCAGACCGTGAATTTCGGAACAAAGGGCAAGGCGTCGGCGCTGTTGGCGGCCGAATAGACCCCGTATCTCTGGTTTCAGCGGCAAGGGCGGTCCGATGGGCCGCCCTTTGCTTTTGCGCGACGCGGGTTACGATGCGTGCTCATGGGCGACTTGGCGAATGGCGTTTTCGGCGTGACGAGCGAGGTGCAGCGCGGTGTCTCGCGGCTGCTGCTTGAGCGCGGGTGGTCGCCGCTTTTCGAGTTCACGCTGCCGACCGGGCGCAGGGTCGATGTCGCGGCGATCTCGGATACGGGCGACATCGCCGCCGTTGAGATCAAGGTTAGCCTCGGCGACTTTCGCGCCGACGTGAAGTGGAGCGAATACCTCGACTATTGCGACCGTTACTACTTCGCGGTGCCTGAGGGTTTTCCACATGAGATCCTGCCTGCCGGTCATGGGCTCATCGTCGCCGACAAGTTCGGGGCGGCGGTGGTGCGCGAGGCGCCGCATTCACCAATAACTGCGGCGCGGCGCAAGGCGCTGTTGATCCGTTTCGCCCGCATCGCTGCGGAACGGTTCGCACGCGCCGGCGATCCGTTCGCACCTTAACGCTTAACCGGACGGCGTGCGCGGCGTTGATCGTGCGGGTGGGCCGTGCTCAACATCGGCCATGAGCGAACGCGCCTCACTGACCCGCCATGTCGAGCCAATGGCCCGCGTCAAACTGCTGTGCGTCGGCGACGTCATGCTCGACCACTTCATCTACGGGTCCGTCGACCGGATCTCGCCGGAAGCGCCGATCCCGGTGCTCAGGGTCACGCGAGAGGCGCGGATGCTGGGCGGGGCGGGGAACGTGGTGCGCAACGCCAGCGCGCTCGGCGCACGGGTCGCGCTAGTCAGCGCCGTCGGAGAAGACGGCGCCGGAGCGGAGATCCGCGGGCTGCTCGCCGCGGACGCTCACGTCGCTGCGCATTTGGTTTCGTCGTCCGGACGCATGACCACGGTGAAGACTCGGTATGTCGCGCACGCGCAGCAATTGCTGCGGGCCGATCGTGAGAGTGCGTTACCGCTAGGCGCAGAGGAAGCGCGGGGTGCGATCAGCGCGATCGACCGCGAAATGAAGGATGCGCAGGCCGTCGTGATTTCGGACTACGCGAAGGGCGTGGTGAGCGAAGCGATCGCCACGCATGCGATTGCGGCGGCGCGTGCACGCAATATCCCTGTGATCGTGGACACGAAGGCCGTCGACCTTGCGGCGTTTCGCGGCGCGTCGTTGTTGACCCCCAATGCGCGCGAGCTTGCGGCAGCGGCGAGGATGCCGGCCGGCAACGACGCCGAGGTCGCGGCGGCTTCGCGCAAGCTGGTCGAGACGCTCGATCTCGGCGGGATGATTGTCACACGGTCCGAGCAGGGAATGACCGTGCTCGAGCGCGGCGGCGAGGCGGTGAAGCTGGCGGCTGAAGCGCGTGAAGTGTTCGATGTGTCAGGCGCGGGCGACACGGTTCTGGCCGCGCTTGCGCTTGCGCTTGGTGCGGGCGCCGGCGTGCTGGAAGCGGCGACGATTGCGAATGCAGCGGCGGGGATCGTGGTCGCCAAGACCGGCACAGCGGTCGTACACCCCGACGAACTCGTGCGGGCGCTGCGCTCTTCGGAGATCAAGGGCGCACAGGACAAGATCGTTTCGCTCGACGCTGCTTGCGACCGCGCCGCCGTGTGGCGGGCGAGCGGTCTCAAGGTCGGTTTCACCAACGGGTGTTTCGATCTCTTGCACCCGGGGCATATCTCGCTGCTCGCGCGAGCGCGAAGCGAGTGCGACCGGTTGATCGTGGGCTTGAACACGGATGCATCCGTGCGCCGCCTCAAAGGCGAAGGGCGGCCAGTCAATTCTGAGATGGCGCGCGCCGTGGTGCTCGCCGCGCTTGAGACGGTGGATGCGGTCGTGCTGTTCGCGGAGGAAACGCCGCTGAAACAGATCGAGGCACTGAAGCCCGACGTCTTGATCAAGGGCGCCGACTACACGATCGACAAGGTCGTGGGCGCCGACGTTGTGCAGAAGTCCGGCGGGCGGGTCGTGCTTGTCGACCTCGTACCTGGGCAGAGCACGACCGGCATGATCGCGCGCATGGATGGCGCGAAGGGGCGCTGAGCCTACTTCGGCGAACGCTTGGCCAGGATGCGCTGCAACGTGCGGCGATGCATGTTGAGGCGGCGCGCCGTCTCAGACACGTTCTGTCCGCAGAGTTCATAGACGCGCTGAATGTGTTCCCAACGTACGCGGTCGGCCGACATCGGATTTTCCGGCGGCGCGGGCTTTTCGCTGGGCGAGGCGAGCAGCGCGTTCGCCACGTCATCAGCATCGGCCGGCTTCGAGAGATAGTCGATCGCGCCGTGCTTCACGGCGGCGACGGCGGTTGCGATGTTGCCGTAGCCCGTCAGCATGACGACGCGCGCATCGGGCCTGGCCTGGTGCAGCACTTCGACGACATCGAGGCCGTTGCCCGATTGGCCGATGCGCAGATCGACGACGGCAAACGCAGGCGGCGTCTTGCGCGCGAAGGCGGTCGCTTCTTCGGCTGTTTCGGCTGCGGTGACGATGAAGCCGCGGGCTTCCATCGCGCGCGCCAGGCGCTGGCGGAACGGCGCGTCGTCGTCGACGATTAAAAGGGATTTGTCGGGCAGTCCTTCGGCAGACAAGGCCACGGTCGATGTTCCTTCGAGAAAGCCGCAATGCGGGCGGGACTATAGAAGCGAACGGATTGCAAGGCCAGTCCGGCGCTCGGGGTTATCCTCTTGAAATCGCAGGGTTCTCGAGGTTCTTGCGCGGCAGGGTCATGCGTACGATGGCGCCGCCTTTGGGCTGGTTGCCGAAACTGACCTTGCCGCCGATGCGCTCGATCAGCGTCTTGGCGATGAAGAAGCCAAGGCCCAAGCCCGCGTGACCGTCGGCGTGAAGATTTGCAGGCGCGCCTTCCTTGCGGTTCGAGTCGAGGCCGGCGCGGGACGTCACGTAGGGCTCGCCCAGGCGTGCGAGGATTTCCGTGTTGAAGCCTTCCCCGTCGTCGGCGATCGTCATATCGACGGTGTCGGTGGTCCACTTCGCGTCGATGTCGACCTTTGTCGCGGCGAAGTCGACGGCGTTCTCGATCAGATTGCCGATGCCGTGGACGACTTCGGGATTTCGTGTGACGACCAGAGCGCCATCACCCGTCGTGCGCACGTTGACGTCGATACCGAAGCCGCGATGGGGTTCGGCGATCTCGTCGAGCAGGGCGGCGAAGGGCAGGCGCTGTGCGACGGTCGTTTCGTCGGTGCGCTGCTGCGAGAGGCGTGACAGGATTTCGCGGCAGCGTTCAGCCTGGCTGCGCAACAGGCGAACGTCCTCAAGCCAGGGGCTTTCGGCGGGGATGTCGCGCTCGAGTTCGCGGGCGACGACGGAAATTGTTCCCAACGGCGTGCCGAGTTCGTGTGCAGCGGCGGCGGCCAACGCGCCGAGGTCCGAGAGGCGCTGCTCGCGCTCCAGCGCCGATTGGGTCGCGGCGAGCGCGGTCTGCATGCGACGTGCCTCATCCGCGGTGCGCCATGCGTAGATCACGCAAAAGCCGATGCTGAGCGTGAGCGCGATCCAGACGCCGGCGAGATAGAGCGGCGGCAACAGCAGCGGATTCTGCGGGTCCCAGGGCAGGGGCCAGTGAAAGAAGGAGATGAACGAAATTGCTCCAAACGCGATGGCCGCCAGCACCAGCGTCGCGCCGAGGCTCAAGTTGGCGGCCGCGATCACGACCGGCGCGAGAAAGAGGATCGCGAACGGATTTTCGATGCCACCGGTCAAGGCCAGCATCGCGGTCAGCTGCGCGATGTCGAACGCCAGGTGGGCTGTCGCCTCCCGCTCGCTCAGCATGTGAACGCTGGGGTAACGGAAGAACATCAGTGCGTTGAACGCGATCGCAACGCCGATCACCATCAGGCACTGACCGACCGGCAACTGATACTGCAACCCCAAGAAGACGATGAAGATCGCGACGATCTGGCCGATGACGCTGAGCGAGCGGATCGAAATCAGCGTGCGCAGCCGCACGCTCGCGCCGCCGCCGTGGCTGGTCGCGGCCCAGAAGTCGGCGGGGAGCAGCGAAAGGGGAAACGGCGGACGGATGTTCGCGGACGGCTCGGCGCTTATTTGCGGCTCGCTTTCTTCTTCAAGAGGGCGGCGATCGCCGGCTGGTTCGTCGCCTCGGCGATATCGAGCGCGGTCGCGCCGGAGGAATCCGTTTCCTCGATGTCGGCGCCGCGGTCGAGCAGCAGCGCCACGATGTCCGGGTGGCGGGCGCGCGTCGCCTTGATGAGCGCGCTTTCGCGCAACGAACCGAGCTCGTTCACGTTCGCCTTGTTGTCGAGCAGGTAGACCGCGATCTCGTAGTCGCCATTGGCGCTGGCAAGCGTTAAGGCCGTGGTTTCGTCACGGCTCTTGTCATCGGGGCGGGCGCCGTTTTCGATCAGGATCTTCACGACAGGAAGGCTGCGCGCGGCGGTCGCTAGAACGATGACCGGCGTGCCGTCGGCGGCGCGTTTGGTCACGGACTCGCCCGCGACCAAGGCCGCGTTCATGTCTTCGACGGACCCGGCACGGGCGGCGCGCACGATTGGGGCGTCGCCGAAAATTTCGTCGAGGGGCGAGGCTGCAACCGGGCTTGCACCGGCGAGGGCGCCTGCAAGTGCTGCGGCGAAGACTGTTCGAAGGCTTCCTGTGCGGATCATGTCGCTACTTCCCACCCCAGCCGGCCCCGTGACCGATAACGGTGCGATCATAGCTGGGGATAGGGCAGCAGCAAAACTGCCAAGATTTATCCGGTGTTAAGGGCCCTTCCTTAGATATTCGTGCTGGTTTCTAGAGGACCGGCAATCCGATCATGGGCAAGGGCGGCAACGGCAAGCGGCGATCGTCGCCGCGCGGCACCGGCCGAAAGGCGCGCCCGGAGGCCGACGGAGACGACGACCGGGGCAGGCGGGGCTTCGGCATCCTGCATCGCGTGACGGTGGTGGCGATCTGGGTTGGCGTCGCGGTCGCTGGCGTGCTCGCCTATTTTGCGGCCGATCTTCCGTCGACGGAAGGGCTGTGGCGGCAGGAGAAGACGCAGGCCGTTACGCTGCTCGACGTCGATGGGCGTGTGATCTCGCGGCGCGGGATCGATTCCGGATTGCCGGTGACGCTGCGAGACCTGCCGCCGCACGTGGCGCAGGCCGTGCTCGCGAGCGAAGACCGGCGGTTCTATTCGCATGTCGGTCTGGATTTCTGGGGCTTGGGGCGCGCAGCCTGGGTCAACATGCAGGCGGGGCGCGTCGTGCAAGGCGGCTCCACGATCACGCAGCAGCTTGCCAAGAACCTATTTCTGAAGCCGGAGCGGACCTACGGGCGCAAGATTCAAGAGGCGCTGCTGGCCGTCTATCTCGAGATGTCGTTCTCGAAGGACGAGATCCTCGCGCTCTATCTGAACCGTGTCTATTTCGGCGCAGGCGCGTATGGCGTGGACGCGGCGGCGCGGCGCTATTTCAACAAACCTGCGGCACGGCTGACGCTGGTCGAGTCGGCGATCCTTGCAGGGCTCTTGAAGGCGCCGACGCGCTATTCGCCGGTGAACGGGATCGAGCTCGCGCAGGCGCGGGCGAACGTCGTGCTGCAAGCGATGGTCGATGTCGGCTTCATTGATGAGGCAACACGCGATGAAGCCATGCGCACGCGGCCGAAGCTCGCGACCGGATCGCCGGTGCAGGGCAACCAGTACTTCGCCGACTGGGTGATGGAGCAATTGCCCGATCTCGTCGGCCGGCCCGACACAGACATCGTCGTCGAAACGACGCTGGACCTCGGCTTGCAGCGCGCGGCGGAAGACGCGGTCGTAAAGGCGTTGCGCGAGAAAGGTTCTCCCAATGCGCAAGGCGCGCTCGTCGCGATGTCGCCCGCCGGCGCCGTCAAAGCGATGGTCGGCGGGCGGTCCTACGGACTTTCGGAATTCAACCGCGCGACGCAGGCCAAGCGCCAACCGGGTTCGGCGTTCAAGCCGTTCGTCTATCTGACGGCGATCGAAGCGGGGCGTTCGCCCTCCTCGCGCATGACGGATGCCGAGGTCACGTATCGCGGGTGGACGCCCGCGAACTACTCCGGCAAATACGAAGGGGACATGACGTTGAGCGACGCGCTTGCGCGCTCCGTCAACACGATCGCGGTCAAGCTCTGTCTGGAACTCGGGCCCGAGAGCGTGGCGCAGACGGCGCGGCGCATGGGCATCGTGTCCGATTTGGCGGCCGTGCCGTCGCTGGCGCTCGGGACGTCGGAAGTCTCGCTGCTCGAACTGGTCAGCGCCTATGCGCCGTTTCCGGCTGAAGGGCGCGGCGCTATCCCGCACGGCATCAGCCGCGTGACGGCGATCGACGGCGAAGTGCTCTACGAACGTTCGGGGTCGGGGCTCGGGTCGGTGATCAGCGCCGAAGCCGCGGGTGCGATGAACCGCATGCTGATGAAGGCCGTGCAAACCGGCACCGGCAAGGCGGCGTCGCTCGGCGACCGGCCGACGGCGGGCAAGACCGGCACGTCGCAGGACTTCAAGGACGCTTGGTTCGTCGGCTACACGCGCCAGCTGGTTGCCGGCGTTTGGGTCGGCAACGACGCGAACCAGACGCTGGGCAAAGAGATCCGCGGCGGCACACTGCCGGCTGCGATGTGGAAGTCGTTCATGGTGCGCGCGATGGACGGCAAACCGGTGATGCCGCTGCCGGGCAGCGACGTGGTCGACG
>JAEUML010000224.1 GCA_016792785.1 Alphaproteobacteria bacterium
TCAAAGCGGCCGGATTTGGCCGTCGGCGACGCGGCGGAATTGCGCGCGCCCCGTTAAGGCTGAAAACGCGCCGGCATCCGTGCCGGTCATCCAGGCCTGCACGCCGAGCGCGTCGATCTCGTCGAACAGAGCACGCCGCCGCACTTCGTCGAGATGCGCCGCCACTTCGTCGAGCAAAAGCACCGGCGCCTCTGCCGCGCTCGGCGAAGACATGGCGGCGCCGGCCAGAACAAGGCGAATCAGCAGCGCCTTCTGTTCGCCCGTCGAACAGGCTTGCGCCTCGCGGCCCTTCTCGCGGTGGCGCACGATAAAGTCGGTGAGATGCGGCCCAACGCTGGTGCGCCCGGCCTCACCGTCGGCAAACCGAGCCTCGGCGAGCAGCGTTGCGAACCTGTCCTCGGCCTCGACCGCCGCCATTTCGCCGAGCAATCCTTCAATCGTCCCTTTGACGGCGACATTGGCGTGCGGAAACGTCGACACGCGTTGCTCGTCCATCGCGCGCTCCAGCGCCCGAAGCCCGTGCAAACGCGACGCGACGAGCGCGACCGCCGCCTCCGCCATCGTGCGCTCGAGCGCGTTGAGCCAGGCCGCCTGCGCACCGGCGCGCAATGCGCCCAGCCTCTCGCGCATCGCACCTTCATAAGCCGCCCACAGCCGCGCATGCGCCGGATCGAAACCGCCGATCAGCCGGTCGAGAAAACGCCGCCGCTCCGAGACGCCTTCGACGAACAACCCGTCCATCGACGGCGTCAGCCATATCAACCGCACCCGTTCGGCCAGCGCCGCCGGATTGGCGACCGGCACGCCGTCGATGCGCACCGCACGCTTGGCGATCCCGGCGTCTTCGCCGCCCGGCATGTAGCCAACGCCAAGCTGCGTCTCGAGTTCGCCGCTGGCCACCGTCGCCGACACGGCCCACGGCCTCACCGACGCTTCGCCCGGTGCCGAGCGCGCCAACTCGCCGAGCTTCACACCGCGCAAGCCCCGCCCCGGCGCCAATGTCGACAGCGCTTCCAGCACATTCGTCTTGCCTGCGCCATTCGGTCCGACCAGCACCACGTGCTGCGGTTCCACGCGAAGATCCAGCATGCCGTACGAGCGAAAATTGGTCAGCATCAGTCGCGTCACCGCGACCCGCGCCGACGCGCGAGCCGAAACTCCGGCGACTGGCCCCCCGATACTCATGTCGTCATACGACCTTCGGCGCTCAAACGCGCATCGGCATCAAAACGTAGAGCGCGGCCTCACCCTCGCTGTCGCGGACCAGCGTCGGCGACCCTGCGTCCGAGAACAGGAAGATCGCCTTGGCGCCGTCGATGCGCTCCAGAATGTCCATGATGTAGCGCGCGTTGAAGCCGATCTCGATCGCCGCCGCCTTGTAGTCGATGAGAAGTTCTTCAGTCGCCGTGCCCGCCTCGGGGCTCACCACCGAAAGCGTGAGCTTGCCCTTCTCGAGATTGAGCTTCACGGCCCGAGACTTTTCGGTCGAGACCGTCGACACGCGGTCGATGGCCTCTTTCAGTTCGTCGCGCACGACCTCGAGCACCTTGTCGTTGCCCGATGGAATCACGCGCTGATACTCGGGGAACGTTCCGTCGATCAGCTTCGACGTCAGCGTGACGGAGCCGAGGTTGAAGCGGATTTTCGTATCCGATACCGAGATGTCGACCGCGTCCTCGATGTCTTCGAGCAGCTTGCGCACTTCGTTGACGGTCTTGCGCGGAACGATGATTCCCGGAATCTCGGCGGCACCCTTAGGCGCCTGCGTCTCGTACCGGGCGAGGCGGTGTCCGTCGGTCGCCACCGCGCGCAGGAACGTTTTGCTCTTCTCCTGCTGCGCGTGAAGGTAGATGCCGTTCAGATAATAGCGCGTTTCTTCCGTCGAAACGGCGAAACGGGTTTTGTCGATCAGCTCCGCCAGATCGCGCGAGCCGAGCGAAAACTTGTGCGGCAGCGTACCGGCCGACATCGCCGGAAAATCCTCGCGCGGAAGCGCCTGAAGCTGAAAGCGCGAACGCCCCGCCGACAAAGTCAGCCGCCCATCGTTCTCGCCGAACTCGAGCTGCACTTGTGCGCCGTCAGGCAGCTTGCGCACGATGTCGTAAAGCGTGTGTGCCGAGGCCGTGGTCGCCCCGCCCCGCACCACATCGGCGGCAACCGACTCCACCACCTCGATGTCGAGATCCGTCGCCGTCAGCGACAGCTTGCCCTTGTCCGCATGCAAAAGAACGTTCGACAGGATCGGAATCGTGTTGCGTCGTTCGACGACGCTCTGCACGTGGTTCAACGCTTTGAGAAGGCTTGCCCGTTCGATTGTGATCCGCATCCGACGTCCGAGAAAATCAGGGGGTAAAGACGAAAACGCCGCGCCTTGGGGGCGCCGCGTGGGCCCATGGGGCTGGCGGCGCAAAGCGCGGAGTTCCACTCAAGGACGCAATATAACGGCAGAAGGCGCCCCAAGGGAACAGAAATTCGCCTTGGGACGCCGTTTTGTTGACCCTTTAAGTATCTGAACTTAAAAGGATATTTCCGCTCAGATTTGAGGCTGAGCCTCCTCCGTCTGAGCCACCGGACGAAGACCCGATTGCGGGCCGTCGACGGGCCAATTCCGGATCGAAAGACGAAGGTTCTCGACCTCTTCCGCGAACCCCGGATCCATCGATGTCAGACGCTGGATCGTCTCAACTGCATGCATGACAGTTGTGTGATCTCTATTGCCGAATCGGCGCCCGATTTCGGGATAGGACCGCGGCGTCAGAAGACGCCCCAGATACATCGCAATCTGGCGCGGACGCACGATCGACCGCGAACGGTTCGGCGACTCAAGATCGGACGTCTTCAAGCTGTAGTGCTCGGCGACTTTTTTCTTTATCTCCTCGATCGTCACCCGGCGGTCATAGGCGCGCAGGAAATCCGCAAGCCAGACGTTGAGGTTTTCGATCGTGATCGGCCGTTGTCCGTCGCCGCACTGCGTGACGACGCGGTTCAACGCGCCCTCGAGCTCGCGCGTATTCGTATTGATGCGTTGTGCCATGAAGTGCGCCGCTTCCGTGTTCAGCGCAAAACCCGGCCGCTCGCGTGACAACACGCGCGCCTTCGCATCGAGAATCGCAAGCCGAAGCTCGAAATCCGTCGCACCGATTTCGACCGACGCGCCCTTGAGCAGCCGCGACCGCGCCCGGTCGGGGATGTTCTCGAACAGCGAAGGCGAGCGGTCCGCCGACAGGATGATCTGCTTCTGGTTGTCGCTGAGCCAGTCGAGCGCCGCCAGCAGCTCCTCCTGCGTCGCTTCCTTGCCAAGGATGAAGTGCAGATCGTCGACGAGTAGCAGATCGACGTTGCGCATCTGGTTCTTGAACGACAGCGTGTCGTTCGCCTTCAGCGCCGTCACGAACATCCGCATGAACGTTTCGGCCGTCAGCAGCATAACGCGCAGATTGGGGTTGCGCTGCAGCTTGCGCCACGCGATCGCATGCATGAGGTGCGTTTTGCCGAGACCCGTCGCGCCGTAGAAGAAAAGCGGGTTGTTGACCGGCTGGTCACTGTCCGCCGTGCGCTTGGCTTCTTGCAGCGCGATCTGGTTCGACCGTCCCGTGATGAAGCTGTCGAACGAATAGTTGCGGTTCAGCGGTATAGACCCCGCGGCGAGCACCGGCTCGACTGGCGGCGCGCCCAGACTGTCGAGCGTCGTGGCGCGGGCGCTTGCGGCGACCGGTTGCACGATGCGCGGCCGCGAGTCGACGACGAAGTCGACGGCTCCGTATTCCGGCGCGATCTCCGCGATCAGGTTGGCGATGCGCTCACCATGAGATTCCACGACCTTGTCGCGTTCGAAACGGCTCGTGCACGCGATCACCACGCGCCCGCCCTCGGCGGATACGACGCGCAGCGGCTCCACCCAGTATTGGAAGCGCTGCACGCCCAATTCCAATCTCAGACGCTCGCGCACGCGCGCCCATACATTGTCGAACTTGTCGTCGGCTGTTTTTGTTTCTTGCGAGGTCACTTCGCGGTTCCCTTCTTCCTTGCCTTGCCCCAATCGACCCTGACAGTCGTCACACAAGACGATGCCGTGATCGTTGCACTTCACTTCGTCACTCATTGGGCCGTGACCCCCCGTTTTCGGACGTGAACAACGTCCGAGCCCAACGTCACCAACAGAATCCTCGGGAAGGTTTCGCGCAAGCCCGAATTTGAGCTCCGCCAGAACACCGACGCCCCGACGCTAGTCCACTGATAGTCCGCCCGTGTCCCCCTCAGAACGCGGGCTCATGCTTGCATCCAAGGAAGACCGTCGGCCTTCCAACCGTTTTCGCGCCCGCGGTGCCGCTCGCCGTCGAGGTCGCCCTCGAAGCCGGCTGACACGTTGAAACACGCTTTGAAGCCTTTGGCCGTCATCGCGGTCGCCGCTGCCCGGCTGCGCGCACCTGAGCGGCAGAGAAAGAAGACCGGCGTCGTCTCCGCCACGCCGGCGGCTTTGAGCTGCGCAACCAGCGCCACCTCGAAATCCGCATTGCGCGCCATCGATGGAAAGCTCTGCCACTCAACAGTCATCACTTTGCGGCCGAGCGGGGTGAGGTCGGGCACGCCGACGAACGTCCATTCCGCCGCCGTGCGCACATCGACGAGTTGCGCCTTGGGATCCTTCTTCAGAACCTCCCACGCCTCGCGCGCACTGATGTCACCGGCATACGTCATGGCTCGCGCACCCCAAATTCGCGCAAAAGAACACCCAACGCCGGCGCAAGGACGCCGACACCAATGCAATTACAAGATTAAACGAGAGTAGCGCCCTGAAACGGGCAGAAGCACTTATAAGGCCGCGACCGCAGACTCAGCCTGTACAGGACGTTCCGTTTCTAGGCCCCAGCCTATGTTCTTCTTCATTGTTTTCGTCCCAATTTTCATGTCGCGTTTACCATAGTGCTCAGGTGATTCGCAGGCAAGGCAACCAACCGAGAACACCCATCAAAAAAGTTGCACAGCGTGCGCCTCTTGAACGATCGATGACAAATTCTCGTACCGGGAGACTGGGGCGCATGACGCGCGCTGGAGCAGCGAAAAGTATAAGAATTTGCTTGCTTCCCTGACGACGCTACTGACACCCCTTACCCTCGTCAATGTGGCAGTTTCATCAATGATCCGTAGACGGACGACAACGCTTTCATGACCGGCGCGGAATCGCTTACGGCGCACACGGTGCGCCTCGAATCTGGATCAGAAATTAAAAGGAGTTTAAGTCGAAAGCGGCCCGGGCGAACTTACTTCGCCAGCGCCTTCACGCGGCGCGTCAGCCGCGACACCTTGCGCGCCGCGGCGCGCTTGTGCAGGACGCGCTTGTTGGCGCCGCGTACGATTTCCGGCTGGGCAGCCTTCAAGGCGTCGGCGGCGGCCTTGGCGTCGCCCTTGGCGATCGCCTCTTCGACCTTGCGCACGAAGCTACGAACCCGGCTCTTCCGCGCGGTATTGATGGCCTCGCGGCGCTTGGATTTGCGCGCTGCTTTGGCTGCCGAGCGGATATTCGCCATCGGGGATCGTCCTTGAGAAAGGCTTGCGGTGTTGCGTAAGGGACGCGCGTTATAGGCAACGACCTAAGGAGCGTCAACCAGGAATAGTTGTCGCAACCCTCAGCGGTGTTCGAACTTCGCTTTTCGCTTTTCGATGAACGCGGCCATGCCTTCTTTCTGGTCGGCGGTCGCGAACATCGAGTGGAAAACGCGCCGCTCGAAGCGCACGCCTTCCGCCAGCGTCGTTTCATAGGCGCGATTGATTGTCTCTTTCGTCATCATTGCGATCGGCGCCGACATGTCGGCGATCGTCTCCGCCGCTTTCATTGCCTCGTTCAAGAGATCGGCAAGCGGCACGATACGGCTCACGAGCCCTGCGCGTTCAGCTTCCGCGGCATCCATCATCCGTCCCGTCAAGCACATTTCCATCGCCTTCGACTTGCCGACAAAGCGCGTCAGGCGCTGCGTGCCGCCGATGCCGGGCATCACGGCCAGTTTGATCTCGGGCTGGCCGAACTTCGCGTTGTCGGCCGCAATGATGAAGTCGCACATCATCGCAAGCTCACACCCGCCGCCAAGCGCGAAACCCGCGACCGCCGCAATCACAGGTTTGCGGCACGTCGCCACGCGCTCGTGGTGCTTGCCGATGAAATCCTCGCCGAATGCTTCCATATAGGTCTTCGGCTGCATTTCCTTGATGTCCGCGCCCGCCGCGAACGCCTTCTCGGAACCCGTGATCACGATGCAGCGCACGCCGGCATCACCCTCGGCCTGATCGAGCGCCGCGCTCAGCTCCTGCATCAGCTGAGAATTCAGCGCGTTCAGCGCTTGCGGGCGGTTCAGCGTGATGAGCCGGACCGCGCCGCGCGTCTCGCTCTTGATCGTCTCGAAGGTCATGGGATGAAGGCCTTTCAGGAAATGCCGGCGGCGATGTAGCGCAATTGCAGCCTTGGCGCTACCGCTGACACGCCGCGCAATAGAATGTCGAACGCCCCGCTTGCACGATGCGTTTCACGACGCCTCTGCATCCCGCTTTGGTGCAAGCTTGCCCTTCGCGGTCGTACACAGAAAACGTGTGCTGGAAATAGCCGAGTTCCCCGTCCGTGCGTTTGTAGTCGCGCAAGCTCGACCCGCCCGCCTTGATCGCGTCCTTGAGTACCGCTTTCGACGCGGCCACGATCCGCGCCGCACGCTCGCGCGAAACGGTCGCAGCGATCCGCTTCGGTGAGACGCCCGCGCGGAACAACGCCTCGCACACATAGATGTTGCCGAGGCCCGCAACCACGCGCTGATCGAGCAACGCCGCCTTGATCGGTGTGCGTTTGCCCCTAAGTGCCGCCGCCAACGCCGGACCCGAGAACGCCTCCG
>JAEUML010000250.1 GCA_016792785.1 Alphaproteobacteria bacterium
TGCCGCTGCAGCAACAACCCGTCACCATCGCGCCGAATCCAATCCGGATGCGCCCGCGCCAGATCGCTGTCGGGGTTCACCATCTCGGGCTCGACCCAAAGCCCGAACTCCATGCCAAGCGATCGCACATGCGCAATCAGCGGCTGCAATCCATTCGGAAACTTCTTGGTATCGACGACCCAGTCGCCGAGCCCCGCGCGGTCGCTCGCGCGCCCCTTGAACCACCCGTCGTCGAGCACGAACCGCTCGGCGCCCACCGACGCCGCGCGTCCGGCGAGCGTTCTCAGCGTGACCTCATCGTGATCGAAGTAGATCGCCTCCCACGTGTTGTAGTGCACCGGCCGCGGCCGCGCCGCGACGGTTTTGGGAACGATCCGCTCGCGAACGAACGCATGCAGCGCCTGCATCGCCCCGTTCAACCCGCGCGGCGAATGCGTCGCATAGACCCAAGGCCCATCCGCACCGCCGTCGATCTCACCCGCCTGCACGACCACGCCGCCTTCGCGCAGCCGCTCGACGCAAAGCCGATGGCTGCCGCTCCAACCCAGCGTCACCGCATAGACGTCGCCGTGATCATCACTGAATCCGCCCGCGCCGACGATCAAGCCGGGGAACCGATCATGCCCCGGCCGCCCGCGCCGGCTCTCGAACACCAGCGCACCGTTGCCGAGCGTCTGGCGTGCCGGTGAAAACTCTCGCGCCCAATCGCCGCCAAACGAAATCAAGTCGTGCGCCCATGCGGGTAAGGGCAACGCGACTGCCGCAGCCATGCCTTCGACGCGCGCCGCCAACACGCCCTGCGGCGACAGGCGATACGTGATGCCGACAGCTTGCCCGCCGGCGCGAAGGTGAAGCGTCACACTGTCCCCGCCACCGGACGCACGCTCGAACGCCCAAGCGCCACCGGCAACCGCCGGCATCCCGAAGTACCCGGCCTCCGCACCCGGCAACACGCAGGGCGGGCAGGGCACATCCATCCGCGCGCCCCACATCACGGCGGGCGCAGCGGCAGCGATCGCATCGAAGTCGGGCATGGCCCCGAGATCGGCGCCGAAATGCACGATGCGCGGCAACGCATCGCCGCCCGGCCGTGCATCGATCAGCAGAGAGACTTCACCGCCGCGCAGATAATGCCACCGCTGCATGCCTCAAGCGTCCTGATAGCTGGGCTGGCGCTTCTCCAGAAAAGCGCGAACGCCCTCGCCGAAGTCGCTCGTCTGCGCGCAGAGAATCTGATTGCGATCCTCCATCGCCACGGCGGCCTCCAGGCTCCCCGCATCGACGCTCATATTGAGACACTCTTTGGTCATGCGAAGGCCGAGCGGCGATGTCGTCAGCATCTCGTCGAGATAAGGCCGCGCAGCCTCTTCCATCTTGTCGTCCGCCACGACTTCGCTGACGAGCCCCACGCGCAACGCCCGATCCGCATGAATGAAACGCCCGGTCAGCATCAGCTCCGACGCCACCGAAACCCCGACGAGCCTGGGCAGGAAGTAACTGACGCCGATATCGCACGCCGACAACCCGAGGCGAATGAACGCCGCATTCATCTTGGCGCTCGCCCCCGCGATACGGATGTCGCTGGCCAGCGCCAGCGCAAACCCACCGCCGCACGCCGGCCCATGAACGAGCGAAATGATCGGCTGCGGACAGCGCCGCATGCGCATCACGATCTCACTGATGCGCCGCTGCGATGTCAGTCCCGCCTGCGGCGAGCGCGGGCCGTTGTCGCGCTCCTTGAGGTCGAGCCCCGCGCAATACGCGCGTCCCGCGCCGCGCATCACGACGATGCGCACCGACTTGTCCCAATAAATCGCCCCGAAATAGTCGAGCAACTCGTCGACCAACCGCTTGTTCAGCGCATTCAAACTGTCCGGCCGGTTGAGCGTCACCCAATCGACCGCCCCCTCCCTCCGCACGCTGATCGTCTCATACATGGCGTCCCTCACGCTGGCGATTTGGCGACGAAGTTACTATAGAGCACCCGCATGTTCATTCGAGCTCTCATTGTGGCGGCCGCCATATCGACTCCCCTCGCCCTCCCACAGGGAGGGAGAGGGGCTGGGGGTGAGGGTGGGCTGTCCGCCGTGCCGTCGTTCATCGGTCCGCGCAGCGCACTCTCAGACTCATCATCCGGCTCGACGACCTACCCTCACCCCCAGCCCCTCTCCCTTCCTAAAGAAGGAAGGGCGAGGGGAGTTGTGAAAGCCTCCGGCGCTTCGGAATCGGCACAACCCTCATTCTTTCGCGTCTTCGCGTCTTCGCGTGAACCCTCTTCTCAGGGCCAACAGAAGAAGCCCACCCGCATCGTCTCGACGAACGTCTGCGCCGACCAGCTCGCGCTCGCGCTCGTCGAACGCTCGCGTATCGCCTCCGTCTCGCGTCTGTCGACCGAGCCGCAGATCTCGAACTACGCCGAAGCTGCCAAGGGTATCCCCGTCAACAACGCCCGCGCCGAGGAGATTGTCGAACTGAAGCCCGACCTCGTGCTCGGCGACATCTACACCGGCGCGCACGCGAACCGCCTCTCGCAAAGCCTCGGCGTGCCCGTCCACGTCATCGGCGCCGGCGCCTCGCTCGACGACGTGCGCAAGATCGTGCGCGGCGTGGCGGAGGCGGTCGGTGAGCCAGAGCGCGGTGTGGCGATGATCGCCGCAATGGACGCCCGCATCGCCCGCGCGCAAAGCCAGCCCGGCGCCGAAATCACTGCGCTCGTCTATGAACCGAACGGCGTCTCTTCAGGCAACGGCACGCTGACGCACGACGTTCTGAAGACGGCGGGTTTGAAGAACCTCGCACCCGAACTCATGCCCGGCAGTTACGGCACCGTCCCGCTCGAACTCGTGATCGCCTCCGCCCCACGCCTCCTCATCCTTGACGACGCCTACACCGGCACGTCGAGCCGCGCGCAAAGCATCCTGCGCCACCCCGCGTTCCGCAGCCTCGAGGGCAAATCCGCGCTCTACGCAATGCCCTCCCGCCTTTGGATTTGTCCGGGCCCCTGGATCGCAGAAGCGGTCGAGAAACTAGCCGCCGAACGCGCCCGCCTTGCGCCATAGGCGAAACGGGAGTACCCAACCGGACAGTGATCCGGTGTAGGGAACGCGGTCAAAGCCGCGGCTGCCCCCGCAACTGTAAGCGGCCAGCACCTTGTCGAGCATGCCACTGTGGGGACGTCCCTTGCGGGAAGGCGGACAAGGCGCGCCACGAGCCGCGAAGCCAGGAAACCTGCCGGAGCATGTCGTCCTCCCACCGCCGGGGTGCGCGCGTGGAAACGGATCTCTCCGTCGCGGCGACAGTTGGTCCACGAGCAATTCCGCGCGTGGGCCACGAGGACGACGTGGCGGTGAAGACATGCTTGGTCGCTCAAGCGAATTCGGATTGATCGCAGCATTGACCGCAACGACGCTCGTCGTCGCCGCGGCCTCGCTCTTCATCGGCTATGCGCCGCTGGCGACGCGCGAGGTGATCGACGGTCTCTTCGGCGGCGCGGGCACTGCCGGCATCATTATGCAGGACATCCGCCTGCCGCGGATGATCTTAGGCCTGATGTCCGGGGCGGCGCTCGGCATCAGCGGCGCCGCGTTGCAGGGCTTGCTGCGCAATCCGCTCGCCGAACCCGGCGTCATGGGGATCGCCGCCTGCGCCTCGCTCGGCGCCGTGATCGCGATCTATTTTGGTCTGTCGAAAGAGTTCCCGCTCGCACTGCCCGCGATCGCGATGCTGGGCGCGCTCGCCGCCGCCGGAATCCTGAGTGCGATGAGCGGCCGCGACAACGGCATCTTGATCTTGATCCTCGCAGGTGTGGCGCTGGCCAATCTCGCGGCCGCCCTGATGGCGCTGGCCATGAATTTGGCGCCGAACCCTTGGGCGGTGAGCGAAATCATCTACTGGCTGATGGGCTCGCTCAAGGACCGCAGCATGGAGGAGGTCTATCTCGCCGCCCCCTTCGTCGCCGTGGGCCTCGCCTTGCTCGCGTTCTCAGGCCGCGCGCTCGATGCGCTGACATTGGGCGACGAGGCCGCGAGTTCGCTCGGCATCAAAGTGCTCTCGACGCAACGTCTCGTGACGCTGGGCGTGGCACTTGCCGTCGGCGCGTCCGTCGCCGTCACGGGCGCGATCGCGTTCGTCGGCCTCATCGTGCCGCATCTCTGCCGGCCGTTCGTCGGCCACATGCCCTCGCGCCTCTTGTGGCCCAGCGCGATCGGCGGTGCGCTGCTCGTCGTCGCGGCCGACACGGCGGTACGCCTCGTGCCGTCGGGCCCCGAATTGATGCTCGGCGTCTTCACGTCGCTGATCGGCGTGCCGTTCTTCCTCTGGCTCGTCTTCAAACTCCGCCGCGAGGTGCAATGACGATGCTCGAACTCGAAGATCTTTCGGTCGCGCTGGGCGGTCGCGAGGTGCTGGCCGGTGTTTCGCTGAAGCTCGCGCGCGGCGAACTCGTCGGCATCATGGGGCCGAACGGCTCCGGCAAGTCGACGCTGATGCGCGCGGCCGCCGGCCTCGCACCACCCAGCGCCGGCCGCATCGCCCTTGACGGCAAGCCGCTTGCCGCGTGGCGCCGCGAAGACCTTGCGCGCGAACTCGCTTACCTTCCGCAAGGCGGCCAAGCCCACTGGCCGCTCAGCGTGCGCGCGCTGGTCTCGCTGGG
>JAEUML010000287.1 GCA_016792785.1 Alphaproteobacteria bacterium
GAAACGCGCGCCCGCGTTCCAACGTGGGCGGCGCGCAATTCGCCGCAGGTGTGCGTGCGATAGCGATGCATCGGAATTCCTTGATGTTTCGGGCCACAGCCGCTTTAAGGGCGCACCTTGTGGCGGCACCCCGCGCCACCTGTCAAGGGCGCGAATCTTGGGCTATAGCACCGCACCAATGGTCACTGTCATCACGTCGAACGGCGAACTTGCCGAGGCCTGCGCCCGCTTCGCCGGCGCGCCTTACGTCGCCATCGACACCGAGTTCATGCGCGACTCGACCTATTGGCCGAAGCTCT
Source organism: Alphaproteobacteria bacterium (assembly GCA_016792785.1). Classification (GTDB taxonomy): domain Bacteria; phylum Pseudomonadota; class Alphaproteobacteria; order Micropepsales; family Micropepsaceae; genus SZUA-430. The sequence continues at coordinate 300 of JAEUML010000287.1, forward strand.
GCCTGATTCAGGCGGCGGTGCCGGGCTTTGCCGTCGTGATCGACCCGCTGGCGCCGGGCCTCGACCTCAGCCCCTTCAACGCGCTGATGGCCAAGCCCGACGTGATCAAGGTCTTCCACGCCGCGCGCCAGGACATCGAAATCTTCTTCCATCAGGCGTCCGTGATCCCGACGCCGTTGTTCGACACGCAGGTCGCCGCCATGGTCTGCGGCTTCGGCGACAGCGCCGCGTACGAAACGCTGGTGCGCGAACTCGCCCACGCCCAGGTCGACAAGTCCTCGCGCTTTACCGATTGGTCGCGGCGCCCGTTGAACGACAAGCAACTCGCTTATGCGCTCTCCGACGTCACGCATCTTTGCCGCGTCTACGAAACGTTGCGCCGCCAACTTGACAAGTCCGGCCGCTCGCATTGGCTGGAAGAAGAGCTCGACGTCCTTCGCGCACCCGAGACGTACGAACTCAAGCCCGAGGAATCGTGGCGCCGCCTGAAGATGCGCGGCGGTAACCGGCGCTTCACCGCAGTGCTGATGGAAATCGCCGCCTGGCGCGAGCGTCTCGCGCAGGAACGCGACGTGCCGCGCAGCCGCGTGATGAAAGACGAAGCGCTGTTCGAAATCGCCGCGCAAGCGCCGAACACGCAAGAAGACTTGGACGCCCTGCGCGGCATCCCACGCGGCTTCGCAAGTTCGCGCGCAGCCCAGGGCCTGATAGAGGCGGTGAAGGCAGGATTGGCGTTGCCGGCCTCCGCAGTGCCCGACATCGACCGCGGCCCGCCGCCCGCCGTGCCGCCGGTCTTGGGCGACATGCTGCGCGTGCTGCTCAAGATCCAGTGCGAAGCCCACGGCGTCGCGCAAAAACTGATCGCCTCGTCCTCCGACCTCGATCAGATCGCCGCCGACGACAATGCCGACGTGCCCGCACTCTCGGGCTGGCGCCGCGAAATCTTCGGCGACGCCGCGCTGGAACTCAAGCACGGCCGGATCGCACTCTCGATCCGCGAACGCAAGGCGATCGTCGTGGCCGTCGAAGCCTAACCGGCGATATCGCCGATCGTCACCGAACCGATGATCCGCTTTTGGTGGCTTACGACCGGCAGGCGGCGCACCGCGTGCTTGTGCATGATGTTGCGCGCGGCCGCGACCTCTTCCTCGGGGTAGCAATAGATGATCGGCTTCGACATCACGTCACGCGCCGTCAGCCGCTTCGCTCCAGTCGTACCGCAGCGCGCGAGATCCTTGCGCGTCACGACGCCGACGAGGCGATCGAACTCGCTGACCGGCACCGCACCCGCATCGTCCGCCTGAAGCTTCGCCTCGATCTGCGCGACCGGCGTCTCGGGCCCCACCCAAATCGCGTCGGAATGCATTACGTCTTTGACCTTCATAGGCTCCTCCACCGTTCTTGTTCTTGTGGTGAGGAGAATTATGGACCACCCGCGGCCGCCGGCAAGCACCACGTGCGCGGGTGCCCGATCGATCCGCAACTTCTGCTAGCGGAGCTCGATCCGGAGTGACTTGTCGAGCGCGTTGGCGAGGTCCGTGAGCCGCTTCGTGATCGCTTCGGCGACGAGCGCTTGGTGAGACTTGGGGATCGAGACGACGAGGGAAGCCGGGGTGACCTTCAACGAGGTCTCGCCGAGCAGATCAGGCGCCGGCCCCGCCATCACCAGCGCCGCGCGAAGGGCTAACCCCAGCGTCCGCGCGGTCTTGGCGACGTCGTCGCCGGCGAAACGCTGTACGCGGCGGATCGCCTTGTCGTTTTCCCCGCCGTAGCGGTGGAACAGTGCCAACGCGAGCAACGCGCGCTCCTGGTGATCGATGCCGATGAAGGGCGCGTTCAGCACCTCGGCATAGGTCTGCTCGGCCCGATGATCCGGATGATCGCGCCAGCCAGTATCTGCCAAGCCACACGCCGCGCGCCGCAACCGGTCGAGGCGTTTGTCCGCATTCGCGAACAAAGGTGCCGTCCAACGCTCGAGCACTTGCGAAAGCCGCGGATCGCGTCCCAAGCGCCGCGCCATGTCTTCGCAGGACGAGATCAGCGGGTCCTTTGCGCGTTCCTCGGCCGAAAGCTTGGAGAACAGCACGCCTTCGCGCAAACCGAACGCGGAAATCACGACCCGCTCGAGCTTCGCCGACTTCAGCAAGCGTTCGAGCACGACCGCACCGTAGGGTATGGCTTCCGCGCGCCGCCGCGTGACCGACGTGATGCCTTCAAGGGACTTCCGCGACAACCCTGACAGGAAATTCGCAAAGCCGAGCGCCGGCTCGCGCGCGATCTCATAGTGATGCAACACGTGGACCGCGTGCTCTTCGTCGTCCATGTGGATGCGCGCGATGTTCCGCCAGACGCCGCCGACCGCGTAGAAGCTCTTGCCCTTGAGCTTGTCGAGACCCGGAACCTTCTCAAGCCCTTGATCGACGATCGCACGCGCCTTGTCGATCCGCCCTTCGCTCATGTCCATGAGGCGCAGCGGCCCGAACGGCAGCGAAACACCGACCGACGACTTGCCGCCCGACACGAACGAAAGCTCCAAACTGCCCCCGCCCAGATCGCCGACGACGCCGTCGGCATCCGGAATCGCCGCGAGCACGCCTTCGCTGGCAAGCCGTGCCTCCTCTTCGCCGGTCAGTATCCGGATCGGCGCGCCGAGCGCGTCACGCGCGCGCGCCACGAACGTGTTGCCGTTTTTGGCGTCGCGCACCGCCGCGGTCGCCACCGCCTCAAGCCGCGCACCGACGGCGCCCGCGATTTCGCGAAAGCGCGCGAGCGCGGCGATCGCCGCTTCGCTCCCCTCGTCGTCGAGCAGCCCGGTCGACACCATGTTGCGCCCGATCGCGCACAGCGACTTTTCGTTGAACAGCGAGACCGGACTGCGCGTCAGCCGGTCGTAGATGACGAGACGCACCGAATTCGAGCCGATGTCCACGACCGCGAACGGCGTTTCGCTTGGCCCGACGGTCGGCGCCGCCGTTCGGCGGGCCGTATCGCTCGGACTGTTCGCCATCGCGCGCTATTGACCCTTGGAGCGGCCGCGAGCCGTTTTCGTCGCGCCCTTTGTCGGTCCGCCCGTGCCTCTGCCCGATAAGCTCGGGTTGGTCATGAAATACTCGTGCGCCGAGAACGCGTCCGCCGCGTCGAAACCCGGCGAGCGGACATAGGTGCCATCCCCTTGCAGGTGCCAGCTTTGCGCCACGTCGCGCAGATTTGCATTCATGATCTGGCCCATCACCTGCTCGTGAACCGTAGGGTTCTCGACCGGCACTAGCACCTCGACGCGGCGGTCGAGATTGCGCGGCATCCAATCGGCGGAGGAGATGTACACTTTCGCTTGGCCATGCGGCAACCCATTGCCGTTGCCAAAGCAGACGATGCGCGAATGCTCCAAAAAGCGGCCGACGATGCTCTTGACCCGGATGTTCTCGGATAGGCCGGGGACCCCTGGCCTGAGGCAGCAAATGCCACGCACGACGAGATCGATCTTCACGCCGGCCTGGCTGGCCTTGTAGAGCTCGTCGATCACGGTCGCATCCACAAGCGCGTTCAGCTTGGCCCAAATGTGCCCGGGACGCCCCGCCTTCACATGCGCGACCTCCGCGCGGATTTGCTCGATCAGCGTGGCGCGCAAATTGAGCGGCGACACGGCAAGCTTCTCAAGATGCGACGGCTCGGCATAGCCCGTGATGAAGTTGAACACACGGCCCGCATCGCGCCCCAGCGCAGGGTCGGACGTGAACAGCGACAGGTCCGTATAAATCCTCGCGGTCGTCGCGTGATAGTTGCCGGTGCCGAAATGCGTATAGGTGCGCAACGCGCCGCCCTCGCGCCGCACGACATGCGAAATCTTCGCGTGCGTCTTCAGCTGCATGAAGCCGAATACGACTTGCACGCCGGCCCGCTCAAGGTCGCGCGCCCAACGGATATTTGCCGCCTCGTCGAAGCGCGCCTTGAGTTCGACGATCGCCGTCACCGATTTGCCCACCTCCGCCGCCTCGATCAACGCCTTCACGACCGGCGAGTCGTTTCCGGTGCGATAGAGCGTCTGCTTGATCGACAGCACGTCGGGGTCGGCCGCCGCCTGGCGCAGGAACTGCACCACGACATCGAATGACTCGAACGGATGGTGGACGATCAGGTCCTTGGCGCGGATCGCCGCAAAACAGTCGCCGTTGAACTCGCGGATACGCTCAGGGAATCGCGCCGAGTAGGGCTTGAACGTCAGATCGGAACGTTCGCTGATGATGAGCTGGCTCGTATCCGCGAGCCCCAGGATGCCTTCCGCGGTCACGGGCTCGCGGCCGTTCATGTCCATCTGATCGGTGATGAACGCGCGCAGGTCTTCCGGCATCGAGGCTTCGAATTTGAGCCGGATCACGCTGCCGCGCCGGCGCCGCTTCAACGCGCCTTCGAACCAGCGCACAAGGTCTTCGGCTTCTTCGGCAACTTCGATATCGCTGTCGCGCAGCACGCGGAACGTGCCGCTGCCCATGACGTCGTATCCGGGGAACAGGCGGTCAAGGAACTCGCCGATCAGCCGCTCGAGCGCGATGAAGCGCGCGGTCGCAACCGCACCGCCGTTCGCCGGCTGTTGCGGCAAACGGATGAAGCGCGGGATCTGACCCGGTATGGGGATGAGCGCATCCATCTCGCGCCCGTCCTTGCGACGCAGATGCAGCGCGAGCGCCAGTCCCATGTTCGGGATGAACGGAAAAGGATGCGCCGGATCGATCGCAAGCGGCGTCAACACCGGGTAGACGTCGCTCATGAATTTGTTGTCGAGCCACTGGCGGTCCGCGTCCGACAGCTCTTTGGGCTCGAGCACCGCGACGCCGGCCTTGCGCAACAGCTGACTGAGCGCAAGCCACACTTGGTTCTGCTCGGACATCAGGTCCGAGGCCATCGCATTGATCGCGTCAAGCTGTTGCTGAGGTCCCAGCCCGTCGTCGGACTGCGTGACGACGTGCGCGTTGACCATGCCTTTGAGGCCGGCAACGCGCACCATGTAGAATTCGTCGAGGTTCGCAGCCGAGATCGATAGGAAGCGCAAACGTTCGAGCAGCGGATGGCGCTCGTTCTTCGCCTCTTCGAGCACGCGCGTGTTGAATGCAAGCCAGGACAATTCGCGATTGATCAGCCGCGACTTCGACGTCAGATCGGCAGTCTTCGCGCTGGCCCGCGACGGACGCGACGACGGCGCAGCCGCCGGGGCGCCACCTTGCTCGCGCTTCGGTGTAGACGTCGTATCCATCGCTGCGTGATCGCTCGCCAACCCAATCGAAACGCGGGGTTTTTCGCGCGAGGGACCCTAGACCAAACCCTCTCCGTTGTCAGCCGAGGCTTGCCGCTCGGCATCCAAAAGCCGAAAGGCTTGCGTCCCGATATCGACGGAAATGTTACGCTTTTGTTGCAGCGCCAGCCTGTCGATCAGAACGACGATCCGTTCCGCGTCGCCAAACGAACGCTCCAGCCGCGGAACAAGATAGTCGATCAGGGCTTCGGGAACCTTAAGTTGCCGCTCGCCGAAAAGCTTGAGCAAGACCCGCGCGATTAACGCCTCGTCCGGTGCATGCAAGGAAATGCCTGGCACGGCGGTTAACCGCGAATGAAGATCGGGCACCTTGGTCGGCCAGTGTTGCGGCGCTTCGCAGCCCGTCATCAGCAACCAGCCGTTCGTTTGATTGACGAAGTTCAAAAGATGGAACAACGCCGCGCCGCCCTCGGTCCGGTCCACATCGTCCGCCAAGAACGTTCCACCCGCAGCAAGACCCGTCACCGTCTCGACGTTGATCGCGCGCGTATCGAGCATTTCCGCAGAACTTTGCGCACGCCAAATCTCGCCAAGATGCGTCTTGCCGCTGCCGGCCGGCCCCCAGAGTGCGCACACCCGCGCCGGCCACGACGGCCACGCGTCGATGAATGCAAGCGCCTCGGCGTTCGCATCGCCGGGCACGAAATCCTCGCGCGCATAGCTGCGCGCGGACTCGAACGGAAACGGCAATTGACCGGTGGGCGCGCGCTTCATGTTCGTCAGGCCGACGGCCGCGCTTCGGCCGCCTTGAGCGCACGCAGGCCTTCGAGGAAATAGGCGACCCAAGACGCTGCCGTCGCCGCAGCGACTGTCCAGATCAAACCGGTCACCAAACGCGACCCCTCGAGATCGAACGCGAGATTGGCCACAACCACAACCACCAGCGCCACCTGCGCAAACGTGGTCAGCTTCGATATGAACAACGGCTGCATGCGCAGATCGACGCGCTTCATCAGCGTGAAGGCCGCAACCGTCACCACGATCGCAACATCACGCCCGAAGACGAGCGCCATCAGCCACACCGGCAAATGCCCTTCATAGGTCAGGATACCGAGCGTGGTGATCAACAGCAGCTTGTCCGCCATCGGATCCAGGTACGCGCCGACCAGCGACTTGTGACCGAAAGCGCGGGCGATATAGCCGTCGACCGCGTCCGAAGCGCCAGCCGCGATCATCATCCAGAACGCTTGATCGAACCGCTCGTTCAAAAGCGCGACCGCGATGAACGGCACCAGCACCAGCCGGATCGCCGTCACCCCGTTCGCGAGCGTCAGCCCATAGCGCGAAGGCTTAAGAAACCACCGGGACTCAACCGGGCGGGGCGGCTGCGGTGGCGGCTGCATTGCGGCTTAGCGTCCAGTTTCCCGTTGCGTCGGCGCCAAGGAACAAATTCGTCTGCGCCAGCGCCGCCTGCAATTGCTCGACCTTGCCGACATAGTCGAGACGCACCCGCGCCGTGCCCATATTCAACTCTTCGACAGACAGCGTCTGGATGAGCTTCGTGCCTTCCAGGTGCCGCTTGATGCTCACCCATTCGGCCAATCCCCGGAAGGGAATCAAAACGCTCAACGACGTCTGCTGTCCGTAATCGACGGATGTGGTGCGCTTCCAGTCTTCCTGCAAGCTGTCCGCGACCGATCCAGCCGCGCGCAGCGCGAGCGCGCTTTCGTCTTCTGCGCCTTGCGGCGAGAACGAACCACTGCGCTGATTGCGCCCGTCGGGGCGGATGTGGGTCATGGCGACCTGAAGCCCCGCCCCGCTTTTGGCCGCAGAGGCGAGCAAGACCGAGCTTGCGCCGTACCGCTCGGCGAGCCCCCGCACGATCCCCCAATCGGCAGCCGACGAAATCGTGGCAAGCGCGCCCATGTCTTGGACATCACCAACCGGCACCGCGACGGGCACCAGCCGGCCGCGCCGCGACTGCTGCGCCCAGGCGCGTCCCCACGGCGATTCCGGCGCCCACGCAGCGCCGTTGAGCGGCACCACCAGAACCGGCTTCGCGGTCGTCTCACTGAACTGAACGCCCGTGCGCCGAAGTGCGTTGCGCACATTCGTCGGGCTGAACACATACGTCACGGTCGCGAGATAGCGCGTGCTCGAGTGCTTCTCGCTTCCGATGTCGAAGCTCTTGACCAGCGGTTCAAGCTCAAGGTCCGTGAACTTCGGCAGCCGCGACCACTCGCTCGACGGCGTGATGCGGCGAAACACTTCCGCCCACGCCTTTTGCCGGCCCTGCGACAGCGCCGCTTCCTTTGCCGCCGACGGGCTTGTGCCCGTGGCGTCCACCGGGATGTTCGTGACCGTCCACAGGTCGCTGGGCTGCGCGGCCGCGCCCATCACAGAAGTCAGCAGAAGCGCGGCAGCGACCGCTACCGAATGTGCGAAAAATCGCAATGTCATGACAACCCACCAAAAAGGGGAGACTTGGTTTGGCGGGAATCTACACGATCCCCTTCCCCACAAGGAAGAGCCGGTTCACGCTCGCGTGAGCAAGCCCGATTCTGGCCGCCTCGCCATTGAACCGCCACGGTTGGCCACACAATCTGCCCCTTAGCGCAACGCATAAGGGGGCTTGGCATGCGTAAGTTCGCAGCGATTCCATCGGCGATTCTCTTCTCGATTGCACTGAGCGCACCTGCGGTCGCAGAAGGCGCACCCGACCTCGCACCGCTCACCTGCGCCTGGGACAAGCTTCCGCCTGACGAACAGACCCGCCTACGCGACGAGTTCAAAGTCGATATCAAGGACGGCGGCTTCACACTTCACTTCGCCGCGCCGACGGCGCCGGCAGCTGCCGGTGAGGCTGCACGCGCCTGCCAACTCAACCTGGCGCCGCCGCAACTTGAGCACTTGGCCTTAGGTCTCGCGCGCCACGCGGCCGCCCAAAAGGCGCGAAAAGGCGTCGCCGACAAAGGTGAAAAGCCGGAATCCGTCGATGTGGCGTTGGAGAAAATGAACGAAGGAAAGCGCGAAACGATCGGCAACAAGCTCGCATGCCCTGGCCCCCATGACAGCGTCGATGAGTGGGACAATTCCGTGAAAGGCGCCGTGCGCCGCGCGAACCTGCGTTTCAAGGACGGCCGCGCGTATTCTTGGGTCTCGCTCGGCCTCTACGCCGTCATGGCCGAAGAAGGCGCGGTTCGGCGCATGAACGGCACCGCCGACGCGTGTTGAAAACGCACCTTGCCGATTTGCCCGGAGGCCGACTCAGAGCTTAGACTCGCCGCCTCCGGCAAATCGGCGGGGAGCACCGCCTTGAACATCCAGCAAAATCTGATCGCAGGCGTGCTGACCATCCTGCCGCTCGCGGCCGTATGGTTCGTGTTGAAGCTGATCTTCGACGCCTTGTCCTACTTCGGCAGTCCGTGGGCCGAGTGGACAGCACTGAATGTCGGCCCTCTGCTGCCCGGATTTTTGGCGCGTGCGCTTGCCAGCCCGTTGTTCCTCTATGTGATCGGCACAGCGTTCGCGTTGCTGCTGCTCTACGCCATCGGCGCACTCGCGACCCGCGTCGTTGGACAGCAGCTGCTCGCAGGCTTCGAGGCTCTGCTGGAGAAGGTGCCGTTCGTGCACATGATCTACTCCTCGACGAAGAAGGTGATCGCCGCGCTGCAGCCCAAGGCCGAGAACGTTCAGCGCGTCGTGCTCATCGATTTCCCGAATGCCGACATGCGCGCGATCGGCTTTGCCATGCGCACGTTCCGCGAAACGACGACCGGAATCGAACTGACGGCGGTCTTTGTGCCGACCGCGCCAAACCCGACCTCCGGTTATCTTGAGATCGTCCCATCGGACCGCGTCATTGCCGTCGATATGACGGCCGACCAAGCGATGGCGATGATCGTCTCTGGCGGCGTCGTCGGACCCGACTCGATCACCTACCTGCACCGCACGCCGGAAGCCAAGCCCGCAGAATTGCCGAAGACCGGGACCTGAGGCGCTCAGCGCCCGGCCTTGCGCCGCGCCAAACTCAAGAATCGCTCGCGCAAGGTCGCGCCCGCCGCATGCGTCTCGCCGGCGCTCACGCCCGGGTTCTCGCGCTCCCACGCCGCGATCTCGGCCGCGATCGCGCCGGGCGAACGCGTGAAACGCGCGAGCAGATTGTAGAACGTAGGCACAATGAATAGCGTCAGCGCGGTCGAAAAGATGACGCCGGCAAACACCACGATACCGATTGCAAAGCGGCTCTGCGCTCCCGCGCCCTCATAGACGATAAGCGGCACCGCTCCGATCGCCGTCGATAGGGATGTCATAAGAATGGGCCTGAAGCGCGTGATCGAGGCCTCGACCAACGCATCGCGCACCGACCGTCCCTCGTCGCGCAGCTGGTTCGCGAACTCGACGATCAGAATACCGTTCTTCGCAGCCAACCCCACAAGCATCACGATGCCGATCTGACTGTAGATGTTGAGCGTCGCCCCAGACGCCCACAAACCGAACAACGCGCCCGCGACCGCCAACGGCACGGTCAGAATGATGATCAGCGGATGGACGAAACTCTCGAACTGCGCCGCCAGCACCAGAAACACGACAAGCAACGCGAGCCCGAACGTGAACGCCAGCGTCGAACTCGATTCCTTGTACTCGAGCGACTGTCCGCGATAGTCGATCTGCGCCGTCGCCGGCAACTCCTCGCGCGCCGCCCGCTCTAAGAAATCGAGCGCCTGCCCCAGCGTCGTGCCCGGCGCGAGGTTCGCCGAAATCGTAATCGCGCGCAGCCGATTGAAGCGGTTCAGGCTGGACGCCGTCGCGCTCTCGTTGGAACTGACGAGATTGGAGAGCGGGATCAACGCTCCCGTGCGTTGCGAACGCACCAGGATGTTCGTCATATCGCTCGGCTGACGGCGGTTCTCCTGCAAGCCCTGGACGATGATGTCGTATTCCTCGCCGCGGTCGACGAACGTGCCCACGCGCCGCTGCCCCAGCATCGTTTCGAGCGTTCGTCCGACCGTCGAAACCGTGACGCCGAGGTCCGCCGCACGCGTCGGATCGATGCGCACGTTCAGCTGCGGCTTCGTCTCCTTGTAGTCGGAGTCGACATTGACGAGCCCCGGAAACTGCTCCGCCCGCGCCATGATCTTGTCGCGCCACTGGATCAATTCCTCAAAACTGGAGCCGCCGAGCACGAACTGCACGGGACTGTTGCCGCCGCCGCCGCGCCCGAAGCTGGAACGCGGGATCGCGTTGCCGCGCACGTTCGGGAATTTGCGCAAGGCCTGCGTGACGCGCTCGATAACCTCAGCCTGCGGCGGGCGCGTGCCCCACGGCCCGAGCACCACGATGCCGCGGCCGGAGTTGAAGTCGGACGAAGGACCGAAGCTCCCCGGAACGCGAACGATGACGCGGGTGGCCGACCCGTCCTTAACGAGCGGTAACAGCGCCTTTTCGATCGCCAACATCTGCACGAGCGCGGAGTCGTACCCCGTACCTTCCGGCATCGAGATGCTGATGTCGAAAATGCCCCGGTCCTCTGTCGGCGCGATCTCGCCGGGCACGAGGCGGAACAGAACGGCCGCCGCCACGATCACGCCCGCGAACATCATGATGACGAGCACCGGCATGTCGAGGCTCGCCTCCAATACCGCCCGGTAGAGCCTCGCCAGAGACTGCGTCGACCCCTGGATCACGCGCGAGAGAAAGCCCTCTTTCCCGACCGGACGCAGCAGCTGCGAACACATCATCGGCGACAGACTGAGCGCGACCAGCGCCGAGATCGCCACAGCCGCGCCGAGCGCCACGCCAAGTTCCGAGAACAGACGCCCGATCGTGCCTTCGAGGAAGATGATCGGCACGAATACCGCGATCAGAACCGCAGTCGTGGCCAAGACCGCAAACGCCACCTGCCGCGTACCGCGCACTGCCGCGATCAAAGGCGGTTCGCCCAAATCGACGCGCCGCTGCACGTTTTCGAGCACCACGATCGCGTCGTCGACGACCAGCCCGATCGCGAGCACGAGGGCAAGCAGCGTCAAGAGATTGATCGACGCCCCGAATGCCGCGAGCAGGATCAGCGACCCAAGAAGACACACGGGCACGGTGACGGAAGGCACGATCGCCGCCCGCACATTGCCGAGAAAGAGGAAGATGACGAGCAGCACCAGCGCGCCCGTGATCGCGATCGTGATGTAGACCTCGTTCACGGACTCTTCGATGAAGACCGAGTAGTCGACCGCAACGACCAGCGACATTCCGGGCGGCAGGTTCGCCTTGATCGACTCCGCCTCCGCGCGCACGCCGCGCGCGACCGCAAGCTGGTTCGACGTCGACTGCTTGAAGATCGCGATACCGACCTGCGGCTGGCCGTTGCCGCGGAACGTGGTCCGCCGCTCGCGCGGCCCGATCTCGACCCGCGCCACTTCGCCAAGCCGCGTCAGGTGCGCATCCTCGCCCCGCTTGATCACCAAATTGCGGAAATCCTGCTCCGTCAGATAGCCGCGCTCGACCCGGATCGTAAGATTGCGCTCGTTGGATTCCAGCCGCCCGGCAGGCAGCTCGATGTTCTCCGCCCGCAGCGCGTTCTCGACGTCGGCGACGGTCAGCCCGCGCGCCGCGAGCGCCACGCGGTCGAGCCAGATGCGCAACGCGCGCTGCTCGCCGAACGAGCCGACGCGCGCCACGCCGTCCACCGTCGACAGCCGGTCGACGATGTAGCGGTCGGCATAGTCGGTGAGTTCCATCCGCGACATCGCAGTCGAGGTCAGGTTCAAGAACATGATCGGCGCGCCGTCGGCCTCCGCCTTCTGCACCTCGGGCGGGTCAACTTCGTCCGGCAGGTTTGCGAGCGCACGCGACACGGCGTTGCGCACGTCGTTCGCCGCCGCTTCGATGTCGCGCGTGAGGCGGAACGTGATCGTGATCGAGGACGCGCCGTCGCGGCTCGACGACGAGATCGTATCGATGCCCTCGATACCTGCGACGGAGTCCTCCAGCGGCTGCGTGACCCGCGTCTCAACCACGCTGGATGAGGCGCCCGGATAGTTCGTCTGCACCGACACGACCGGCGGATCGATGTCGGGCAGTTCGCGCAGCGGCAGACGCTCGAACGACAGCACGCCGAAGGCCACGATCAGAAGACTGATGACGGTCGCAAAGACCGGCCGCTTGATGCAGATCTCGTAGAGGTTCACGACCGCGGCCCCGGCCCGTCGCGCCGGCGCTCACGCTTGGGCTCGCTCTCGCCCGCAACCCGCACTTCGGCGCCGGGCCGCAGCCTGAGCGTACCCTCGACGACGACCTTCTCGCCGCGCTTCAAGCCCGACAGGATTTCGACATAGCCCGGCTGGCGCGCGCCGATCGTAACCTCGCGCCGCTCCGCCGTTTGGTCGGCAAGCACGACGAAGACGTATTGCTTGTTCTCGACCGGCACGAGCGACTGCTCCGGCACGGCGAGCACGATGCGCTGGTTCTTGAGCAGCGACACGGTCATCAGCATGCCGGGCCGCAGCAGCATCTCGCCGTTCGGGATTTCGGCGCGCATCGCGACCGCGCGCGAAACCGGATCGACGCGCGTGTCGATGCCCACGACCTTGCCTTCGAACGTGCGCCGCGGATAAGCCGCGACCGTCACGCGCACCGTCATGCCTTGTCTGAGTGCGCCCAGGAACGCCTCCGGCACCGTGAAGTCGAGCTTGATCAGCGTCACATCGTCGAGCGTCGTGATCACATCGCCCGGCCGCACAAGCGTGCCGACGCTGACCTTGCGCAAGCCCACGACGCCCGCGAACGGCGCGCGGATCAGCCGGTCGGCGACACGCGACTCCAGCGCGCGCACGCGCGCCGCGGCGCTGTCGCGTGTTGAGGTCGCGGCGTCGAGTTGCGCCGTCGAGGCAAAGCCCTTCTCGGAAAGTCCCTTCGTGCGCTCATAGCCTTGCGCCGCCTCCGCAAGCTGCGCGCGCGCCGCGATCAGATCGGCGGACTGCTCGCGGCTCGTCATCTCGACGATGACGTCGCCGGCCGCCACCTTCTGTCCGTCGGTGAAGTTGACCGCGCTGACCGTCTCGGTCGACTTCGCCGTGATGTCGATGCTCTCGTTCGCCTTCGCCGTTCCGACGGCTTCGATCACGTCGACGAATTCGCGCGTCTCGGCCGGGGTGAGCGTCACCAGCACCGGTCCGCCGCCGCCGCGCCCGTCGCCGCCGCCGGGACCGCCGGCGTAGAACCAGAAATAGGCGGCCCCCGCCATCACCGCAGCGAACGCAACCAAGAACAGAAATGTGCCGAGCGTTCTCATGCGGAAAGGGAACTCGCATCCAACCGCGAAATTTCAAGCGTGAGTCCGCTGCCCCTGAACCTCTGAGCCGCCCCACCCCCAGGGCAATATACGCGCCGCAGGCGCAGCAATCCTGCCACACTCACTCGTTGTGTTAACGCCGGTAACCACACTCATTCGAAGCGCAGTGCCTCAATCGGATCGAGCCGCGCGGCGCGCAGGGCCGGGAAAAAGCCGAACGTGACGCCGATCGCGGCCGGCACGCCGAAGGCGAGCGCCACAACCTCGAACCCGAGAACGAACGGAACCCCGATCGCACCCGTGATCGCATATGCCGCGCCGATGCCGATCAAGGCCCCCAACGCACCGCCCACGACGGACAGCACCACCGCCTCGATCAGAAACTGCAGCGCCACGTCGCGCGCCTGCGCCCCGATGGCGAGCCGTATGCCGATCTCGCGCGTGCGCTCCGTCACCGCGACCAGCATCACGTTCATGATCCCGATGCCGCCCACGATCAGGCTGATCGCCGCGATCCCGGAAATACCCATCGACATCAGCGCCATCGTCGAGCTCACCATCTGAACGATCTCGCGCGCATCGCCGACGCGAAAGTTCAGCCGCTCGTCCTCGCCAAGCCCCCGCCGCTCGCGCATGACCCGCGTGATCGACTCTTTCAGACGATCGATGTCGTGACCGTTGGCGGCACTCGCCCAGATCGACATCACCCATTCGTCGCCGGAGAGCCGCCGATGAAACGTCGCGATCGGCATCACGATCACGTCGTTGACGTCGTTCGTGAAGGCGGACCCTTCCTTCGCCGCCAACACGCCCACGACCTCGCACGAGAACGAGCCCGAGCGCACCGTCGTACCCAGCGGGTTCTGCGTCCCATAGAGCTGCTTGCGCGCCGTCTCGCCGATGATGCACACCGAAGCGCCGCGGCTGACCTCGCCCTCGGTGAAGCCGCGCCCGCTCCCGATCTCCATCTTGCGAATGCGGAAGTAGGGATTGGTCGTCGCCAGAACGTCCGTCTGGTAATTCCGGTCGCCGAACGTGAACAGCAGATACGATCCGGCGCGCGGCGCCACGCCATCGAGCCCGGCCACCTCACGCGCGATCGCCTCAACATCGGCCAGCACGAACGGCCGCGAACGCATCGGCCCATTGCGCGTCGCGCGCGGCTCGACCTGAATGGCGTTCTTCCCGCGTGAGGCGATGTCGTTGAGCACCTGCGTCGACACACCCTGCGTGATCGTGACGACGATGACGACGGCGGCCACCCCGATGACGATGCCGAGCGTGGTCAACCCCGTGCGCAGCAGGTTCGCCCGCAACTCCCGAAACGCCATCCGGACCGACGCCCAAAACATGAGGCCGACTTTAGCACGGGGCCCCGCGCCCGCACCCCGCGCCGTTGCACGCGAAGCCCCATTGCGCTACCCCATCGCTCCTCAACGGTCCGCCGGATTAGCTCAGGGGTAGAGCAACCGCCTTGTAAGCGGTAGGTCGTCAGTTCAAATCTGACATCCGGCACCATTAATCCACACATTCCGCAGGCGGAAGCGCGCGACTCTAGCTGCGAGTCAATTGTGTCGAGGCAGTGAAATCTGAGTCGCGAGAAGGCACCAAATTGGGTGTGTTTGGATATGGTCGTTTTGGCAGACCCCAAATTTTACCCCACAAGCTTGGAGAGTGTCTGATGGGGCTCATAGTCCGAGATTGCCCGCACTGCGGCGCTGGACACACCACGCTCACATGTGTTGCGGCGTCCGTTCACCCGAGGGACGAATTCCGTCAGCGCGCGCTGTTCAGCTGCAATGCTTGTTTTGCGCCCTTTGCGGCAATGACGCATGGCGACGGCGATCCGTTGAAGACCTTAGTCAACTTGGAGAGGTCCCAGATCAGGATTGCATATCTAACGCCCAGCGTCACGAAGCCTGAGGCGCCACAGCACACACCTCAACCAATAGCAAAGCGGTATGTCGAAGCCGAAGACAGCTTTCGTCGCCAGAAATGGACGAGCGCCGTCGGGATGTATCGCAGCACACTCGACCTCGCAACGAAGGACGTCGCGACCAAACTCCTCCCGGCCGCAGCTGGCATGAAGTTGTTCGCACGAATAGAAGCTCTGGCGACCGATAACATCATCACAAATGCAATGAAGGACTGGGCGCACCATGTGCGCGGCGCGGGAAATGACGCTCTGCACGATGATCAAGAGATGAGCGAGGAAGATGCCGTGCAAATGAGGCTCTTCACCGAGACCTTCCTGCAGTACGCCTATGAACTTCCCGGCGAAGTCGCGGCTCGCAAGGGGCAAACGAAGGCCAGTCCATAAACGGTGCCAACGATTTTGAACCCGTTGGTGCGAACCCGAAGGACGAGGAAGCAATGCCCACTTTGCGCGACCTTGCCGTGGCGAGCGCGTCGGCTATCGCCGTAACCGCTGTCGTTCTTCTAATCGTTGTCTTGCCGGCCGTGATGTGGGGTAGCGATCGCTCTCAGGAATTCTTCGGCGCATTTTTTGGAAGCCTTGTGTCGGCGCTCGCGGCAGTTGTCGCGGTTGTCGTGAGCGCGCGTCAGGGCGCTTCTGCCGAACGCGAAAAGGAAGTGAGAGCGCGACGCGAGCAGTTGACAAGTTTGGCACAATTGGCGCACTCGGAACTGATC